>CAJWCD010000021.1:0-32321 GCA_913020725.1 uncultured Pseudomonadota bacterium
TGAGAAAAGCTTGGCAAAACTAAACTCAATTTTCGCCCCAAGGGGCGGGGTATTAGACCCAAAGCTTCGCAATCAAGTTTCCGGGAACGGCCAGTGCTTGAGGATGAGGTAAACCAGCACCCCCGTGACCGAGACGTAGAGCCAGATTGGGAAAGTCCAGCGGGCCAGTTTTCGGTGCGACTCAAAGCGCTCGGCTCCCGCGAAGAAAACGGTGCTGAAGATCATCGGCAGCATCACCGCAGAGAGAACGATGTGGCTGAAGAGGATGAAGAGGTAAACGCCTCGGATCAAGCCCTCGCCTGGAAAACGAGTATTGCCGTGGAAACTGTGGTACACAATGTAGCCCACGAGAAAAACCGCCGAAAGCGTGAGGGCGGAGAGCATCATCCGGATGTGTAGGGTGCGGTGATCGTTGCGGATCGCCCAGACACCGACGGCGATGCAGCACGCACTCAGGCCGTTGAGGATGGCGTTGAGCAGGGGCATGAAGCTGAAGTCCGGGGTCTCTGTGGTGGTGACGGGTTCCCGGAGGTAGAGCAACCAGAGCAGAAAAACAAACACTCCGACGCTGATCACGCCGATCACGGAAGTGGCCGTGCGGTTGGAAACAGCAAGATTCATGGTCACGGAGAAAAAGCAGGGTGGTCCGCAGACAGTGGTGGTGTTGTCGCCAGCGGATTTTTTCGGGGATTTCGGAGTTGCAGGAGCAAGAGGCACTCCGCGCAAACCAACACGGCGCTGGTTCCCGTGTGCAGCAACTGCATGGGCCACGGCATCCCGCCATACACCAGCAGCACCCCAAAGAAGATTTGAGCGAGCATGATCGCCAGCGTTCCGAAACACAGCTTCCGGAGCAGCGGCGGCGTTTCCCGCCGGAACACGATCCACGCGAGGTAAACCCCCGCCAGCAGAATCACCCACGAAAAACTGCGGTGAACGTGGTCGAGCCAGCCGATCTCGTCAATCCACTCGGCTCGCGGCAGCGACAGGGTTTCAGCAACGTGGGTGAGGGCTTCCCGAACTTGCGAGCCGATCACGACTTGCACCAAGGTGCAGCCAAGCAGCAGCAATCCCACCCACAGCAGTCGGCCCCGCAAGGCTTCCGGAAGCTCGGTGGACCAGCGTTCTTCGGTGGCCCGGAAGGTGACGTAGAGTAACAGGCACACCAGCACGACGGCGGCGAACATGTGGAGCGTCACCATCCCCGGCTTGAGTCCGGAACGCACCACCATGCCGCCGAGCCAGCCTTCAAAGACGACCAGCGCAACGGAACCGAGCGAACCGTAGAAGACGACTGGGCAGGTTTTCCGATAGCCCCAAGAGAGTGCAGCCGTCGTCAGCACGAACAGCCCAATCGTCACGCCGATGAGCCGATTGACGTACTCGGTCCACATCTTCACCGGATTGAACAGTGTGAGATCGTAGCGGGTGGCGTCGATTTGACTGACCTCGGAAGGTGGCCACCAGTGTCCCCAGCAACGCGGCCAGTCTGGGCACCCCAACCCCGCTCCGGAAGCCCGCACCAACCCGCCCACAAAAATCAGGAAGATTGTCGCCAGCACCGTGGCCAGTGCTGCCTGTTGCATCGGATTGAGCTTTTGGGAGGCGAGTGGAGACGGTTCGGAAGAGCTTTGGCGCGAGAAATCCATCCAGAGATGATGGCAAATCTGTGCGGAATCTCAAGCTGAGTGTGAGTTGGATCGAATCAGGTTGTCCTTTTTCTCAAGATAGAATACAACCTGCTCGAAAGGTTGCGGATTTCACACAAGAGGGCATGTCTGAGGAAAACGAGCAAACCATCTTGGTCCGGATGCACGGACTCTTGGGAGAATCCGAGGGGGCGCTGCTGGAACTGGAGGTGGAAAATCTGGAAGAGGGCAGTGAGTTCGAACACGACAGCGTGGCCTACCAAGTGACCCGGACGATTCTGGAGGACGTTGAACACCCGATCGTCTATGTCATGGTGCTGGACATCTACATGCAGGAGTTTGATTGATAACCATGAGTACCGGATTCTACACCAACCCGATTTACCTCACCCACGACACCGGGGCGCATCCGGAAAACGCCTCCCGGTTGCGGGCTATCGAGCAGCATTTGGAAGCCGAGGGCGTTTTGAGCCGCCTGCAAACACGCTCCGGGCGTCCAGCCGAAGCCCACGAGGTGAACCTGCTGCACACGCGAAAACACATTGACCGCTTAGAAGATGCCGCTTCCGGAGGCGCAACGATGCTGGACACGCCGGACTGCGTGGTGTCGCCCGGAACTTACGAGGCCGCGCTCCACGCCGTGGGCGCGGTGCTGGATGCGGTCGTGGAGGTTTCCGACCGTCAGCTGGACAACGCCTTCTGCGCGGTCCGCCCGCCCGGACACCACGCGGAACGGGACCACGCGATGGGTTTTTGCTTTTTCAACAACATCGCTCTTGCCGCCGAATTCCTTGCCCGTGAACTCGGCTATTCGCGTATCGCCATCGTCGATTTTGACGTGCATCACGGCAACGGCACCCAGCATCTTTTTGAGGAGCGTCCGGACGTTCTCTTCATCAGCACCCACCAAGACCCTCGCACCTGCTACCCCGGAACCGGATTCGCGAAGGAACAGGGAACCGGGCAAGGGACAGGTTACACGGTGAACGTGCCGCTGCCTGCGGGAACCGAAGACGAGGAGTATCTGCACCATTTCCGGACGATGGTGCTGCCCGTGCTGGAAGATTACCAACCACAGTTCGTGCTGGTTTCCGCCGGGTTTGACGCACACCGTGACGATCCCCTCGCCTCCCTCAACCTCACCGAACGCAGTTATCGAGAGCTATCCCACGCTCTGGTGCAGGTTGCCGAGCAATATGCTGGAGGACGGCTGGTCAGCCTGTTGGAGGGAGGCTACGATCTCAGGGCGCTCTCCACAAGTGTGCGGGAGCATGTGTCGGTGCTGATGGGCGAAGAAGCCTAAGCCCGCAACACCGCAGGCAGGGCGAAGGTGACGTCCTCCTGCACCAGTTCAAGGGTCCGGACAGCACTCGACTCCACAAGGCTCTGGAGTTTGGAAACGATGCCCTGCACGATGTCTTCCGGCGCAGACGCTCCGGCGGTGATGCCAACGCGACGCAAGTTCTTGAGCCATTCCGGACGCACCTGCTCGGCGGATTCGATGCGCTCCGCAGCAACACCAGCCGCTTGTGCAACCTCCACTAGCCGCAACGTGTTCGAACTGTTTGCGGCTCCCACGATCAGCACCAAGTCCACCTCCTGTGCCAACGCCTTGACCGCATTCTGACGGTTTTGAGTTGCGTAACAGATGTCGTCCTTGGCTGGGCCTTCGATCTGTGGGAAGCGTTTCCGGAGTGCCGCGACAATTTCTGCTGTGTCGTCCAGCGAGAGCGTGGTCTGCGTGAGGTAGGAAACTTTCGTTTCATCGGTCACTTCCAAACCCTCCACCTCGGCCACCGAACTCACCACAATCGTCTGCTCCGGAGCTTCGCCAACCGTGCCCTCGACCTCAACATGGTCGCGGTGCCCGACCAGTACGATGGTGTAGTCCTTGCGGGCATAACGCTGGGCTTCGCCATGAACTTTCGTCACCAGCGGACAAGTCGCGTCCAGCACTTGCAACTTCCGGGAAGTCGCTTTTTCCCGCACCGCCGGGGACACCCCATGCGCCGAGTAGATGGCATGTGCCCCTTCCGGAACTTCTTCGATGTCCTCAACGAAGATGACTCCACGCTCACGAAGCCGATTGACGACATGCGGGTTGTGGACAATCTCGTGACGGACGTAGATGGGCGGGCCGTACTGCTCCACGGCCTTTTCGACAATCGTGATGGCGCGGTCCACCCCAGCACAGAAACCGCGTGGGCTGGCCAAAACGAGTTCCAAGTGTTCGGGAGCTGAGTTCATTGATCCGGGCGGAAAGTTGCAGTTTGTTGGAAACAGTTTAGACACCGTTGAAATCAATGTCAAATTGTAACTAATCAGGTATCTGAACTCTTTAATATCAGTAACTTAGCTTTTTGATTTCGTTGATTTTGAACGAAAAACCGCTATTTTGAAGATTGTTGTCAAAAAAAATCCTGTAATATCAGTGTTAATGTGACCTGAGTAGTTACGTCAAATTAATGAAACCCACTCTCTTGAGATCCGCTTTCATCGGCATCCCAAAAAGAGCAGAGCGCACTTGTTTCAACTCATAAATCGTCCAGAGGACTCAGCACTCCTTCGCCTCCCTGTTTCAAAATATGAGTATAAATCATGGTAGTTTCCAAGTCCTTATTGTCCGGAAACGGAGTAACGCGGTCTTTCAGCCCCTTGCCGTCGCGTACTGTTACTTGTTTGAAACCAAAGTCAATATTTTGTACCCGCAGTTTCACGGCCTCAGTAATGCGCAAACCGCAGCCATACAATAATTTAACCACTAATTCCGGAACGCCATCCAAAAGCGACAAAACTTGTTTCACCTCTTCACGGGTTAAGACTACCGGGATTCGTGCTTCTTTACGTGAACGTGCTGCTTTTAAAGTTTCAAACGGAGATTTAAGCACTCGTTTATAGAGAAATACCAAGGCATTAAAGGCTTGATTTTGTGTTGAAACCGCAACATTCCTTTCGATTGCCAAATAGTTGAGGAAATCCTCAACTTTTTTTCCTGTTCCACAAAGAGAGCCTCTCGCGTCTGCATTTGATGAAACTTCACAAATTTCCGAATCCAATCGCAATAGGTGCGTTCTGTACTGAGAGAATAGTGTTCACGGTGCATCAAATCACTGATTTCCTCAAGTAATGTTCTTTTCGATTTTTGTATTGACATACAGATTGTGGGATTATATCCTGCGCAGGAGTCGGAATTAATCGGCAAATATATTTGATGATCTGTTCAAGATCAACTAATCAAGATGATTTGCCAGAATATTCCATTTATAGTGTATTTTACCTGATTCACCGGATAATACAAGGGTAATCAGGCATTATGCCCGAATTTCCGGATATTTCCAGATTATCAGGTATCTTACCCGATTTACCGGATAATATCGTGGTTATCGGGCATATTGCCTGATAATAATAAGTTAGCTTCTCAAAATACATCCTAAGACTAAATACCCGATTTCTTCTTGAGATTATATTGAAAATGTCATCAAATTATCTTAATCATGAACTAGTAAAATCGGACGAGCCATTTCTCTATGAGATGTTATATCAAGCTTTATATGTCCCAGAAGGGGGGATCCCATATGAACGAAATATCATCGAGAACCCCGAATTGGCAAAATATGTGAAGGATTGGGGGAAAGAGCATGATTTTGGGTTAATCAGTGTGAAAGAGGAAAATGACCAGAAGATAGGAGCCATTTGGATCCGTTTACTCATAGGCCAAGAAAAAGGTTATGGATACATCAACAATACAACTCCTGAGTTAACCTTTGCATTGCTACCGGAATATCGAAATCAAGGTTTAGGAACACAGTTGCTCCAACAATTTCTAGATCAACTGGTTCAGAAAGGGTATGTTTCAATCTCATTAAGTGTGGATCCAGAGAGCCACGCTTGTCGATTATACCGTCGGTTTGGATTTGAAGATACAGGTATTATTAGTGGTACTTCTATGACAATGTTAAAAACATTCAAATGAGTCAATTGGCGAAGCTAACAATGCAATGAACCGGGGCCTTAACACAGCGATTTTTTCTTCGAATTAAAAACATAAAATCACAAAAATCATCTTTCAAATTTAACGTAGTACGGCCCGGTTATTTCGGCGTTAGGCACAAAATATTTAAGGAACAAATACAAAAATGGATAATACACAAAAAATAAAATGGGGTATCATAGGAGCTGGAATCATAGCTAAGCAAATGGCTAATGCCCTCAAGATAACTCCAAACTGTCAATTATGTGCAGTGGCATCCAAAACACCATCTAAAGCAAGAATGTTTGCAGATGAAAATGGTGTTGAGAATGCTTATAACTATCAAGAGATAGTAAACAGCAAGGAAATTGATGTAATTTATGTGGCCACCACTCATAATTTTCATTTCGACAATGCTAAACTGGCTTTGGAACATGGCAAGCATGTGTTGATAGAAAAGTCATTTACAGTCAATGCAAATGAAGCCCGGGAACTTGTTCGCATCGCCCTGGAAAAGAATCTTTTTTTGATGGAAGCCATGTGGGTGAGATTCTTACCAAGCCTGAAGATGTTAAAGAGCAAGATTCAGAGCAATGAAATAGGCGAGGTAAAGGTGTTTAATATTTCCTTTGGTGGGTTTGTTGGAACCCAATATGAAAAGAGGCTTAAAAATCCAGCATTGGCAGGAGGAGTTACTTTGGATATGGGGATTTACCCTATTTCCTTTGTTTGCTATTTACTTGGAGAACTTCCAATAGATATTAAATCTATGACGCGTTTCAGTGATCTTGGTGTGGATGAAATATCTAATTACATGTTTCGATTTCCATCTGGGTGTTTAGCTAATATATCTACAAGTTATAATCTGAAGATGAGAAATGAGGCAATTATTTATGGCGCGGAGGGGTATATAGAATTCCCTCAATTTCAGGCAGGCCAACGATTTACTATCTTAAAACATGAGGGAACAAATGAAATAAAGGATACGATAGAGGTTCTTGAGAATAATCATAGCAATGGATTTATTTATCAGGTGGAAGAAGTAAATCGTTGTGTTCGGGAAGGCAAACTGGAAAGTGAGATTATGCCTTTGAATGAAACAATAGGCATAATGGCAGTTATGGATAAGATGCGAGACGAATGGGGTTTCATTTATCCATTTGAATGATTTTACTTATAGTTAGTTCAGGCATTCATTACAGACATTTTGAAGCTTTGGCTGGATCAGATAGAATTGAGCAAAGCAAGGCCTAACAATCAAATGCACCAGACGCTTAACATCGCTGGTGATTTGGGCCGTTAAATTTAATGTAAATACTCCGACTGGTAAGTTTGACTTCAGTAATTTTTTTCTTTAACAGGAGACATTATGTCTGTAAGAAGCTGTATGGATAAAATGATTGTGACTCGAACCCACAAAACCCGTGGTAGCACGGAATCCTGCGTCCGGTGGGCGCGGGTATGCCACCCCGTGCTACCCCCTACGCAGGGCGTATTTTATTCAGGATGCGACTCCAATACACTGAGATCAAATATATTTTTTAACCAGACAGCTTCTTATAGTGAAGCCTATTCCGGATCAATGTTCACGCACACCACATCGGCCAACTCATGAACTGGCAGCAAGTCTGTGAACACCCCAGCCTTCAGGATCTGCCCTTCAAGATCGAGCTGGATTCCTTTGGGAAAATCATCATGAGTCCCACACGAGTCTTTCAGGGCATCTACCAAGCCCGCATTGGGCATCTGCTCACCTTGTTGCTTGGAGGTACGGTCATTACTGAATGCGCGATTCAGACTGCGTTTGGAACGAAAGTGGCGGATGTGGCTTGGGCTTCGGCAGAGCGGGCCGCAGAAATCGGGGATGTGTTCGACTGCCCAGTCGCCCCGGAAATCTGTGTGGAAATCCTCTCGCCCGGAAACACCCACGAGGAAATGATGGCAAAAAAGCGGGCCTACTTTGCAGCAGGAGCGCAAGAGTTTTGGCTGTGCGATGAGGAGGGCGAAATGAGCTTCTACCTGCCGTCCCGGAAAGTGCGGAAATCCCGGCTCGTCCCAGAGTTTCCGGAAAGGATCGAGCCATGAGCGAAGCGCAACACGAACGCCGAACGCCGATCAAGCGTCCGAATGTCCGGACCAATTTCTATCCGACCTACACCGATGGAGGGAAGGACAAGGTGGATGCTGTGCGGGCGGTGCGGGGGACGAAGTTCCAGCAGGTGGTCCCGTACTACAACCTCTCCATGTCCGAAACCCGCAACGACGGCATGGGGCCGATGTTTGTGGAGGTGGAGCAGCACATCCCCGCCTACCGTGCTCAACAGCGGCGTCCACAAAAAGCCCCGGAACCGGAGCCGCTCTTCTCCCTACCCCGGCACCGCAAGAAAAAGGTGCGTCTCGATTTCTGGAGCTAACCGCTCTGCGAACCAACCTCAGACCAGCGTGAAATCGCGGTCGTCCATCAAATTCAGTTCATTCCCCACCCAATCCGATTTGTTGAGACTTGAGAGTAGGGCCAGCCCTTGCTCGCGTGCAGCTTTGTTCACCGGCACATAAGGCAGTCGGAAAACGGGCTGTGTGGCTCCCGTCATGGCGAGGAGCGTGTTGAGAGCGTTGGGACTGGGGACGTGAAAAAGCCACGCCATCAGTGGTTGGAGGCATTCGTTGAGCGAGGGATCGTCAGTGTCCATCAGTTTGCGCATCAGTCCCGGAACCACGTTGGCGATCACGGAAATCACACCGTGCGCCCCGTGTCGGTGGCGTCCCTCGAAGCACTGGTCGTCGTTTCCGGACCAGCAGGCAATGCCCTTGGACTCGTAATGCCCCATGCGCTCGTTGCCTGCGCATTCCTTCACGCCAAGCAAATTCGGATGCTGGGCGAGGTCTTCGATCAGCACAGGCTGGAGGTCCTGTCCGGTGCGACCGGGCACATTGTAGATGATTGTCGGGCCGAGATCGAGCACACGTTGGAAATGCTCGCGGAGTCCACGGTCGGAGGTTTTGCCGTAGTAGGGATTGATTTGCAGAGCGGCGTGCATTCCCACCGAGAAGCCGAAACGAGTCGCCCGGACGGCTTCACGGGTGTTGTTACTGCCTGTGTTGCCGACGATCAAGAGCCGATCTCCAAAGCGTTGCGCCGCATGAGCGATGAGCATCAACTCCTCCTCCCAGTCCATCAGGTGTCCCTCCCCGGTGGTTCCGGCGATGATCAAGCCTTCCACCCCTGCTGCAATCTGGGCCTCCACGAGTTGGTCGAAGGTGTCGATATCCATTTCCCCGTCTGAGGTGTACGGGGTCTTGATGGCGGTCATGAGACTAGCGGACTTGATGCGTTGCATTTGGAATGGCTCGGCTGAGGTTCAGGGTGCTTTTTGCAGATGCGCTTCGTAGTAGCGCGAGTAGAGATTTCCGCGTTCCGGAAAGCGGATTCCATACACATTACTGCGAAGGCCCGGACGGAAAAAACTGTTTTCAACGACGCCGACCCATTGATCGGTGAGATGCTTGGGGAGCATGATCTGGATGCGGTCGCCCTCCTGAAACTGTGGGTTGATCGCCTTGGGCATGGGGCAGACCGGCTTGTAGCTCGCCGTGTCCCCGTAGCAAATCCAAGAGGCGCGAATGGTCACGCCCAGACGCTCCGGACCCCCATACGCAGCAATGTAGTCGGACGGTGAAAATGCTGTGATGAGCTTTTGGGAAATATTACTGACGCGATCAAACACCTCCAACTCGTAGGCACGGTACTCCGCCTGCGCAAGCGTTGCCGAAAGCAGGAGCACTCCCAGCACAACAATGCCGAAGGCACGGGTGATCATCGCATGGTCCCCTCAAAGCTCGCACCCTCAAACACGGTGTCGTGTTCGTAAATCCCGGACATCCCTGCTCCGTTGAAATTGCTGCTGGTGAAGTCGGCAAAGGAGAAGTTGGCGTTGTCGAGCGTCGCGTCCTGAAACAGCGCCTCCGTCCCTTGGGCGTGAACGAGCAGCGAGGATGTCAGGTCGGTCATGTTGAAGCGTGCGTGATGCAAGGTCGCCGCAAACAGGGAGGCGTTCTCGAGCCGGCACTCCTCCAGCAAGGCCGCTGTGAGGTCACAAAAATTGAGGATTGCCCCAGTCAGCAGAGACGCCCGGAGGTGTGATCCGATGAAGTGTGATCCGCTGAAGTCCGCATTTGCTGCCAGCAGTTCTTTCGCGTCACAGGCGCTGAAATCGCAGATTTGCAGCTTGGCTCCTCCTAGCAGAACGTTGTGCAGCACCGCCTGAGAGAAATTGGAGAGGTGCCCTTTGACGTTCAGCATCACGGATTTCACAAGGCGGCAGCCGCTCATGTTAGTCCGGACGAGTGTGCTGTTCCGCAGATTGGCTTCCGTCAGGTCGCTGTCCTGCAGATTGGTGTCGCTAAGGTCGCATTCAACGATTGCAGATTCCCGGAGACTGGTTCCGCGCATCTCACAGTGGCTGAGGTTGCACGCTTCAAAGCGAGTGTAGCTCATGGGGATGCCGTTGAAGGTGCTGCCCTCCAGCTTGCACTTCCGGAAGTCGCCGCCATCGAGGTTCATTTCCTCGAAGTGCAACCCGCTGAGGTCCATCTCTTTGAGAACTTCGCGGCGTTTCACACGCCGCTGCACTTCGACCTTGGTGATCTCGGCCATCGCATTCAGTCAGTTAGGATTGCTTAGAGAAGCATCCGAGGAAAGTGTCGTTGGTGCTTCTCTAACAGATCGCCACAAGGCCGGGATTGAATCCCGCTCTGCTCAAAGAAGTACGCGACCTTTGTCGCCGGAGTGAGGACATTGTAGCGCATGCGGCGGACATTGATCGCCGTTCCCGGCTGCACCTTGTTGGTGACAAAAACGATGCCGCCGTCCATCTCATTGTTGAGCTGGTTGATGTCGTTTTGCAACTCCAGTTTGCGGATGTCATTGAAAAGTCCCCGTAGATTTTTGCGAAGGCCGCTGACCTGCTCCTGAAGCGCCTCCGGATCGTCCGGAAGCTGCTGGTTCTTGAAGCGTTCCAATGTCTCCCCAAACTCCTTGTGGCGGTCTTCAAACTGCATGTGGGATTTTTGCAGGCTCTCCTTGAGGGTGTTGAAACTTTTCCGGGCGTTGATGGAAATGCCCGCATCAAGGAATGTCTGGGGGGGCTGCTCTTCAGAATCCTCCGGTTGGTCTTCCGGAAGTTCTTCTCCGATGTTGGGAATCCAGAGCAGATTGCCCGCCTGGAGTGTGCCTCCGGAGGCATAGCCGCGCTCACCCACGATCCGCAGGGTGTCGCCGGCAAACACCTTAGAGTCGCTGATGTAGTCCATCACCAGCACGTTCTCCACCGCGCTCACCTGTGCATCGTCCATAGATTGGGCCAGCACCGATCCCCCCGCCTGCACCACGCTTCCGACAATCCCCTGTTTCACCCGGATGTCGCCGCTGGCCCGCAGCTTGGCCTTGCCCACCGAGCCACCCACGTCAATCCGGGTGGCCTCGACACTGTAGCGGTCGGAGACACTGCCCTTGATTTTCAGGATACCGTCAAAACGGATGTGTCCCGTGCTGGCGTCCACCTTGTCGATGACCTTGACATCCTCCACCGAAAGGGTGGAGCCGAACTGGCAGAGCGCACCCTCCTTGGTGGCGATGATGGCGGTGCGGTCGTCGTTGTAGCGCGTGTTGCGTCCGGGACGGATGCGATAGGTTTTGCCGCTGAACGCCGTGATCGCCTTGCCGGTGATGGTGAAGCCATCCGCCCCTGCAGTGGACGGAGTGAGTTTGACGAGCGTGTCTCCGGCCTTGACCTCTTGCAGCATCGGCATTTCCCGGAGATTTACCTGCACTCCGGGCTTGGGACGCGAAGCTTCCTTGAGGAAGGACATCTCGGCCCAGCCATCCTGCCCATGCACGGGCACCCGGCCTTGCGCGACGACGGTGGGTTCGTAATGCACTTGCTCGCCAATCATGCGCTGAATCGTGTCTTTTTCGATGCCTTGCTGAATGCCCTGCTCCTTGAGGGCATCCAAACAACGCTCAAGCGTGACGGGCTGGGTCGGTTCCTCCGGCGGGACGATGTTCAGGAACACTTGCGACTCGTCCTCGTTCATCTCGACCAAGACGATGAACTCGGTGGTCTTCTCATCGCAGAGGTACTCGAAGTTCCCGGAGGTGTTCTCGAAAACTTCCAGCAGGGTTTCAGGCAGGTAGTCCGCCCCCATGACGTGCAAATCCGTTTGGATCTCGTCCAAATCCGGAACCTCTGCTCCCACGAGTTGGGGAGGCACCCGCAGCAAAATCTTACTGTCGGAAATGGAAATCTTGTAAAGCTCGGCCTTGGCCATGTCGCGTGTGCCTTTGGATCAGCTTGTAGCAGTGAGCAGGGCATCCCGTTCGTCTTGGCTGAGTCGCCGTGATTCTCCGGGGTTCATCTCTCCCAGTGTCAGTGTCCCGATCCGGAAGCGCTTGATCTTGAGGACCGGATAGCCGACGCGCAGGAGCATCTTTTTGATCTGCTGATTGGTGCCCTCCCGGAGCGAGACCTCCAGCCACGTCTTGTCGTTGATAAAGTGCAGCACTTTCACTTTCGCGGGTTGGCGCCGCCGCTCCTCAAGGGTGATGCCCTGACGAATGGGAGCCAGTTGCGCGTCTTCCACTCTGCCCTTGACCTTCACAAAGTAACTCTTCCAGACCTTGAACTTGGGGTGCATGAGTTGGTTCGCCAACTCCCCGTCGTTGGTGACGAAGATCAGCCCTTCGGCATCATAATCCAAGCGCCCCACCGGAAACAACCGCCGATTGGTTTTTGGAAAGAACTCCCGAATGGTGGTCCGGCCTTGCGGGTCATGGAGGGAGGTGATGCAATTCTTGGGCTTGTAGAGCGCATAAACCTCCTGATCCCTGGCCTGCGCGATGCGGACGCGCTCGCCATCCACTTCAAGCACATCCACTTCTGGAACCATTTGTGTGCCCAACACCAAGACGGTTTTGCCGTTGAGCGTCACGCGCCCCGCCTGAATCAACTCTTCGGCACTGCGTCGCGATGCGATTCCGGCCTGAGCGATCACCTTCTGAAGCCGGACCCGGGTTTTGGGAGTGGTTTTGGAAGACGATTTTGATTTCGCTGAAGTGCTCATCCGGCCTTGCTGGATTCTTGTTGTAGTTGAGTCAGGGCTGTTCTGGCTGCCGTTTGACTCGCCTCCTTCTTGCTGGTGCCTTTCCCGCGCCCGTACTCCCGGTTGTTGATGAGAACGGCCATCTCAAATTCCTTCTCATGGTCCGGACCTTCCGCTCCGACAAGCTCGTAAAGGCACAGGGTGCTGAGCAGCTTTTGCGCTAGTTCCTGTAATTCGGACTTGTAGTCGCGGGAAATGAACGCGGAGGACTCCTTGGGAAGTTCCTCATCAAAAAGTTGTTCGACCACCCGAGCCGTTTTTTCAACGCCGCCCTCGGAGCGGCTGTCGAGGTAGAGCGCAGCAATCACTGCCTCCAAGGCATCGGCGAGCAACGAAGGCTTCTCGCGGCCTCCGGTCATTTCCTCCCCTCGTCCAAGACGCAGGAACACGCCGAGATCAAGGCGAGTGGCGATGCGGCTGAGGAGGGCTTCGTTGACAAGGCTCGCCCGGAACTTCGAGAGTCCCCCCTCGTCAAGGTCCGGGAAGCGTTCCATCAGCAACTCGCTCACCAACAGGTCCAGCACCGCGTCGCCAAGAAACTCCAGCCGTTCGTTGTTGGGCCGGAATTTCCCATCAAACTCGAAGGGTACAGACTTGTGGGTCAGCGCCTGCTCCAGCAATTCCGGATGCCGGAACCGATGGCCGAGGCGCTTGGCAAAGCGGTCGAGATCGTTGGTGGGCATGAAATCAACGCCTGCGCCGCTTGCACCACGCCCGCACCGTCTGCTGGTGGAGGGCACCAAGCGTGGTGGTTTGAATGAGGACGTCAATCGGTCCCTGCCGGACCTCCAGCTTAGACACTCCACTGGGGCACAACTCGCGCAGTGCCACCGGAGGTTCCAGCCGGAAAGCACCGCCCACCACGGAAAGATCACGGGTTTCTGCGTCCGGAGTGGAGTGCAGGCGATCAGAGTTGTGATAGAGTTGAACGGTGTAGCAACCGGAGAGCAGGACGGCTCCTAAGACAACGGGCACAAGTCGCACCGCGCCCGTTGTCGTGGGCAGTGCCGGGAGATTGAAATTGATCATTTCCGGAAAATCTGGTCTGCTTAAGAAATTGTCCTGTCTACCTGCCAAAGCGACAAGCACCTACTTTTGCTGAAAAATGCTCCCTTTTACTATTCCAAGATTCGCTTGTATGACAAGTTTTATTGACACCCACTGCCACTTGGATCGGCTCGCCCTCACCCCAAAAGCAGCAGTGGAGCAAGCTCAGGATGCCGGAGTGAGAACTGTAGTGACGATTGCGGTGGACGCGGAATCCGTTGATTTTGTAGACGGTTTCACTCAGGCGCATCCGGAAGTCTTTGGCAGCCTTGGGGTGCATCCGCACGATGCCAAGGACTATACCGAGTCGCTGGGTGCGGAAATTCAAGCGCGCGTGCAGCGCAACCCGAAGATTCGGGCCATGGGGGAAATGGGGCTGGACTACCACTACAACTTCTCAGAGGCCGAAATCCAGCAGACGGTGTTCCGGAAGCAACTCCAGAGTGCTGAAATGCTCCGGCTTCCGGTGGTGTTGCACACTCGTGAAGCCGAGCAGGACACCCTCCGGATTCTGGAGGAGCATCCGGTCTCCCGGAAAGGCGTTGCCCACAGTTTCACGGGGTCACAGGAAATGGCGGATGCACTGCTGGCGATGGGCTGGTTCATCGGCATCAACGGCATCGTCACTTTCAAGAACGCCGAAGCACTCCGGAAAGTGGTGCATTCCCTTCCGCTCGACCGCCTTTTGCTGGAAACGGACGCTCCGTACCTGACGCCAGTGCCGTTCCGAGGCAAGCCCAACTCGCCCGCGCAGGTTCCAGTGATCGCGGAGTTTCTTGCCGAAGACTTGGGAATTCCGGTCGCGCAACTCGCCGCACAGACCTCCGAAAACGCGAGGCGCTTGTTCGCGTTACCTGCGTGAGCGTCAAGCAGGGTTTGGCATTTCTGCCCGGATTGCGGTATGCTCTACGGGAATGTCACGGATATTGCTTGCCTCCAGAACTCAGAGGTATGTCTGATCACGCCATTGCTCACTAGGAACACAGATGGAACAAGGAACACTCATTGGAACAATTTTGGCTTGGCTGATGTTGCTGATGGCCATGGCCTTTGATTTCACCACCTTTCAGCTCAAGCTGGGGAACCTCCAATACTTCGTGGATGCCCCGTCCCTGATGATCGTCTTTGGAGGCACCATCGCTTCCACCCTCATCGCCCACCCAATGGGGGACGCCAAAGGGCAGTTCGGCTATGTCGGGCAATCTTGGAAGCCCAGTACAGTGCAGACGGTGGAAACCCTGACCCTGATTGTGGACGTTGCCAAAATTGCCCGCAAAAACATCCTCGCCATTGAGGACGCCCTGCCCAGCATCGAAAACCTCTACCTGCGAGGCGGGCTTCGGTTGGTGGTGGACCGTGTGGAACGCGAGAACATCAACGACATGATGGCGCACGAGATGAAATACACGATGGCTGGGAAGGATACCGCAATAAACGTAGTTGGAACAATGGCCTCTCTGTGCCCTGCATGGGGGATGCTGGGGACACTGGTTGGACTGGTCCTGCTCCTGCAAAACCTCGATGACCCTTCCGCGATCGGACCAGCCATGGCCGTTGCATTGATTACAACCTTTTACGGTTCGCTGTTTGCTAACACCATCTTCTCTCCAGCCAAAACTAAGCTCTCCCAGTATGCAGCTGATGAGAAGGTTCTCATGGAAATGATCAAGGACGGTGTCCTCTACATTGAAGGCGGGCAGCGTCCAGACTTTATCGAAAGCGACCTGATGAACTACTTGCCACCGGACAAGAAAAAGATGTACGAAGCCCTCAAGTTCGAGAGCGGCGGCGGTGAAGGCGGCGGTTGATCCTCTAGAGTTGGAGTCGGCATGGGCCAGATGATTGATGAGGAGGATTGCGAGATCTGTGTGCCGTTCGAGCAGGAGTGGATCTTTACCTACGGCGATCTGGTCACCCTCTTGCTCTGCTTCTTCATCCTGCTCTTCTCGATGTGCCGGACAGACGTGAATAAGCTCATTCAGGTTTCTGAAAGCTTCAAGTCCCAGCCTCCCGGAAGCCCCTTCGTCTTCAAAGGTCGCAGTTCCCAGCAGGATAAAATCAAGCAAGACTTGGAGCAGGTTGAGATGCCGGACGATGTCACCGTCCGGGCCTCAAAGGGTGGGGTGGAGGTTGCGTTCAACAAGGTTGTCGCGTTCGACCAAGGCTCCACCGAGTTGAAGCAAGAAATCAAGCAGGTGATTGACGGAACTCTGGCAATCATTGGAGTGATGCAGAACGACATCCTCATCTCCGGACACACGGACTCATCCGACACCAACCCGAAATACCCCTCAAGCTGGGAGATGTCCGTCGCCCGTGCCAGCGTGATCGCCGCTTATCTGGAAACCAAGGAGATTCCGGCCAAGCGTATCCAGGTCGCGGGGTTCGGAGACTCTCGGCCCCGGTTCCATGCGGATACTCCGTACAAGCGCAGCCTCAACCGGCGGGTGGAGATCGTTCTGCTTCCGGAAGACCAGACACGCTGATTCCACGCATTATCCTGAGCGGAACCTATGGGCCAACTGATTGACGAAGAAGATTGTGAAGTCTGTGTGCCGTTCGATCAGGAGTGGATCTTCACCTATGGTGATCTCGTCACCCTCTTGCTCTGTTTCTTCATCCTGCTCTTTGCGACGTGCGTGTATGAAACACGGAAGTTCAAGGCGGTTGCCGAGAGCTTCAAACCGCTCCCTCCGGGTTCCCCCTTCATGCAGGAAGGCCGGGATTCCGTGGTCGAGCAAATTTCCAAGGAAGTGGAGCAGACTGAGTTGGGGGACGACACGCGGGTGACGATTGAGGAGAAGGGCGTGGTGGTCTCTTTTGCGGCCAGTGCGACGTTTGAACCGGGGTCCACCAAATTGACTCCGGAGGCCACCAAGGAGATAGCACGCTTCTCGCGGCTGGTCTTCCTCTTGCCCAACCGCCTTCAGGTCGAAGGCCACACCGACAACCAACCCGTGCAGAAGCAGTGGGGATCCGCTTGGGAACTCTCCGGAGCCAGAGCCTCGCGGGTGGCCCGCTTCTTCATTGACAACGGCATGGATCCCAAAAAGCTCACCGTCAAGGGTTTCGGTTCCACCCGTCCCAAGTTCAACAATGACTCCCCCACGCAACGCCGACGCAACAATCGCGTCGAAGTCATTGTCCTACCACCGGTGCAAAAATAAGCTTCCCGCTGTTCAAGCACCAGAGCTGACGACGTACACCACGATCATCAGGTAGGTTAGGCCCATGATTCCAGCCTTCGCCTTGCTGAGCGTGTAGTTTTTACTCCAGAAGAAGTAGAACGAGAGCAGCGTTGCGCCAATCAAAGCCCAGACAAGCTCGACCTGCTTGAGGTCAATCAGCGTCTCGCCACTTATCGTCAAGGCGATAAGGACGGGGACACTGAGGCAGATGCAGATGTCGAAGATGTTGCTGCCAAAAACGTTGGAAATCGCCGCGTCGTAGTGACCACGCTGGGCACTGATGACCGACAGCGCCGTGTCCGGAACCGAAGTGCCGGCTGCGATGATGACAAAACCCATGACCACTGGGCTGATGGTGAGCAGGTCGCCAAGGTTGATGGCGGAGGTCACGAGTACTTCCGTGCTGAGGCCCATCAGGATCATCATTCCGGCAATCCACATCCACGCTCCTCCTTCCGAGGTGATCTTGATGGGATCCTCGTCCTCGTCCTCGTCACTTTCCGGTTCCGGCTCTCCCACATGTTCACGCTGGTACTTCCGGTAATCGCGCTGGAGCCAGAAGATGTAGAGCAGGTAGGTGCCCAAAAAGATGAGGGCAACCCCGAGCCCCCAGTAGGTCTGTACTTCTCCGGAAGGTTGTAGTTCTGCGAACTGCGTCAGCATGATGTAGAGCAGACCAACGACGGCAAGGTAGAAGACATTGTCACGCCAGACCACATCCTTGCCAACCTTGATCGGGGATGTGGCGACCAGTCCGACAGCAGCGGGAATGACAAGCACGTTGTAGAGCGCGGAGCCGATGATTGTTGAAACCCCCACTTCGGCTTTGCCAAGCTGGATCGTGGCAATCACCGCAACGCAAAATTCCGGAAAGGAACTGGCCACGGCGTCAATCACCGCAGCCTTGATTGACTGCGGAAGGTTGTGGTGATTTTGGATGAACGAGGAGGCCGGCGCAAAGAAATCCCCAGCCCGCCAGATCACGAGTGACGAGAGGACAATCAGGGAAACCCACAGCACATGGGCGGCTCCACCGATCCCTTGGCGGTGGGCCAGCCACGCTGCGAGTGCGAGGCCCGTGACCCCCATCGCTTCCTTGTACATGTGTTCTCCGAAGAACGCCCGAATTGGTCTAATAACAGTCATGTCAAGTTGTCGGTGGCTCGTTGGTGGCTTTGAGTTGGGTCTCTTGTCCTGTACGCAGTCTGGCTATGTTCTCACGATGTTTGTAAAGAAGCAATATATCAAGTGTGCAGAACATTCCGAATTGCGACCAAATTATCGGCATTCCCTGAAACCAAGGGATCAGCAGAAACCAGACAGGGAGTGTCGCCAGCATCGTCAACGCTGCAAGGCTGGAAATGCGCTTTACCGTGAAGAGGCCCAGCCAAACGGCTGCCGCACCAAGCCCGACGGGCAGGTTCAGCGCCGCAAGGACTCCGAACAACGTGGAGACGCCCTTGCCCCCCTTAAAGCGTAAGAACAGCGAGAAAACGTGTCCGCAGACCGTGATGACGGCTATCAAGCTAACCTGCCAAAGCGGGGCAGCGGTTTCGGTAGCCAACCAGTGTTGAGCGAGCCAGACTGCAAGGCTGCCTTTTCCGAAATCGAGCAGGAACGTTAGCACCCCCGGAAGTTTGCCCCCCACACGCATGACGTTGGTCATGCCGATGTTGCCGCTTCCGGACTGCCGGACATCAATGCCCAGCAGTAGTTTGCCGATGATGAGTCCGAAGGGAATCCCGCCGAGTAGAAAGGCAGACAGCAGGAGCAAAAAGAAGGTCATGTCCGGAACGATCACCAAGAAGGCTTCCGGCGTCCTTGGGCTTCTTCGATGCCTCGCTCCTGGATGAGTCGGAGCAGTTCGCGGTCATCGCGGTGCTTGACGAGCGTTTGTGCTCCTTGCAGACGTCGGATGGTCTCAAGGTCTGTGACTCCCGTCCGGATGAGGTAGGCGATCCAGTCGAGAATCTCACCTGTGGAGGGTTTTCGTGTGAGGTCAAGCTCCCGGAGTTGGTAGAAAATTTCGAGCGCCGCCTGCACCATCGTTTGGTCCGCACCGGGATGGTGCATCCGCACGATCTCACGCATCCGCTCCGGAGATGGAAACTCGATGTACATGTAGATGCAACGCCGAATGAAGGGCGCTGGCAAGTCCTGTTCGTGGTTGGAGGTGATGACAATGGTGGGCATCTGCCCCGGCTCGCAGGCAATCACCTGCTGGGTTTCCGGAACCACGATGCGCCGCTCCGAGAGCAGGAAGAGCAGGTTGTTGGGCAGTTCTCTTGGTGCCTTGTCAATCTCGTCGAGCAACAGGATCGACCCCGGAGTGGAAAACGCTTGGGCCAGCGGGCCAAGATGAACGTAGTCCTCCAACTGATCCACACGCCGACTTCCGGTGTTGATGTGCTGATCGATCCCGGCCTGCTTCATCTGGGCGTTGGCAATCGCTGCCTGTGCGTCCATGAGTCGCTGCACCTCGTCAAAGCGCGAGACGAGTTGGGAGACCTTGCTTTCAGACGTGACGGGCACCTCAAAGATGGGGTGCCCTAGCTGGGCTGCAAATTCCTGTGCAAGTTTGGTTTTTCCCGTGCCGGGTTCGCCTTCCAGCAGCAGGGGCTTTTCCAGTAGGCGGGCGATCTGGAAAGCCTCTGCGAGCTTGGGATCGCAGAGGTAGGTTGGGGTTCCAGTGAAGAATTCGCTAGCGGACATTACGATTCGGCGTGGGTGGCTTCATAAGCCTTGCCCTTGACTTGGCTGACGATTTCGTGGATCGGGATGTCGGGGATGTTGTCCCAACCCATGATCTTAAAGATGTGTTTGCGCACCCGGCCTCGGGAGAGTCCACGCTTCTGCCACGCTTCATAGATTTCTTCCTGATCGGCCTTGAGTGGTCGCCCGTCGAGTTCCTTGCGCATGAGGAACTTAACGGAGCTGTCCGTATTCTCCAGGATGAATTTGTGGTGCGCGGCATCTGTGATTCTTCCGGTGCCATAGATGACATCGGAATCGTCCGTCTCGGTCATCTGGATGCCGTCCTCAAAGTCTTCGTCATCCTCGTCTTCCATCAAGCTCAGGTCTGGTGTCAGTTCGATTCCCGGAGCTTCCGCTGCGGCTGGTGCTGCCTGCATAAGCGGTGCCCCCGCCATTGGTGCTCCACCCGCGAACGGAGTCGCGGCCATGCGCCGCTGAATCTGATTCGGGCTAGGAATCATGATCACCATGAGCAACATCATCAAGGCGATGGCAAACGCGGTGCAGTACACCAGGCCGTTGAAGTAGAGATCGTAGCGGGTCTTGTCGAAGAAATAGGTTGTGGTCTGCATTCCCTTGTAAGTCAGGTAGCTCGCGGCAGACATGCCGTTGTAGCAAAAGACCACGCCGCCCATCGTGGCAGCAAAAGACCCGATCACCCCGAGCAGGTAGATCGACAAGTAGTTGACCGGGGGCATGATGACCCTTTGTTTACAGATTTAGTCCGGAATTCGCCAACACCAGTTGACAAATCTGGACGAGCATTCAAGTGGATGCACAACGACAGCACCCCCGAAAAACGAGAGTCTGTGCGTCTCCTGTGTACGCTATCGGCAGAACGGTGAAAAACTTGACCGGCAAAACGGGATTCTGCCGACGGCTTTTGAGTTTACCAGACTGTCCGGATCATGCCGCCGTCCACCGCAACGCTAGAGCCAGTGATGTAGCTGGCCGCATCGGAGAGCAGGAATGCGCCGACCTTGCCAAACTCCTCGATGGTGCCGTAGCGTTTCCACGGCAAGGAAGCTTGGCTGTTTGCCCGTTGCGCCTCCGGGGTGATGCCCTGCTTTTGGGACTGAAAGGCATCGGCGGAACGGACCCGGTCGGTGTCCATGCGTCCGGGCATGAGGTTGTTGACCCGGATGTTGTCTGGCGCGAGTTGCAGCGAAAGGCTTTTGACAAGCCCGGTGGTTCCGGAGCGCATCACGTTGGAAAGGATGAGGATGTCAATGGGTTCCTTGACCGAACTGGACGTGACCGTGAGGATCGAGCCGCCTCCGCGTTTGCGCATCAAAGGCAACACTCCCCGGATCATGCGAACTCCGCTCATCACGTTCAACTCAAAGGCGTTTTGCCAGTCGTTGTCACTGAAGTCGTCAAACTGCCCCGGAGGTGGCCCACCAGCGTTGACCACGAGCGCGTCCACCCCACCGAATTCAGCGAACGTCCGTTGCACCCAGTTCTGGATGGAGTCGGCGCTGGTGGCATCCATGACCGTGGCCAGCACGGAGGCTCCGGTTTCGTCGCGAAGCTTGGCGGCAGCGTTTTCAATGTCTGTTTGTGTGCGGCTGGCAATCGAGACCGAGGCGCCTTCGCGGGCAAGTTCCTGAGCGATGCCAAAGCCAAGCCCCTTGCTGGAAGCAGCGACCATCGCCACCTTGCCAGTGAATCCTAAATCCATGATTCTCCTAAGTCGAAGTTTATTGGGAACGCCAGCCGCCGAGCAAATTTTCTCGCCGCTGGCCTATCCAGAGTAGTCCGAGAAACAGCACTAACCAAGTGATATTCACCCACTCCTGATATTCCCGGTAGAACGAGAAGCGCGGAGTCAATACGACGGTTGCCGAAATCACGCCTTCCTCAAAAAGTTCCAGCCGGGGGCTGAGGTCCTGGCCGTCCGCGCCAATCAAGACGCTCCGCCCGTTGTTGGAGGCAAACAGCACGGGGGTGCGGTTTTCGATGGCCCGCCAGCGCAGCACGGCCTCCATGTTGTCCGAGGCGGTGCTTTTGCCAAACCATGCGAGGTTACTGAGGTTGACGGCAAGTTGCGAGCCGTTGCGTGTCATGTTCCGGATGGTGTCCGGCGCGAAGATGTCAAAGCAGATCGGTGCAGATAGGCGCACTTGCTCGGAAAGTGAGAATGCCGTGAATTCGCGCCCGGCTTCAAATTCGGAGAGGTTGCGAATGTTGTCCCGGAGCAGTTGGGCCAGTCCGGGGAACCAAGCGGAAAGCGGAATGGTTTCGCCGAAAGGAATGAGGAAGATTTTGTTGTAACGCCCACGCACCTTTCCATCCGGTCCCACCAGCACCGAAATGCCGTGAAAGCGGTAGTTTCCGGGGGTTCCGCTCCAATCAACGGAAGCGAGCAGGATGGCGGTTTGGTGTTCGCGGGCAAAGCGTGAGACGGCTTGCCGCGCCGCCGGGTTCTTGAAGAACGGTGCTGGGAAGGTGGATTCCGGCCAGACGAGCAAACGGGACACTCCGGAGTTTTCTGGAAGTTGGGAGAGGGCGTGGGACGAATCGGCGAGCAACGCCCCGAAGTTCCGGGAGCGTTCGGAGTGTGCAAGGTCGGGATTGGACGCCAGTTTCTGAAGCGAAAAATTAGGCTGAACCGAAATGACTTGGAGTGGAGTTCCGGAGGAAGGTTCGCCAACGTCCGACTGCCGCCAAGCACCGTAGCCAATTCCAAAACTGAGTAATCCAAAATAGCAGGCGAGACCCACTCCAAGCACCCTTCTGGAAGTGTCTTGCCCCTCTACTGCTCGGCGCCACAGCAACAACAACCAAAGGCTCAGACCGATGCTGAACAGTGCCATTCCGGAAGCCCCGATCAGGTCGGCCACTTGTTCCAACAGCGGGACTTGCGTGAAGGTGAGTCCGCCAAAATTCCAGTGGATCAGCCGAGGGTACCATGTGTCTACCCAGAGAAACCAACACAGCCGCACCAGCAAGTCCCACACTCGCCCGGAACGTAGCAGCAGAATCGGTATCGCATGGAGGCCGAAGAGCAACAACCCAACTTCCAAGCCGTAGCCAATTCCGGTGATGGCCACCGAGGCAGCCCACGGCAGGTGCCCAAAAACGTGGGCACTGTTGGTGATCCAGTGCGCACTAATCATAGCCCCCACTCCTCCCACTCCCCAACAGAGCAGGATTGCAAGCAGCAGGCGCTTGCCAAACGAACTGTGGCGCTTCTGGACTTGCTCCAACATGAGCATGACCGGCAAGTGTGCCACCAAACCCACGAACTGCGTGTGCCATCCCGGAGCGTTCAGTCCGATGAGGATTCCGCCCGCTGCCGCCCACCACCACGGAGAAGTGTTCCAGAGCCAGATTTTCATGCGTTCAGACAGCAGAGGGGTGTTGCGTTTGACAGGAAAATTGGTACGATGATGGCTATGTGTTCCAGCATCCTCCGACATGATCCAACTCACCCCACACGCAATTGACCATCCCATCGAGGTCACACAGGAAGAGTATGACCAGTTGGTACGTCGAACTGAAAATGGGTGGAGCCAATCCGAGAGCCGAGAAGAGTGTCTGGCTAAACTACACTACTTGCGGAACGGGCTCAAGCAGGGCAAGCTCAATGAGCCGACCTTTCAGGAACGCGAGAAATTACTGGTCCTGAACTGGTGGCGTCGCGCCTTGTAAGGAGCGGTTTCATCTGAGCCAAACCCCAACCTCCGTGTGCCCACTCCGCTCGGCGAGCACCCGTGCCGTCTGTCCTTTGTGATCCTCCAACTCAGTGGTCGCTCCCGCTTCTATGAGCAAGCGCACCACCTCCACATGTCCAAGGCGGGCCGCTTCCATCAGCGCAGTGCGTCCCTCCTGGTTTACGGTGTCAACGGGCGCTCCCAAATCCAGCAACAAGGTCACCGTTTCCGGATGGTTCCGGGAAGCCGCAAGATGCAAGGGGGCGTTGCCCTCCTGCTCGACTGCGTTAACCGACAGGCCATGCTCGGCCAAAAGCTGGACTACGCTCGTGGCTCCGGAACGGGCGGCGAGATGTAGGGGGGTGTCTCCATGAAAATCCTGAATGTCCGTGGCCACCCCAAAACGAAGCAACCGTTCCACTGTGTCACGATGCCCGCGCACTGCGGCCTCGTGGATGGCCATGCGTCGGAGCAGCAACTCGACGGCAGCATGGCTCGCCCCCAGTTCCAGCAAAATTTGCACAACCTCTACCTGACCGTGGCGGGCCGCGAGGATCAGAGGGGTTCCACCTTCACCATCCAAGTCAACCCCATTCCACTCCAATTCAGCCCCCTCCTTGAGCAGGAGTTCGACCACACGTCCATGCCCGTACATGGCGGCCATCGACAGTGCAGTGTGCTCTCGTTGATTCTGGAGATGCAGGTCTGCACCATTGGAGAGTAGGGCGCGGCAGATTTCGAGGTAACCCCGTGAGGCGGCAAGCATGAGGGCGGTCTGTCCCTTGTAGTTGGTGGCGTTGAGTTGGGGAGTTTCGTTGAGTAGTGTTTCCACCACTGGAAGATAGCCCCGTGAGGCAGCGAGCATGATTGGGGTATTCCCGTTATCGTCCGCTGCGCCTTCGGTGGGTTGGAGTCCGCGCTGGATGAGCCGGACCACCCGGGGATTTCCGGCCAGCACTGCATGCATCAAGGCGGTTCGTCCCCGATTGTCTATTAAGTTAGGGTCCGCGTGGTTTTCGATCAGGAGCCGAACCGTTTCCCAGTACGCGCCACGACTGGCTAGAATCAGGGCGGTCTGCTCCTGCTCTGAGCGCCAGTTGACCTCGGCCCCGTGGTTCAGCAGGAACTGGGCAATCTGGGCATGACCGCGGCTGGAAGCATGGAGGAGGCTCTGATTGAGGTCCGCTCCTTGCTGAATCAGGGTGGTTGCGGTTGGCTCGTGTCCCTGTTGGATGGCCAGCGTGAGGGCACTACGCCCGTGTTCGTCCTCCAGTCGAGGATTGGCCCCGAGTTCCAACAGCATGGATACTGCGTCCAAATGACCGAAGGTCGCAGCCCACATTAGTGGAGTACTCCCACCCGGCATGCGCTCGTTGGGGTTGGCACCACCGGTGATTAATCGCCGCAAAACCTCAACGCGCCCCTTGGTGGCCGCCCATGTCAGGGCACTCCAATACTCTTCATCCTGCTGCATGGGATCGGCTCCGGAGGTCAGGAGCAAATCCACCGTATCTTCATGTCCACGCCCTGCGGCCAGCATGATCGCTGTCCAACCCTTGGGACCGGTACTGTTGGGATAAGCACCTCGGCTGAGCAACAGACGTACCACTTCCGTATGCCCACGATCAGCAGCGTGCATCAACGCAGTCCAGCCCTCTAAATCCTTGGTGTTCGGAAAAATCTTGAAGCCAAGGACAAGCCGCACCATGTTCACCGATCCGGCACCGGAAGCGTAAATCAAGGATTCGTTCAGATCAACCCCGCTCGTACTCAGGATCATCGCCACCGCACTGTTTCCAGTATCGGCGGCGTACATCCATGCTGTTTTTCCGTACTGGTCTTTCAGGTTTGGATCGGCATGGCGCTGGAGCAACAATTTGACGAGCGACAAGTCCCCGCTTTTGGCGGCGAGCATGAGGGGAGTTCGCTGCTCCCGACCAATGGTATTGGGGTCAGCTCCCTGTTTCAGCAGGAACTGCGCGATTTCCGTCAGCCTCAGTGTGGCAGCTTCGGTGATGGCCGTGTTGCCGTAGCGGTTGGCTTGGTCAAGGCTGGCCCCCTGTTTGATGAGCAAATTCAGCACGAGTACGTTCTCCCCTTGCACAGCGGCCAGCAGAGGCGGGGTGCCCTGAAAGTCCGATAAATTGGGATCAGCACCAGCAGCGAGTAGGGTTTGCACGAGATCGGACTGGCCATCACGTGCTGCAAGAATCAGTGGGGTGCGTCCAAACTCAGATTCCTGAGTATCAAGCAGGGCACTCTGTGCGACCAGCATCCGGATCACACTCAATTGGTGACCACGAACCGCCCAGTGCAGTGCGGTTGAGCCATTCCCGGAGGGGTGGTTCGGATCAGCTCCGGAAGCAAGGAGTAGGGCAACAACCCGAACGTGCCCGCGCTGGGAGGCGTGGTGCAGGGGAGTGAGACCCAAGTCGTCCGTAAGGTCAACCTGCACCCCAGCGGACAGCAAATGTTGGATTACCTCCTGATGGCCGTGGTAGGCGGCAAAGGTGAGCGGACCCCAATTCTGGTTGGTGCGGGCGCTGGGGTCGGCTCCAGAATCCAACAAGAGCCGGACGATTGTGGGTTCCCCTTCTTGGGCCGCCCGCATCAGTGCCGTGTGACCTTGCTGGTCGCTATCGTTCACCCGACCCCCACGCTCAACGAGCAGTCGCACGGTTTCCAGCGAGCCAATCCGAGATGCGAAGGCGAGCGGGGTCATGCCCTGAAACGGTTCTACTCCCCGAATGTTGATGTCCACCCCCCCCTCCAGCACCTGTTTCACAGCCTCCACGCCTTCGATGATGGCGAGCATGAGCCGCGTCCAATCGTTGCGGTTAGAGGTTGTGGCAAGAAAGTTTTGCAGACGATGATCCTGCTTGGCATCTGGCGTGGCGAAAGCAAAGGGAAGGCTGGTGACTGTCCAGAAACTTGTCCAGATCACTACCCATCCAAGTCTCTGGAGCCACAAGGAACTCTGCATTTCAGACAGGTTTGGGAGCAACAGCATTCTCAATGACGTGGCTGCTGATATTGAGCAGAATGCCGGTGAGGAAGAGAGACGTTACCAAGGAAGTCCCACCGTAGCTGATGAAGGGCAGCGGTAATCCTTTGGTGGGTAGCAGACCCGTGACAACCGAGAGATTGAAGGTGATTTGGAGACTGAGCAGGGTGGTTGCCCCAAAGGCGAGGTACTTCCCAAAGGTGTCCGGAATGTGCCACGCAATCCAATACCCCCGCCAGATGAAGAGGGTAAACAGCGTGATGAGGACACACACCCAGAAAAACCCCAACTCCTCGCCGATGATCGCGTAGATGAAATCGGTGTGAGCATCCGGAAGGAAGAGCGCCTTCTGGCGGCTCTCTCCCAGCCCGCGTCCCAGCCAGCCTCCCGTGCCAAGGGCGATGAAGGACTGGATGATTTGGAACCCGCTGTTTTGGGGATCTTCCCACGGGTCTAAAAAGGCGAGCACCCGCCGCACGCGATAAGCGTGGGTCGCAATCAACAAGCCGCCGATCAACCCCAATCCAAGCAGGCTTCCAAAGAGATGCGAAGGACGCCCGCCTCCGACGTAGAGCATCAGCAAGACGGTGAGGGCGATCAGCACAGCGGTGCCGAAATCCGGTTGCAGCAAGACGAGGAAGAGGTAGATGCTTGTGACAATGAAGTTGGGCGTGAGCCCCCGGGAGAAGGAGGACAGCACTGCCTGTTTGCGTTCAAGGTAGGACGCGACGTAGATGATGAGGACGATCTTGAGCAATTCGGCAGGCTGAATTCCAAAATTGGCGAACCGAATCCAGCGGCGCCCGCCTTTGACCTCGGTTCCGATTCCGGGAATGAGTACCAGAATCAGCAGGATGAGCATTCCCAGCATCAGCCACGGCGAAATCCGCCGCCACTGCCGGTAGTCGAGGGAGCTTGCCAGCATCAGCCCTGCGATGCCGATGAGGAGGTGGAGCAGGTGCTTTTGGAGAAAGTAGCTGCTCTCGTGGTAACGCAAGTCGGCATAAACCGCACTCGTGCTGTACACCATGATCGTTCCCCAGCAGATCAGGAAGAACGTGACTCCGATCAAGGGCAGGTCGTAGTGCAATTTCATGGAATGCTCACAAGTGGCTGACAGCAATAATTATAGCAGTCCGTCCTGTTGCTGCCAATGCTGGAGATGATTCGGCAACATAGCAAGGTCGCACAATCCACGCCAGTTTCAGGATCCGATCAGCCGTTCGTAAAGCCGCTCGAACTCCTCCAGCGAGTGGTAGTCGATGCGCAAAGAACCTCGCCCATTCTGGTAAGTGAGGGCAACCCGAGTCCCGAGTATTCGCGCCAGCTCGTCCTCCAGTGCCTTGATTTCTGGACGCAGGCGAGTTGAGGGTTTTGAAGATGATCCAGAGTGCGGATCATCCGATTTCGCAGCTTGGGGAAGTCGTGTTAGCCAAGTCCGCACTTGTCGCTCGGTTTCTCGCACGTTCCAGCCATGCCGCAGCAGCCGTTCGCGCAGATGCAGCTGGGCGGTTTCATCCGGAAGGGCAAGCAGAGCGCGGGCATGTCCAACGGTGAGCCGACCGGATTCAAGGTCGTTCTGCACGGGTGAGGTGAGGTGCAGCAACCGCATCAGGTTGGCGATCGTGGAGCGATCCTTGCCCAAACGACGGGCCAGCACCTCCTGCGTGTAGCCGTATTGCTCAATGAGTTGCCGATAGCTCCGGGCTTCTTCGATGGGTGTGAGATTTTCCCGCTGGATGTTCTCCAGCAGCGAAACTTCCAGCACGGCCTCGTCCGGAATGTTCCGGACAATCACGGGTGCATCTTCCGCATCCAGCAGCTTGAGCGCCCGCCAGCGACGTTCCCCAGCAATCAGTTCGTAATCCTCGGCTCCGGATTGGCGGACGACCAGAGGTTGTAGGACGCCTTGTGTGCGAATCGACTGCGCCAAGTGCTGAAGGGCTGCTTCCGAAAAATGCTGACGGGGCTGCTGAGGGTTGGGGATGATGCGCTCCAGTGGAACTCGTCGAAACTCTTCATTGCCGCTAGAATTTGCGACGACAGACGGGTTAGCAGACACGTTCGGCTCCGGAATTGGCAAGGTCAAGGTGCAGGAAGAATTCCCGGTTGCCGCTTTTCTTACCAAGGAGCGGGGATTCGCACTGGTCTAGTGTCCGGAATCCCAAGGCTTCGGCGGCGCTGCCGAGTTCGTCCAGCACACGCTCATGCACTTTGCCTTCCGCCACGCGCCCCCGCTTCCCCACTTCTGTTCGTCCTGCTTCGAACTGGGGTTTGACAAGGGCAAGCACCTGCCCTTCCGGAGTCAGAAATTCTCGAACTTTGGGCAAGAGCAGCTTCAGGGAAATAAAAGAGGCGTCAATGACCACAAGGCTGACGGCTTCGCCGATGGTTTCGTAAGCAAGATGCCGGAAGTTGGTGCGCTCCAGCACGACCACTCGGCCATCTTGTCGCAACTTCCACGCCAACTGCCCATACCCGACATCAACCGCATACACCTTTGTGGCACCATGCTGGAGCAGGCAATCGGTGAAACCTCCGGTGGATGCTCCTACATCAAGGGTGCTCCATCCCTGCGGATTCACTTGAAAGGTGTGGAGTGCCTTTTCCAGCTTGAGTCCCCCCCGGCTGGCGTAGGGGTGATCCTGTCCGACAATTTCCACCTCAGCCGTCGCTAAAACCGCAGTTCCGGGCTTGCCCGCAGCTTCACCATTGACACGCACCCCTCCGGCCAAAACCAAGGCCCGCGCCTTCTCTCGGGTTTCGGTGAGTCCGCGTTCCACCAACAGCACATCGAGCCGACAACGCTTGGCCATGCCTACTTCCGATTCAGCTTCAACCGGATGACCTTCTTCCTGACTCGGTTAGTCTCCTGTTGAACATTCTCCAGCACTTGGTCCAAGCCCTCTGGAAGCTGTGGGAGGTTGTCGAGCCTAGGAAGATTTTTCGGCACAGGAGCAGGAGCTTGGGTCGGAGTGGGCCGCTTTTCCTCCGGTGCCCCCGGAGCGCCGCCGCTTGCGGGCTTTTTGGTGTCCTGCTTTTGTGCAGGTTGCTTTCCGGATTCTTTCTTGTCCGGCCCCTTTTTGGAATCCTTCTTGTCCTCTTTTTGCTTCTCCTCTTTCTTTTTCGCTTCCTCCTTCTTTTTTTCCTCCTCGCGTTTCTTCTGCTGACGCGCCTGCTCGATGGGCACGGCAGGCGGGAAGGCCACCACCTTGAAGGAGTTGGCGCTGTCCGATTGCGTGATTTCCTTCTGCAACTCCGGAGGCACCGACACTGGCGCGGTGGGTGCCAGCCCTCGTTGCACTGTGGATGCTTGATTCTCCGGTACCGTGACCTCCACCTCTGGAGCCTCGGCAGAGGCCATCGCCACCTCTCCGGAAAGCGTCAGCAGGCTGGTCTGCCCGCTTTCGGAGCCAAGCACAAACTCGGTCCCACGCACTTCGACAATCGCTGTGACCGTGCGCACCTGAAATTTCGCTTTGCTGCCGAGCTTCTTGCCTCCGAGCTTGCCCCCAAGTTTGCCAAGCTTCCGGGTGACTTTGAACTGCGCCTTACCCGTGGGCATAGAAATCGTGGTTTCCCCGGCACTGACGCTATCGAGCGAAAAGTACGACCTCGAAGCAAGTTGTATCGTCTCCTCCCCATCCCGGATCCACACCGTGGCTTTCGAGTTCGTGCCGACTTGCACACGATCCTCCAGAGTGAGGGAAATGGGAGTCCCCACTTCGCGCAGAATTCGGACTTTGGTCCCGCGCGTGATCTTGGCGAAGCCGCGCTCGATTTGCAGCACTCCTTCCTGCGCATGAGCCAAGGACGCTCCCAGCAACACCAAGCATATCGCTAGCGCCAGTCGTTTGAGGCCGTGCTGCTCGAAGGCTGGATTGGAGAGGAGCAAGCGGTTCATGTGCGGTTTCAACAATGCCAATGCTTTTGCGGATTCTTTCAAGTTAGTACGAATGCCGATTCAAGACAAGCTGCATCGGAGGTGCAGAGTCCCGGAATCCTTGGAATCAGAACACGAAGGTGGTTTGCAGGGTGTGGGTGTTCTTTACATAATCGTCGCCGACTAAGTTGCTAGACTGCCGCTGGTGCTTCAGGCTGTAGCCGAGAATGAACCAGCTTGCGATGGGGTAGCTCACTCCCAAGGTGTAGGTTTGTTGTACCTTCTTCGGGACGACTCCAGTGGAGTCTTCGGAAGCATACGATGTTCGCACCAAGTTAATCTGTGCCGTACCCGACACTCCCAAAATCGGAACGGCCAGCTTGTAGCTGCCCTTGGTTTCGGTTTTGTCTGCGGTGGCATCGGCAAGGTCCGTGATCACCAAACCAACTGTTGTGGTGTGCTGCCAGCCCAAGGCCGGAAATTTGAGGCTCACACTGCCGGTGTTGGCTTGTCCGTCAGCAGTGTCGTCCTCCACGTTGTCCTTGAGGCGATACTCCAGCTTGGTGGTCCACGTCATGGTCTCCGAAGGCATGGTTTTGACGGAAAGTGTTCCGAAAGTGTTCCGCGTGTATTGCTTGTAATCTCCCGCCCAAGCGTCCCGCAAGGTGCTGGCTTGGTTGTCGTCTCGGAGGCTGATCGTGTTGCCCCCCAGCCCAAGGGTGGCTTCCGAACGCAAAACATACAGCTTCTCCACCCACTCCGTGCTGAGCTGTTTGAGGATGATTTCTTGGGACCGCAAGTCTGTTTCCTGGTAGCGGTCGCCCACCAGCAAGCTCTTGACGGCGATCCGGGAATCGTGATCCAGCGTGAAGTTGAAGCCGGGTACGAGAATGAACGAGCTTTTGGTGCCCGTTGTTTTTGAATTTCCCGAATCCACGCTGAGGGCGTTGTCATCCGAGGCCACGCTGGCCAGCACGACCATAGTGAACGGCGGTTTGGGTTTCTCGCGCTTGACGAGATCGGTTTCCAGAAACACCACAAACTCCTCTACGTTTTCTCCAAGCACAGAGATCGCCTCCACCTCAAAGGTGTTCTCACCAGCTTCGAGCGTGTAGGGGATCGCAAAGCTCGCCTCAAAGGTTTCTTTCGGAACCACTAGGGTTTTCCCGTTGAAGGAGACGGAGCGCAACGGACTGAAGGCACTCACCTGAAAGAGGAACTCTCCCTGCGGCTCCTGCACCAAGTCCGCTGTGCGACTGAAGATCAGCAAGTCCTCAACCGCGTCCTCGGCTCCTGCTTCGATCAAGGTTGCCGGGGGGAGCCCCAGCGAAGTCGGCTTGGGCACATCCGGAAGCTCGGGGCCGGGTTCAAATCCGGGAACCGCCAGCAGTTCCGGGACTTGCAGTTCAATGGGGAGTTCCGACAGTGCAGGAATCAGCCAAGAATCCCGACTCATCTCCGGCGGGTCTGGGATGATCGGTGCCGAGTGGACCGGAAGATAGGGATTGCGGCTGAAAAGTTGCTCGGCGAGATTCTGCACGCGACGGGTCAGTTCCCGGATGCCGCAGCCCTTGCAGAAATCCGTGACCTCTCGGCGTCGGTTGCGGGAGAACTCCATGAGCTTGAGCCGCTGAAACCTTCCGGTTTGTAGAATTTCCAAATCGAACAACCGCTCTGCCTGCAACCGATCCAGCAGGTCCAGCAGGCAGCGGTCGTCACGGCAAGCGCTGGAATGAGTGGCTTCCCGTGAGTGACTCCATTGCTCAAGTACGGTGGCTTGGGGCAAAACGGAGTACTTATGGCCAAGCTGCTGCTCCAGCACCTCCCCCAAGTGCTGAGTGGGGGTAAGTGCCAAGTTGCTACGCACGATCAACCCGCTCACCGCCCCGTAAGCATGGGCACTCAGAATGGCAACAACGGCCCCGGAAAGGAGGAGAGTGCGCAACACAGCACTTATAGTCAAAGCTACTGGTTCTAGGACACATCTTGGACTGGGATACAAACAGCTAATT
>CAJWCD010000022.1:0-32256 GCA_913020725.1 uncultured Pseudomonadota bacterium
TGGAGAAGTATACCGAGCTAAAATCTGTCCTCACATTACTTTGAAATCGGCATTGAACCAAAAGGCAGATTGACATGATTCCCCAACCCCGACCTTGTGTGCTGGAACTTCCGGAGTATGTTCCCGGAGACCGTGAACTGAAAGGGATCGCCGAACCAATCAAGCTCTCCTCAAATGAGTCGACTCTCGGCCCCAGCCCGCAGGCCTTGAAAGCGTATGCCGATGCGGCAACACAACTTCACCGCTATCCCGACCCTGATCAAAACGAACTGCGCGATGCACTCGCGGAGCACTTTGGCTTAGCAGTTAACCAACTCATTTGCGGCAACGGCTCAGCAGAATTGATTCAGATCCTGATTCATGCCTATGTTGGCGAGGGTGACGAGGTGTTGCTGAGTGAATATGGATTTCCGCTCTACCGCATTTTTGCAATCTCACAGGGAGCGTCAGTGATTTCGTCAGCGGAAGTGGACTGCGTCACCAGTGTTGACCACCTGCTGGAGTGCGTGACTCCAAAAACAAAACTGGTTGCCATCGCCAACCCAAACAATCCTACAGGCACCTACCTCTCCGGAAGTGAAGTGCGCCGACTCCATACCAACCTGCCAGCGCATGTGCTGTTGCTGCTAGATGAGGCGTATGCTGAGTATGTGACGGCAGAAGATTTTGAATCCGGATTGTTGTGGGCCACCGAAACCGAAAATGTGGTGGTGGCCCGCACTTTCTCAAAGCTGTATGGACTTGCATCCCTGCGAATCGGTTGGATGCTCACACCCCGGCGAGCTTTTCAAACGATGCAACGCCTCCGCATCACCTTCAATGCCAACGGCTCGGCGCTGGCAACAGCGGTCGCCGCCCTGCATGATGTCAAGTACACTAAACACGTCCAGCAGCACAATCAGCTATGGCGGAATCGCATGACCGATGATTTGGAAGCCCAAGGATTAAATGTGATTCCCAGCATGACGAACTTTCTGCTCATTCAGTTTCCGGACGAACCGAAATTAAACAGTGATGCTGCAGCAAATGCCTTGATGGACAACGGCATCATCCCGCGTCCTGTCAGTGCAGGAAGTCCAACCAACTGCTTGCGCATTACCATTGGCAAATCCGAGGAAAATCAAGCGGTACTGAACACCCTCAAACAATTCATACAAGGAACTTGATGGCGGATTACGATATCGTCATTGCTGGCGGAGGGCACAATGCACTCGTCTGTGGAGCCGTGCTTGCTCGTGCTGGGCTGAGTGTAATGGTTGCAGAGCGTAACCCTTGGGTGGGCGGAGGGGTCATCACTAGAGAGGTCACACTTCCAGGATTCAAGCATGACCTCTACGGCTCCTCACATGTCTGGATTCACGCGAATGAAACCTTTAATGAACTGAAGCCCGAACTGGAGCAGTATGGCCTCAAGTACATTTGGGCGGAGGATCACATCACCGGACACCCCAACAAGGAAGGGCCGGGAATCATCGTTTACAAGAGCATCGAAAAAACCGTTGAAAGCATCTGCCAGTATTCCCGCAAGGACGCTCAGCGCTATCGTGAAATCTTTGATGAATTCGTCAACATCAAGGACGGGTTCATCAAAGGGATGTTCTCTCCACCCAGCCCGCCGAGCTATCTGCCCGCCGCGATGGAGAACAGCCGAGAAGGGCTACGGATGCTGCGCAGCTACAACCAAAGTGCCAAGGCCTTTGTGTTGGAGAACTTCGAAAATCCACATGTTCAGGCGTTCATTCTCGGCTGGGCGTTGGCTCCACAGCTTCTTCCGGATCAACAGGGAATTGGTCAAACCTTTTACATCATGATTCCGGCAATTCATTTTTATGGAGAATCGATTCCGGAGGGAGGGGCAATGATGCTCTCCAACGCACTGGTGAGCTACCTTGAAGCACATGGAGGCACTGTTCGGACGAGTGCTTCGGTGAGTCAGTTCCTCGTTGATTCAAACAAGACTGCGCAGGGCATCCGCTTGGAGGACGGCACAGAAATCCTTGCGCGCAAGGCGGTGGTGACCAGCCTCGATCCCCAGCAAACCTTTCTACGTTTGATCGATGAGCAGCATCTAAATGAGGATTTTCTGCACATGGCCCGTAATTTCTCCTTTGGGAAGGTTAGCATCTGCCGAGTGCATTACGCACTCAACGAAGCTCCGAGTTTCCTGAACGGAGAGGAAATGAGCCAGACGGCCTTCCAGCGCATCTTTGGTTCAATGGCCGACATTGACCGGCAGTATCAGGAAATTGCCGCAGGCATTGCTCCTACCAATCCATTTCTCTGGACCGCGTGTTGGACCACGAAAGACCCCACCCGCGCTCCGGAGGGCAAGCACACCCTCATCATGGACACCTTCGTCCCAAATTGGTTGAACAATGGCGACCGCTGGGAGCATATCAATGAGGATTATGTTCAGAACGTGCTGCTGTGCAAGTTGCAGGAATACACCTCCAACATGACGGAGAGCAACATCCTCGGACAGTACATTGACACCGCCGAAAGCCTCGCTCGCGACAACCTTTCGCTTGTCAACGGTACCACTACCGGTGGGGAGCGCATCCTCTCACAAAGTGGTTATTTTCGGCCTTTTCCAAACTATGCTCACTATCGCTCCCCCATCAAGAACCTCTACATGACTGGGCCTTCATGCCACCCTGGAGGGGGGATTTCTGCGATGGGGACCATCACCGCCAACGTGATGTTGGAAGATTTTGGATTGAAATCCAAAGTATCTTGAACCACGAACCTAAAGAATTACATGCCACAGCGCATTGAAAAATACACGGGTATGATCATCCAACCTGCGGTGACCGTCGCCAAAACCCGTGCTGACATCCAGAAAAACCTGAACCGCGTGTGCAAGTTGATCGATTTCGGAGTGGGGTATTTCTGGGAACGGCCTGTGCGTCTAGTCGTGTTGCCCGAGTATTTCCTGCAAGGCGTGACCACTCCGGGTAAGGGCGAGGCTGGACTCAAGGAGTTCATGGACAAGGCGATCACCATTCCCGGACCGGAAATGAACGTGCTGGCTGAGAAGGCTCGCGAGTATAACCTGTTCATTTCCGGAGGTGGGGTTATTGAATTGCTCCCTGAGTTTCCGGATCGCTGGTTCAACACGGCATTCATCATTGCTCCATCCGGAGAGGTGATCCTCAAGTACCACAAGTGGCATATTCCAGCTTCCATCGGGATGGGCACCAGCCCACACGACATGCTGGACGACTACACCAAGGTTTTTGGCAACGACATCCGTCAGCGCTTCCCGGTGGTGGACACGGAAATCGGCAAACTCGGGGCAATGACCTGTCACGATGGAGCCACCCCGGAGGTCTCCCGTGCGCTTGGGTTCAACGGGGTTGAAGTGATCTGCCATCCCACCGCGATGCAAGAGATTGAGGGCACCAGTCAGCCATGGGACTTTTGGACATTCACCCGTCGGACACGTGCCCATGACAACATGTGCTACATTCTGGGATCCAACTGGGGCACCGTGGAGCATGAATATTACCCCAAGGGTTTCTGTCCCGGACACTCACTGATTGTTGATTACACAGGAATGCTATTGCGACAGGCGGCCTATCCAGAGGAACAGGTCATCACCGCGACCATTGACATCGAATCCCTGCGGGAACACAGGACGATCATCAACCACAACATGTGGATTGACGTGCGCACGGAAGGGTTCCGTGAGATTTACGAAAAATCACTCTATCCCCCCAACCGCTTCCCGGCAGGCCGACCCCCGAAAACTCAAGCTGACAAGATTGAGACCACCAAAACCGTGATGGAACGCCTCTACGGTCGCGGACAGTTCATTCCTCCCCACGGGATTCGTCCGGAGGAGATGCCACAAGTCTTGGAGGAACGAGTCAAGCGGGCGCAGTCGCTTGGGATTTTGCGTAGGGAGGAGGATTGAGCGATGAAGGTCGTGAGCAAACTGGTTAATCTGGAATTGCACATTGGCCGCATTGAACGACGCGGTAAAGCGCTTTTGGTTCACAGTGATCCGGAGCGATCCATGCCGACCACCATTCACATTGCTCCCAGCGATGTCGTGGAAATTCTGAAGGTGATGCTGAAGAGCCCGGGGCTGTGGCAATTTCTGCTGTTGATGCCGTGGTTTGGTTTCGTGTCCGAAAAACCCGGCAAGGTTGAATCCACAACCGACTCGAATCCACACCCCCCCTCCGGACCTCAAAAATGGGATCCGTGGGATTGAGCATTACTTACTTTACCGCAGACGCCAATTCAAAACGGGAGTATACCCCACTCCTGAGCATCTGTGGCTAATCTGACAGGGGGGGATTTAAACAAAGGAGGGCTTATGGATTAAAAATCAGTGACATCCGCGTTGATGTGAAAATCGTAATTAATCTTTAAAAATCTAATCAAGAGGAGGTTGAATAGACCCCTCACTCATAATGGAGAAACGATATGAGAATGTTCAAACAACAAAGACCTGCAAAGTTCGTGTTTGTGGGATTGATGGCCGCAAGCATGCTGGCCTTTGCTCCCATCCTGTGGGCTGGGGGAGATGTGGTACATTGGTGGGTCGGAGATGCCGAATCCAAGGCGCTCAAGGTGATCGTCGATGAGTTTGAGCGCGGCGGAGGCAAGTGGATTGATTCGCCACAAAACGACTCTGAAGCAGCGCATACTTCAGTGAAATCCCGTGTAATCGGCGGGAATCCTCCGGCAGCCGTTTTGATGGTGGTGGGCTCCGCCTCCCAAGAATGGGCAGAAGGTGGATTGCTCAATGACGTTGATTCGGTCGCCAAGGCCGAGAACTGGGATGCAGTGCTTCCTGACGGGGTGGCTTCCGCTTCCAAGCAGAATGGGAAGTACATCGCTGCTCCTGTCTTTATCAGCACAGTCAACTGGCGATATGCCAACCTGTCCGTGCTTCAGTCTGCTGGGGTGGATGAGCCGATGAGTTGGGGGGCGTTCATGACCTCTCTGCCCCGTATTCAGAAAGCCGGTTATGTTCCCATTGCGGTGGGAGGACAGGACTGGCAGGAAACTCTGCTCTTTGACCATGTTGCCTTGGGAGCGGGAGGACCACAGTACTTCCGGGAATTGCTGGATGGCAACATGGACACCATCGATAGCGATGACACCACTCGGGTGTTCGCTGCCATGCGGACTTTGGTGCCGTATACCGACGCGGGCAAGGCCGGACGGGGCTGGGGAGACACCAACAACCTTGTGATTACAGGCAAGGCCGCCTTCTTCTTTATGGGCGACTGGGCGAAAGGTGGTTTTCTTCAAGCCAATAAAACTCCCGGAGAGGATTTCTCCTGCCACATCTCTCCGGGGTCTGGCATGGTCTTGACCGCAGTTGACGGTTTTGCCTTCCCCAAAACCTCATCTTCCAGTGATCAAGCTATTCAGGGGAAGTTGGCCTCTGCGATGATGAACAAGGATGTTCAAAGCAAGGCGGCTTTGATCAAGGGAGCTTTGCCAGCTCGCACAGATGCTTCGACAGAAGGGTTCGATCACTGCTCCCAAAACGCACTCCGCTTGCTGGCAAACGGGAGTGCTGCGTTGCACTGGAACGTCCGTGCCTCTGGATTCAACGGTGTGCTGAAGGACGTGGTCAGTCAGTTCTGGAATTCAGACATGTCTGCCGCACAAGCCCGCAAGATACTGGTGGACGGACTCAATCAACTGTAAATTTCTGAACCCCACTTATCCACAAAGGCGGTGGCGGCGATTATGCTGCCATCACCTTCGTCTTGCCGAGGCCCAGTGATGCAGAGCCGTTCCCATGTGCTGACCTCTCAACTGGTCTTGGTTCCCACCTTAATCATCGTGGTGTACTTCCTGTGGGGTTTCACGCTCTACACGGGCTACCTTTCCTTCACCGACTCCAAATTTCTCCCGAGCCACAATTGGATCGGGTTCAAGCATTATGAACTGCTCTGGTCTAACCACCGCTGGAAAATTGCCTATGCCAATATGTTCATTTTCGGCGGGCTTTACCTGTTTCTCTGTGTGCTAATTGGAGGCTTGTTGGCGGTCCTACTTGACCAACGCATACGCTTGGAAAACTTTTTCCGCTCTGCCTTCCTCTACCCCATGTCACTTTCCTTAGTAGTGACAGGACTTGCATGGCAATGGATTCTCAATCCCACATTAGGTTTGCAGAAACTTGCTCACGATTTAGGATTCCACGATTTTACCCTTGACTGGCTCGGTTCCTCCAAATATGCGATTTACACAGTGGTTCTCGCTGCCGTCTGGCATGGTTCCGGACTGATCATGGTGTTGTTCTTGGCCGGACTGAGAGCGGTGGATGAAGACATCTGGAAATCCATTCGCGTGGAGGGCATTCCAGCGTGGAGAGCCTATCTGTCCATCATTCTGCCTCAGTTGCGCTCCATCTTGCTTGCAGCCATTCTGCTACTGACATTCAATGTCATTCGCAGTTTTGATCTCGTGGTTGCATTGACTTCCGGAGGTCCGGGCTTCGCATCAGATGTTCCTGCCAAATTCATTTACGATTACTTTTTTTCGCGATCCAATATTGCCAGAGGGTCAGCAGCAGCGGTCTGCACCGTCTTGACCGTGTTTCTGATCATTCTGCCCTACCTCTATCACGAACTCCGAAAACAGAAATGAGACCACCTGACGCACCTTTTTCTTGGCAGCGTGTTGCTCTTTATTTTTGCCTCTGCGTGTTTCTGGTGTTCTTTCTGGCCCCCCTGTATGTGATGCTCATGACCTCGTTCAAATCGCTGGAGGAAATTCGGGAATCCAACCTGTTGTTGCCTCCACAATTCTGGTTCTTCGAGGGCTGGTCCAAAGCGTGGGATCATGCCTGTGTCGGGCTTAGTTGCAATGGGGTCAAGCCGCACTTCATGGCGACCTTTGCAATCACGATCCCTGCATTGATGCTGGCGGTCTTCATTGGCGCCCTCAACGGTTATGCCCTCACCCAGTGGAAATTCCGGGGTTCGGATCTGCTCCTTGGGGGGCTACTGATGGGCTGCTTCATGCCCTTTCAACTTTACCTCATCCCCATCGCAATCACCCTGCGTGAACTCGGTATTTTCGGCACGGCATTAGGTTTGATTTTGCTCCACACAGTGTATGGTGTGCCGTTGGCAACACTGCTGTTTCGCAACTACTATGTCACGCTACCACCAGAATTAATGAAAGCAGCTTTGATTGATGGCGCAGGTTTTTTCCGCATCTTCTTCCACATCGTCCTCCCAATGTCACCCTCAATCATCATGGTGGCGGTCATCCTCATCTTCACCGGAATTTACAACGATTTCATTTTTGCCCTCACCTTTGGAGAAGTGGGACAGCAACCGGTCATGGCCGCTTTGAACAACATTGTCAACTCGACCTATGGCGTAAAGGAACACAACGTCAACATGGCAGCCACGCTGCTCACTGCCCTGCCCACGTTGTTCATTTACCTTGTGGCCGGGAAATTCTTCATCCGTGGATTGACTTCCGGAGCCGTCAAAGGATAAGCCAAAGCTCATGTCTCTGACCATCAAAAACCTCAGTAAGCAGTTCGACACAATTCTGGTGTTGAAGAACATCAATCTGGAAATCCAGCAAGGAGAATTTCTCGTTCTCTTGGGACCTTCCGGATGTGGCAAATCCACCCTCTTGAACTGTGTTGCTGGCTTGGAAGCCATTGAAGATGAGGGGTGCATTCTGATTAACGGTCAAGAGGTCACGGACAAAGCACCAAAGGACCGCAACATCGCGATGGTTTTCCAGTCCTACGCGCTCTATCCCACCATGACAGTTCGGAAGAACATCACCTTCGGCCTGCAATGCCGAAGGACGCCCAAAGTTCAAATTGAACAAACCCTGCGAAAAACCGTAGAACTGCTGCAAATCAGCGACTTGTTGGAGCGTAAACCCGCAGCGCTTTCCGGAGGCCAGCGCCAGCGAGTGGCAATCGCACGGGCACTGGTGCATGAGCCGGATGTCTTCCTCCTTGATGAACCGATGAGCAACCTTGACGCGAAGTTGCGGGCGGAGATGCGTGTTGAACTGAAGAACCTGCACCGCAGGCTTAATGCCACCATCGTTTTTGTCACACACGATCAGGTTGAAGCCATGACATTGGCGACCAAGATTGCCGTGTTGAATCAAGGGGTCATGCAACAGGTTGGCTCCCCCGATGAGGTGTACCACACTCCGGAAAACCGCTTCGTGGCCGAGTTCATTGGCACCCCCAGAATGAATTTAATCCCCGGGAAACTAGCCCAATCTGAGGGTAAAGTGTGGGTGCAATCAAACGGTCTGCGTTTCCCGGCAGGCCACTACCCGTTCAGAGAACCACCCAACGAGGGCCGCCCCGTGGTTTTAGGGGTGCGCCCTGAAAATGTTCATGCCACTCTAGGAGATCGAGAAGAACGCACCACGCTTGGCGTGGACGTGCGGGTCTCCAACGTGGAAAACATGGGGGCCGACTTGAGCGTCTTTTGTGAATATCAGGACACACAACTCATCGGGCGGTTCTTGAAAACTTCTGAAAAACCCAGCTATGGAGAACAAATCCGTGTCTGGATGGATTGTGCAGGTTGTTCGATCTTCTGCCAATCCACCGGAGAGCGGTTGTGACCGAGGTAAAAACCCAACACGTCCCCTGGTCAACACTAACCCAAGAAGGCCACCTGTCCCGCTTGCTGCTGCTGTGTTTCGGGGTTTGGCTCTATGCGGCGGATGCCACTCTGGTGGCCACCGTGATGCCGGTCGCCGTGGAAGACATCGGTGGGTTACCCTACCTGAGTTGGACTTATTCGCTCTACCAACTCGGCTCTGTGGCGACTGGAGCCATCGCAGGCTTGGTGGTCCTCCGCACAGGGATTGCCAAGGCACAAATTCTCGCTGGAATTTTCTATGTCCTTGGTTGCACCCTCAGTGGCTATGCTCCGGACATGCCCACCATGATCGTTGGCCGTCTCATGCAGGGCATGGGCGGTGGCGGGCTGGTATCACTGGCGTTTATCGGTGCGTCCACTCTGTTTCCGAAAAAATTGTGGGTGCGGATCATCGCTGTGATTTCCGGAGTCTGGGGCGTGTCTTCCTTGTGCGGCCCGCTGATTGGAGGGTATTTTGTAGCCGGGGGGAACTGGCGTGGAGCGTTTTGGGCGTTTGCGGCACAGGGCTTGGTTGCCGTGCTGGTGGCCCCACCGCTCTTAAGTCGGCAGTTCCAGACGCAAAAGGAACAGACGCAGGTGATGCCCTTGGCACGGCTAGGTCTTTTAGGCATCGCGGTGTTGGCGATCTGTCAAGCCGGAGTGATGACCTCCACTGGGGTCGCCAGCGGCTTATGTGTCGGAGGCGTTCTGCTGCTGTTGCTCTTTCTAAAACGGGATGCGGGTAGCCAGAATCGTATTTTTCCACAAGGCATCCTCAACCCCCGGACGATCTCCGGGTCCGGCCTGCTGATGATGTCGTCCCTCTTCATGGCAACCATCTCGCTGACGGTCTATGGCCCCCTCCTCATGTACATCATCTTTGGGGCAGAGCCGTTGATTGCAGGTTACATCATTGCCTTGGAGTCACTGGGTTGGACTGTTGCGGCGATCACCACGTCCGGTGTCAGCGAACGCATGGAGTCACGCCTGATCCGGTTGGGATCGGTCTTCGTGAGTAGTTCGATGGTGGGCTTGATCTACGCCATGCCCGCAGGTCCGCTTTGGTTGATCGCTCTGTTCGCGACTTGCATGGGCGTGGGCTTTGGCATGTCTTGGAGCTTTGTGTCCAAGCGTATCATCGCCAACGTTCCAGAAGCAGAGCGCACCCAGGCATCGGCATCCATCCCCACTTTCATGCGGGTGTCAATGGCGTTGGGATCGGCCCTCAGCGGCATCATTGCCAACTTCTCCGGATTTTCTGAAGAAAGCAGCGTGGAAGTTGCGCAGAATGTCGCGTTCTGGTGTTTTGCTGCCTTTATCCCACTAATGCTGGTCGGACTCATCAACGCATGGCGCGTCAGCAGAAATTGAATCATGAAACCGCGAACCGCCCTCATCACCGGATCTGGAAAAAACATTGGCCGCGCCATCGCGTTGCGGCTCGCCCGTAATGGTTTCAATGTGGTCGTCCACGGGGGCAGCGATCGTGTCGCCTGCGAGGCAGTCGCCGAAGCAGTCCGGGCCTGCGGAGTTGCTGCTCTTGTCACCGTCGGAGATGTGGGAAACCGCAAGGAGGTTTACCGAATCGCGGAAGCAGCGTTAGCCGAGTTTGGAACCATCGATGTACTCATCCACAACGCCGCAATCCGCCCGCATCAGGATTTCTTCACAATCACTGATGACGAGTGGGATCGTGTGCTGGAGGTCAACCTTGGAGCAGCATTTCAATTCTGCCAGCTCTTGCTGCCCGGAATGCTGAAGCAGCAGTGGGGCCGGATTGTCACCTTCGCAGGAGTCAACGCCATCCGGGGTTATCCGAACAGCGTCCATGTTTCCGTGTCAAAGCATGGCGCTTGGGGATTCGTTAAAGCACTCTCCCGCGATTTTGCAGATCAGGGCATTACTGCGAACACAATCTCTCCCGGACCAATTCTGACGGAGCGGGACGATCAGGACCTGGACGACTTCATTCGCAAACAAGCTGCTGCCGTGCCCGCAAAACGCTTGGGAACGCCCGAGGAAATTGCAGGAATGGTTGCACATTTGCTGTCTGATGAAGGAGGTTACATCACAGGGCAACTCCTGCAAATCAACGGTGGTGGAGCGATGTAGGTGAAAAACCAGCGTTAACGGATTTTTAAAATAAACACTTCATGCGCCCTGAGCTTATCGAAGAATTCTGAAAGAACGAGGACAGGCGGAGTCCATTTGTTTCAATTTTTTGGAGGTGAACATGAGCAGTGACGATCAGATTGAATTACAAATTAAGGAGCGCGTTCCCTTTGCAGAGGGTACTGCGTTTGGCGAGGTTGGACCCTACGAGCGGCTCAAAGGGCGGGTTCGATTTGCGGTAAATCCTGACGCTCCGGAACTGTCTGGAATCGTGGATTTGGATAAAGCACCCTGCAACGCGCAGGGGCAGGTTGAATTCAGCACGGATTTCTGTCTGCTGCTGCCGGAAAATCTGGAGCGCGGCAACCGACGGCTGTGTTTTGATTACGGTAACCGTGCTAATAAGCGCATGCTGCAATTCTTCAACGATGCTCCTGCTTCAAACGAACCCCTCACGGCCGCAGACGCAGGCAACGGCTTCTTGTTCCGGAGAGGCTACACCATTGCTTGGGCTGCATGGCAGGGGGATGTGCTGCCCGGAGACGGCCGTATGTTGCTCGATCTGCCCGTTGCCCGCAACGGCGACCAGCCACTCACCGGACTTGTGCGCACCGAATTCATTGCCAATCAGTCCGGCGTTAACACGCTGCCTCTTTCCGGAAAGGTCTCCACGCGCAGCCACCCCACGGTTTCGCTTGATCCCCGCACGGCGAGCCTGACCCGCAGGCAATATGCCGATAATCCACGGCAACCCATCCCTCCGGACGCTTGGGCTTTCGCCCGGCAGGAAGGTGGGTTCGGATACGATGCTCAAGGACAGGAAACCAGCCTGATCCCTTCCGATGTTCACCTCCATCTTTTCAACGGTTTTGAACAGGGCTGGATTTACGAACTTGTTTACACAGGACGCGACCCTTTGGTGTTGGGGCTTGGACATGTGGTGGTCCGCAATTTTGTCAGCTTTTTGCGACATGCAGATGCCGATTCCTCCGGAACTCCGAACCCGCTGGCAAGAGCCGGGAGTCTCGAAAAAACTTATGCGTGGGGGCGTTCACAAACCGGACGCTGCATCCGCGATTTCCTACATCAGGGCTTCAACGCCGATGCCCAGAGACGGCGTGTGTTCGACGGCGTGCTGCCGCATGTTTCCGGAGGCGGGTTGATGTGGATGAACCACCGTTTTGCAAATGTTGTTGTCCCGGCAGGCCAGCAGCACGAGGATCACGAGAACATCGCCGATCGCTTTCCGTTTGCCTATGCAGAATCCACCGATCACCTCACCGGATGCACCGACGCGATTCTCACGCGTCCGGACACTGACCCGAAGGTGTTGCACACGCAAACCTCCACCGAATACTGGCAACGGCGGGGTTCGCTCGTCCACACCACGACACAAGGTGAGGATCTGGAACCGCCCGAAAATGTGCGGGTTTACTGCTGGTCTAGTTCACAGCATTTTGCCGAACCCAATCTCCAGCAACCCACTCGCGGGATTTGTCTTTACGACAGCAATGTTGTGCAGACTTCCATGCTCTTCCGGGCAATGCTCGACGCACTTGACCGCTGGGCCAGCACTGGCACACTGCCACCGCGCAGTCGCTATCCCCTCAGGGACGAGGGTACTCTCGTTTCCTACGAGGAATGGCGGGAACGCTTTCCCAAGATTCCGGGCGCGATGGTACCAAGTGGTCCCAACCAACTGCCACTGCTCAATTTTGGCCCGGACGCCAGCAAGGGAATCTTGAGCAAAGAACCACCTGCAATCATGGACGCCGCTGGTTACTCCATTGGCATTCCGGTTCCGGATGCGGACGGAAATGATTTGGGCGGGGTGGCTGCCCCCATGGTGCAAGCACCACTGGCAACCTACACGGGCTGGAATCTACGGGGACGCCACGCCGGACACGGAGCCACGTTTGAGTTCACCGGTAGCACCATCCCATTTCCGGAAACCCCGGAGGAGCGTGAGGCCACACGAGACCCCCGCACCTCGATTCTGGAACGCTACGGCAGTAAGGAAGGCTACATCGCTGCCATCCGTACTGCCGCCGAAAAATTGGTTTCTGAGGGTTTGATGCTTGAGGAAGATGTCGAAAGAGCAGTAGCGCTGGCTGCAGACTGGTGCCGTCCGCGACACGGAGTCCGGCTTCTTTGATCAGGAAGGAGACTTGCAAATTTCTCCATTTGTGAAAAAACAAAGTTCACCCTTGCGGTTCGACCTCTCCGGAACCCAATGTCCTTGGCTGGCGATTTTTGGGGAAAGGGATAGAATGAAGGCAAGAACGCATCGTTCCCATGCTTTGAGTGGGAGCCCTTTGCTTGAACCCCACTATCGTCAGGTTCACCATGTTCCCGGCGGCATCGAGGTCTAGGTAAACATTTTCAGAAACCTCTCGGATTTCGGAGACGGCTTTGTCCGTGAGTTCCAGCAGAGTGGTGTCGGTGTCTGTAAAGTATTTGATTTTGTGGCCGGTGATTTTTGGAAAAAAGGTGTGGTCACGGCAATGAAAGAGTGGCTTTGAAACCCAAGCTGATCGTGGGGATTGCCGGAGGCTCCTGTTCTGGAAAAACAACCCTTGTGGAACAAGTGGTGGCGACCATTGGAACGGGCAACATCGAGGTGTTGAATCATGACGCCTACTATCGGCACCGCCCGGAGCTGACGCTGGCCGAGCGCAATCAAGTCAACTATGACCACCCGGATGCTCTGGAAACCGAACTGGCCATCGAACACTTAGAAAAGCTCTGCTCCGGAACAAGGGCGCCCCTGCCGATTTACGATTTCAGCGCCCACTTGCGTAGCACAGAAGTGCGTTGGTTAACCCCAACTCCGGTGTTGGTGATCGAGGGGATTCTGGTGTTGCACCAACCGGAGTTGCGAGCCTTCATGGACCTGAAAGTGTTTGTGGACGCCGATCCAGACGTGCGGGCGTTGCGGCGGATGGAACGAGACCAGCGAGAACGGGGCCGCACAATGGAATCCGTCCAGCAGCAATTCTTGGAGAGCGTCAAACCGATGCACGATTGCTATGTGGACCCCAGCCGCAATCATGCCGATCTTGTCATTCCCAACAATCGGCCAAATCCGGAGGTGTTACGGACCTTGGAGGCGCGTTTGCGGGCTGTGTTGTAATTTGTTACCAAACAAAGCAGCGGTTTGGCAAGGCTTTTGGATGGAAGGTTCCGGCACCAAAATTCAGGCAAAAGGTGCTTCCGGAAGGACGGTTCCGCAACACTGAACTTCACAACCACAAGATACGATGGCCCTCAACATTTTTCCCGATCAGCAGAACAACGGGGTTTTCCACACCCATGCTTTCCTCGAAGACGTTCCCATCCAGATCAGTGCGGAGATCGCCCGCAAGCGCATCAACTTTGGGGAACTGCTCAAGCTCAAGAAAGGTTCCACTCTGGAATTCTCCAAACTGGTGGGCGAACCGGTTGATCTGATGATCGTTGATCCTAACTTTGACAACAGCTCGATTGCCGCCCGTGGAGAGATCGTCGTGGTGAATGAACGCTACGGTATCCGCATCACCGCCTTGGCGCGGCCCGAGGACAAGGCCGACACGGACTGAGATGGACGTTTTCCCGCTTCCCTGCCTGCACGACAACTACGCCTATCTTCTCGTCTGCCCGCAAACGCAAGCGACCGCTGTGGTCGATCCGTCAGCAGCCGAGCCTGTGCAAGTGGAGTTGCAACGGCGTGGGTTGTCACTCACGGCAATTCTCAACACCCACCACCATTGGGATCACGTTGGGGGCAACGAGGCACTGCTGGCCAAGTCTCCCGGAATCCGCATTTTCGGACATGCTTCCGACCGAGGACGCATCCCCGGACAAACCGAGTTTTTGGAAGTCGGGGATGTGGTGAGGTTTGGGAAAATCGCAGGTCGTATCCTGCACAACCCCGGACACACCAGTGGGGCGATTAGCTACGTTTTCGGTGATCAGGCGTTCACAGGGGACACGTTGTTTGCGGCAGGATGTGGACGAGTGTTTGAGGGCACAATGGAGCAGATGCACCACTCCTTGAATGGAGTGCTTGGTGGCTTGCCAGATCCCACTCGGCTTTACTTCGGGCATGAGTACACCGAACGCAATTTGGAATTCGCACAATCCGTGGAACCCGACAACGCAGCGGTCGCTCAACGGCTGGACGTAGTTCGCCAGCACCGTCGCAAGAGGCAGTACACCACCCCCACCACGCTTGCAGAAGAACGGCAGACCAACCCCTTTCTGCGCTGCGGTAACTCCGAACTCCGGCAGGTTGCCCAGCGTAAATCCTCCGGTTCCTCAACGGAGGTCGAGGTGTTTGGAGTGCTACGCGGCCTGAAGGACCGTTTCTGAGCAATCCCGTCTAAATGTTCATCAGGGTGACCCCAAAACGCTGTCCGATCAGGTGCAGCAGCAGGGGGTCGTTCTCCATGCCTGCATAGCGGATCTCCGTCCGGATTTTCTCCCGAATCACGATCAACTCCTGCGGGGTGTTGCTCATCTCAATCTCTTGGGGGAGGTTGAGCCGTATCAGTGTGTTGAGTACATCCATGCGTAGCCGATGTTTCACCCGACGCATCTGGTCTGGAGGCACCACCTCCAGCAACGCCTCAATCTCGGATTGGCTGTGTCCCATCAATGAGAGCTTGAGCCAGATCGAGTACGGATTGATGCGCATCCCTTGCTCGGGTTGCTGTCCCAGTCCGGGCGGAACCCCCAGAATGAGCACAAGCAACAGCACGGCGACAACGAATCTCATGCGCAAGTGCATGATTTTTCTCCATCATCAAAGGTCTGAAAAAGAACAAACGACCCCACCACAGCGCACAGAGCCTTGGAGGAATGCCACCGCTACGGGCCTGAAGCCGACAGCGGCGCACCCCTCCCTGCCCCGTTCAGGAAAGACGGACACGTCACCTCTGCTCCCCATGCCGAAAGGCATGCTGTGCCGAAGGAGAGGTGGTCAGTCCGGCCCCCTGAAAGCTTGGGCAGGGCCATCGCTGAGAAACATTTGGACGCAGGATACGATCCTCGCCTCCAACGCAGTCGGAGGCGTGTCCGGGTTTCTCTTCTATGCTTTATCGGCAGGTGAAGTGAAAACTTGAGGAAAAAGCACCCCTGCCGAAACAGGGGCGGAGGGTTCAGCGCTTGAGGATGGTCACCAGCCCACCGTTGGGTCCGGGAACAGCTCCTCGCACCAAAACAGCGTTTTCGTCTGCAAGCACACGGGCAATCGTGAGGCACATCTGTGTCACGGTTGTGTTGCCGTACTGGCCGGCCATCTTCTTGCCTTTGAAGACCCGTCCGGGATCGGTGCCCTGTCCGATACTTCCAGTGGAGCGTTTGTTCTCGCGGTGTCCGTGAGACGCCGGGAAGCCGCTGAAGCCGTGGCGCTTGATCACTCCGGAGAAACCCCGTCCTTTCGAGGTGCCGGAGACAGAAATCTTTTCACCTGCGCTGAAGATCGTCGCGTCAAAGGTTTGTCCAACCTCAACTGCCGAGATGTCCTCGACCTTGAAATCGCGCAAGGTGCGCGTGGGTTGCTGATCCTTGAAGTGCCCCCGCATGGGGAGATTGACCTTGCGCTCCGGGATCGGCTCAAAGCCGACCTGCACCTGATCCACCCCGTCCTTCTCCACGGTCTTCTTCTGGATCACCGTGACCGGACCGGCCTGCAGGACGGTCACGGGCACCACGGTGCCGTCGTCCTCGAAGATTTGTGTCATTCCGACCTTTCGGGCCAGCATTCCGTTAATCATGGCTAAACTGCGTCTGAGATTGCAAAAAAGTAAACCCTACCTTATAGCGCGGAATAGTATACAGATTCAAGTTTTTTCTGGATTCGTCTCAATCCTCATGAAGATCCGGAGGATCGGAACGCAAATCGCCGCTTTGAAAGCGCAGGTATTGCGCTCGCAGGTAAGGAATGCGCGAGCGTGGGAAATTCGCTTCCAGCACCCCCCGCCGGAAAACATCCTGCGCCTCTTCGCGTTGTCCGGATTGGAAATGGGCCTCGGCCAGTGTGTCCAGATGGTCAATGCTCGGTTGCAACTCCACCGCCTGCAGTGCCAACCCCAAAGCCCGCTGCGGCTTGCGCTGACTACGATCCCGAATCGTCAGGTAACTCCACGCCAAGTTGTTGAGTGCCAGCGCATGGTTGGGTCGCTCAAGGATCAACTTCTCGTAAAGCGGAATCGCGGCGGCTTCCTCAAAAGCGAGGGTGTGGCCCAAGACGATCAGCATCCGGGTGTCGTAGTCTTCCGGAAAATCAACCAGAAACCGCCGGAAGTGAGGGCGGGCGAGCTCGTACTGCTTGAGTCGATGTTGGGTGATGCCGATCCGCAACTCCAACCAAGGCTGAGCCGGGTGATGTTCCGGAAGCGAGTTGAGAACCGAACGGTAGTGTCGTTGCGCTGCGGAATTTTCATCCCGCCGTTCATGCAGGAACCCTCGCAGGTGCCGCACCCAAAGCGGCAGTTCTGGAGAATGCAGAGGCGTGGGGAGGTCTGGAGCAAGGTCACTGCGCTCCTTCAAGTGAAAATAAAGCACCCGCAGGGCATCGCGTTGCACAGGATCGATCCGTAACTGTTGAAGCGCTTGCCACGCCGAATCCAGTTCTCCCCGGACGCTTTGCAACAGTACGGGTTGCAAAGCGTCCCAGTCCTTGCCGTACCACACTTGTGCTTCCGCTTCGGGCAACAGAGTCGTGAACTGGAGCCAAATGCCCAAGTCTCCCTCGGCGCGTTGCAATGCCTTCAAAATTGAACTGCGGGCTTGTTCCAGCTCTCCGGCAATCATTTGATTGCTGCCGAGGTGCATCAGCACCAAGGCATCTTCCGGATGCTCATGGGCCAGCGCTTCAAATTCCAACAACGCTGCTTCCCGCTGGCTTTGTTTTTCCAGCAGAATGCCTTGCAGCGAGCGCAGGGAGCGGGATTCTGGAAGTCGCTCCAATCCGGACTGGAGCAGATTTGCAGCCTCCCCAAGTCGATTTTGCTCCAACAACAGCCGACTCAGTTCAGCGTAACCCCACTCGTCTTCCGGATTGCGGGACAGCAGTTCCTGAAGTTCTTGTTCTGCTTCGGCGTCTTGGTGACGGCCCGCAAATTGGCGGATGCGCTGGGTTCGCGCCCAGTGCAGGTTCGGGTCCAGCTCAAGGGCAAGGTTGAGGTGCGTGAGGGCATGATCTGGCTCGTTGTTGAACAGGGAGAGCCGCGCCAACTGCCCCTGAAGCGGGGCGTTGCCCTCCGCGTTAGGAAGCTGCGTCAGCACCTTCCGGGCTGCTCCAAAGTCGTGGAGGTGATCGAGCAAACGGGCAAGTTCAACCCGCAGTTCGCCATGCTGTGGATGCTGCTGGATTCCTGCTTCCAGCACCGCTTGGGCCTCGTTCATGCGGACTTGACTCCAATAAAACCGACTCAATTTCCGGTAGGCGAGGGGTTGGGCTTGCTGGGTGGCGCATAGTTTTTCGTAGGTGGCAATCGCTTCGTCAATGCGACCCAGCTTTTCCAGCACAAAGGCGGTTTGCGCAAGCGCCCACGGGGAATCAGGCTGGTGTTGAAGTCCGCTTTGCAGTGCGCCCAGAGCTTCGGAATGTCGCTCACGGGTGAGCTGAAGTTCTGCCAGTTTGAACCACGCCCAAGCGTAGTTTGGTTGCAGTGCCACGGATTTCTGCAAGCGTTGCTTGGCGCTGAGCCAGTCGCCTGCGGTGAGCAGTCGACTGCCCTGATGAGCGTGAATCCAGGACGAACCCGGATGCAGTCGCTCGATTTGCGCAAGAATGAGGCGCAGTGTGTTGCGTTGTTCAGGATTGGATTGCGGGTCAAACTGCTCCAGCACTCCAGCGTAATCACGCAGCAAGTTCTCTGATTCCGGAGCCAGTGCTACGGCGTGCTTGTAGGCGTTTTCCGCTTTCCGCAGTTCTCCACGATCCCGCCAGATCTGGGCGATCTGCTGCCATGCCGTTTCGTGGTTGGCGTCGAGTTCCACGGTCTTGATGAACGCTGCTAACGCAGCTTCCTGCTGACCTGTTTGTAAAAGCGTCATCCCCCGGAAGTGGTGGGCATCCACGAATTCGGAATCGTGGTCAAGCGCGGCTTGCGCATCAGCAAGCGCCCCCTCGTGGTCGCCGCGCTGCTTACGGAATTGCGCCCGGTCCAGCCGGAGCCTTACGTTTTCCGGATGGTCCGCAAGACTCTGCTGATAAAACCGTTCAACTTCCTCCTGCTCGCCCAGAGCGATGAGCAGGTTGCCCTTGAGCCGATCCAAAAGTGGGGTTTGGTCAATCCGGGAACGTCCGGAATTCAGCACGGCACGAGTTTCGCTCCAGCGCCCACGCTGCCGCAACCAGTTGGCGTAACGGGCATAGCCCTCCTCGTAGTGCGGTGCGATGCGGATGGCCGTCCGTAACTCCTGCTCGCGTTGGGGCTTGGGGGGAGTGAAGCATCCGACAAGCAGCGAGCCGATAAGTAAGAAAAAGAGAGAACGGAGCAGCATGGTCCGGGAGGCTCAGCGCATTTGGGATTGGTAAGGCACTTCCCAGTGGGGCAGCATGGGTTCGAGTCCCACGTTCAAGCCCTCGACTTGTTCGATGAGTGCCATCAGCACCTCGGCGGCAAGGATGCCATCCGGATAGACGAGCAGGAGTGGGTAGTGTTCAGTCTGCCCGAAGCGTCGCTTGATGCGCAGGTTTTCGTCGGCGATTTCCGAGAAGTAGCGTAGCAACTCCGGATTCTTGCGCTTGATCTCCTGCATGAGATGCCCCAGCCGCACCACACGTTCGCGGTTGCGGAAGAGGTCGTAGTACTCGATGCGGTCGGCGTAACAGCGGATGAAGATGGGATTGACATAACCGGGAGCGCCAACCCACTGGAACTCGATGGGTTGAGGCCGGGGCGGTTGCACGTCTTCCTGTGTGGTGACGACAAAGCTGATCGCCAAGAACGCCAACACGCCCATCGTGCTCAGCAGGACGCTGAGGAAGGGAAACAGCGAAACTCTGGGGGCTTGCGCCTGCCACCTCATGGACGGGACGGTTCTTCAGCCGCTGCGGGGTTCGAGTCTGCTACTTCCGGAGCCGCAGTAGCATCGTCTGTGGAGGTGGGTATTTCAGGCGGCGGAGTTTCCGGCGTGGGTTGGTTGAGCAGGCCAGCACTAAAATCTCGCAGCACTGGTTGCAGTGCCGCCACTTGAGCCTCCAGCGTTTTTGCGTGCTCTCCGACGGAGTTCAGCACCGGTGCGGCCTGCTGAGTCCACTGCTCAGTGAAGTTTGTCAACTGCTCCAGTTGCGCCTGTGTTACATTCTCCAACTCCTGCCGTCCGGGGTGGACGTGCAAATGCGGGAGTAGTTCTTCAAGGCAGTACTCCTCCACATTGAGCAGCAGCCCCTCTTCACCCTGGCGCACCATTGAAGCCAGCACCATGATCGGGATCACTCCCATGAGCGCGAGAAAGGTGGTATTGAACGCGATGGAAAGCCCGTTGGTCACTCCGCCCAGCGCAGAGCGGAGTTGCCCGCCGACCGATCCGGAATCGGCGCTGCGGATAAATTCCGAGAACTCGCCGATGGATTCACCGATGCCATAGACGGTTCCGATGAAACCGAGAATCGGAATCGCCCAGATGAAGACGTTGAGCAGGGTATAACGCCCTTGCAGGCGATTGTGATCAATCTCGGCCTGATAGTTGAGGATCGCCTGAATCTCCTCCTTCTTCGGCACCGCCCGCAGGTAGAGCAGGATGCGCCGGATGCGCTGGAAGACCACCGTACTCTGAAACTTGCGGATACCCCGTGCTTCGAGGTGGCGGCTTAGTTCGGCGATGCGCTCCTCGACTTCCCGGACGTAAATTCCGCTTTGGTAGGAGTGGTGCAGTTCGTGATGCCGCAGGGCTTCCAGTGCTTTATCTTGCAGCCGATGACGATGGTAGCGGAAAGCAACGAGGGCCAGCGACCACGCACAAAGTGCGAAGATCAACTCGGAGATGCGCCCGGTGAACAACTGGAGGACATAGGCGTTGCGTGTCACTGGAATCGGGAAGACGAGGTAGAACACGCCTGTCACCAACGACGCGAGGATGAAGGCCTTGAAGACATCCCCGGACTCCGAGGCGGGCGGCTCCACGAGGTAGGTGTTGCAGCGCTGGCAGTAGGCCGCCACTTCCGGATTGGACTCGCCACACTTGAGGCATTTCATGCTTTTGTTTCCATCCACAGCTTGGGGTTCATGCCTTCAGCATAGTGGGAACCCCAGAGCCATGCAAGGAATCACGCCACCCGAGCATGGTGTTCAATGCATTCCGAAATCCAGGCATTCAAACTCTTGTTGGCTCCTTTTGCCCCCAGAAGGCTTTGCGGTGAATCTGGGGAGAAAGCCGCTCAATAGTATCATAAACACAAATCCGTTTGACCGAAAAATCAACTTCACCCTGTGCTTGACGCTTGAAATTACCGTTGCAGAAAACACCGATGATACATAACGAGACTGCCCGCGATTGCCACATTGTAGGGGGCTTCGACAACGGATTCCAAAGAAACCACGCAGTTGCACACCTGCAAAACATTGGGAGGCAGGCCATAATCCTCGGCTCCCAGAAGATAAATTGCCTGAGCGGGATGCGTGAAGCTCGTCAATGGCGTTCCGTCCGTTTCAATCCCAACCAAAACTGCCCCTCTCGGTCGATTTCGCAAAAAATCATCCATTGCAGGATAATGCCTCAAGGGAATCTGGTGCATGGTCTTGTGGCAATCACTGGGTTGTTTTTTGTAGCGGGAACCAATGGTGAAGATGCCTGCCGCTCCGAGCTGATAAGCACTACGCCAAAGGGTGCCGATGTTTCCCTTGATCTTGGGATGATAGATTCCGATTTCAAAATAACTCATGTGAAGAGCTGTTGCCCATACTCCCAGACGTACCCACAGGTTTTCATAATCACGGAACGGTTTAAGGCAGCAGAGCCGGAAACTCAGAGCGGCAATTCCTGCTCGACGAGGGTGGCCCAGTAGGACGCGCCGATGGGCAGGATGTCATCGTTGAAATCGTAGTGCGGGTTGTGGACCATGCAACCACCTGTTTCGCCAACACCATTGCCGATGAAGACAAAGCAACCGGGCCGGGCGAGCAGCATGAAGGAGAAATCCTCCGAGGCCATGATCGGATTGGGATCACGGATCAGGTTTTCCTCGCCAACCACCGCACCAGCCGCCCGCAGAGCGATTTGGGTTTGCTCGGCATGGTTGACGGTGGCGGGGTAACCGCGACGATAGGTGAAGGTGCAGGTTGCGCCGTTGGCCGCACAGATGCCCTCAGCGATTTGCTGGAGGCGGGCTTCCGTGGCATCGCGGGTTTCTGGTTTGAAGGTGCGCACGGAACCACCAATCGTCACCGAGTCCGGGATCACATTGAACGCCTCTCCGGCGTTGAAGCGGGTGGTGCTGACCACCACCGAATCCAAGGGGTTAGTGCGGCGGCTGGCAATCGTCTGGAAGGCGTTAACGACCTGGGCACCGATCACAACGGGATCAATGGCAAGATCCGGCATGGCCGCGTGGCCACCCGTGCCCTGCACCACGAGTTCAAAAGTGTCCGCTGCCGCCAGCATCGGCCCCGGCCAACTGCTGATCACGCCTTTAGGAATGCCCGGCATGTTGTGCATTCCGTAAACCGCATCCACCGGAAACTGCTTGAACAACCCCTCCTTCACCATCACGTCGCCACCACCGCCACCTTCCTCGGCAGGCTGGAAAATGCAGTGAACGGTGCCCTTGAAGCGTTTGGTGTCGGCAAGGTATTTTGCCGCGCCCAGCAGCATGGTCGTGTGGCCGTCGTGCCCACAGGCGTGCATGCGGCCTTCGTTGACGGATTTGTACTCGAACTCGTTCAGTTCCGGCAGCGCGAGGGCGTCCAAGTCCGCCCGCATTCCAATGGAAGGGCCGTCGCCATTGCGGATCGTGCCCACCACGCCCGTCGTCGCCAAGCCCTGATGGACCTCCAGCCCGAACGACTGAAGCTTCTCGGCCACCACCTCCGAAGTACGGTGTTCCACAAAACCGAGTTCCGGATGTCGATGGATGTCCCGACGCCACTGCGTCATCTCGTCATGAAACGTTTTGATTTCCGCTTTGATTCGCATGGGTTGTTTGTTGGTTTAGTTTCATAGAAAGTTGGGGTGTCCTTCACTGCCGGAGGCATCAAGGGTAAGACACTGGTTGAAATTCGCACTCGGAATCGCTGAGTTTTCTCCGCAGCGATTCCGGGAGTTCAGAGCACGTCATCGCGTCCGCAAAATCGGTTCTCGTCCACTCTGGGTTGTCGTGGTCGAGCTGTTCGGATTCCTGTTCCATAAAGGCAAATCTCCCGTTATTTTAATGGTTTCGCCGCTAGCCGTTTAAGCTGCTTGGTGGTGGGGTCCACGATGCACCCAAGGTTTTCCAGCACGACCACGCCCAAGATCGGTTCGACTCCTTTGGGGCCGAAGATGACTTGGGAAACCGTCTCCTGACCCATGAAGGCAACCCGGGCAAATCCCAGTTCGTACTCGACGGTCTCACCATTGGCCAACTCGTAAATCGTTTTCCCTTCCTTGGGCAGGCCGATTTTCTCAAGTTCGTCCTCCGGAGCCATGCAGTCAGTGGATCTCGTGTCCACGATAAATTCCGCCTCATACGGTTCACTCGTTCTCGTGAGATCAAAGAGTTGAGTGGTCACAGGCGTTATGCCCATTCTAACCTTTAGCGTGGCACCGGTGTTCCGTTTTTGACAACGAGCCGGTGGTTCTCGGAGTTGCTGACGGCGCTGATGTTCTCAACGGGGTTTCCGGAGACGATCAACAGGTCAGCAAAATAACCCTTGCAGAGCCGTCCGCGCTCTGCAAGCTGAAGCAAATCGGCAGCATTGCCTGTGGAAATCGTGAGCGCATCGGCATTGGAAATGCCGAGATCGGTCATGAACTCCAATTCCCGGCTGTTATCGCCGTGGAAGTTGAACGGCGTTCCGGCGTCGGTGCCCATCGCAATTTTCCCTCCGGCCTTGTAAAACATCTGGATGGACTGCGTATGCCGTTCCCGGACTCGCACCGTTTTTTCCACAACGTAGTCGGGAATGCCTTTTTCACGGTTGCGGTAGATGTTGTTGACTGCCGCGAGCGTTGGCACCAAATAAGTGCCGCGCTTCATCATTTCCTCAATGCACTCATCCGTCATGAAAATGCCGTGTTCGATAGAATCCATTCCAGCCCGCACGGCATTGAGGATGCCCGCGCCGCCTTGGGCATGGCTCGCACAGGTTTTGCTGAAGCGGTGTCCTTCACTCACACCGGCCCGCAGTTCCTCCTCGGTGTAGTGCGCGTCCTCCGGATTCACACCCGGCGTCATCACCCCACCCGTGGCCATCAGCTTGATCACGTCCGAGCCGGCGTGGATCTGCTCGCGAACGGCCTTGGTCACTTCGTCCGGACCATCGGCGATACGTCCGATTGTATTGCCGTGACCTCCAGTCATGCAAATCATGCGGCCTGCCGCCCTGATGGTGGGGCCGAGTTGCTTCCCGGAGTTACAGGCGTCGCGCACGGAGAATTCAAGGTAGTCCTTGCCGCCAAGGTCGCGGAGGCCGGTGACACCCGATCGCAGAGCAGCCTGCGCGTTTTGCAGGGCGCCCATCACGATGTCTCCGGGATTCAGGTTGGCCATCCTCGCTTTGGGGTCGGCCTCGCCGCCAAAGACGAGGTGGACGTGGCAATCAATCAGTCCGGGTAAGACGGTGCCCCCGGAGGTGTCCACGTGCTCACCCGTGAAACCCTCGAACTCGGAGTTGGGTGCGATGTGTGCGATGCGGTCGTCTTCGATCAAAACACCGTGGTTTTCCAGCAGCGTGCCGTGGCCGTCAAAAACGTGGCCGCCTGAGTAGAGTGTGGTCATGATTTTGTGTGAAAAGAGTCAAGAGTTTGTACAAATTCGATTGTTGCGACTATTCGTCACCGGGGCAAGCCGGAACCGCCTGAAAGCCATTCAGGGTTGGCGCAGCGTCTCGATTCGTGTTGGAAACGAAGGGTGTGTCGAGAACCACTCCGGAGCGGTCGTGCAAGCCTCTCCGCAGTGTTCAGCGAGCCGCGTGAGCATCCGAGCCAACGACTCCACAGAGCGTCCCGAACGTTTCAGGAGGTGTTTGGCTTCCGCATCCGCCTCGGCCTCAAATTCACGGGTGTAGGCGAGATTCAGCAAAGTTCCGGACGCTGCTGCCAGTTCTTCGGCAAGGCTGGCAGCATCATCCAACACCAGCGCAAGCACGGTAACGATGAGTAGCGAACGCACTAGCCGACGGGCCGGATGCCGCTGCTGGACGTGTCCCAACTCATGAGCCAAGACCCCGATCACCTCATCCGGATGCTCAGCCAACTCCACCAATTCATCCGTCAGCACAACAACGCCGCCCGGCAATGTGATCGCGTTGGGGCCGATCCGCTGACCCGTCCGGAAGGCAAGGGTGGGCGGGGTCGTTTGCTTGGCGGCGAGTTCATGAAATGCTTGAGAGAACTCTAGTCGCTGCTCTCCAGAAAGTTCGGAAGGCGCGAATAAGCCTTCATCCAAGACATCCAAAGCATGGATGCCCGCCAACCGCAACCACGGGTCGGGAAGCGTCCGGGCAATTTGGTCCGCCACCCACGGTAGCCCGTAGCGACCCGTTCCAACGATCAACAACATCAGCACACAAACCCCGATCAGCAAGGCTTTGCGGTTGTTTTCCAGCCAGCCCAGCCTGCTTCCGGGCAGACGCTGGCCTGCATAGTGAAGCAGGGTTTCGGCGTCTGCCGCATCACCACTCTCGAAAACACTGCCATCTGGAAAAACGAAACGGTAGGGCAGTTTGCCGACGGGGGCGTTGACGGTGATTTGATCGGAAGCCGCAGCCTGTTCGCTCGGCATCAGGGGCGAGTTGAGTCGGTAGTTACCCAGTGCCCATTCCAGCGTGGCGATGCCGGAGCGGGAACTGCCCGAAAGGTAGAGTGTGCCGCGAATTTTCACAGGCGTGATTCGTGAAAAATGACGCAATTCATCGGCCTTCCTATTCGTACTGAACGTGTCAAAGGATTCAGGCCGAACGGCATGGTGGGGGGCCCTTCAATTTGCGGCAGTTAGAGCGTCGGAGACAGCAGGTTAACCATGAAACCGTGGCAGACGCCCTTGCCGATGTTGGTCAGTTTATGAGCGGTTTCCGTGCCATAGCGCAAGGTTTCCCCAGCTTCAACCACTTTCCGATTTTCCTCAATCTCGATCTCCAAGGCTCCCTTGAGCAGAGAAATGCTTTCGATGCTGCCGGTGCCATGCGATTCGGAGATCAGACACGATCCCGGTTGGGCCTCGAACTCGTACCACTGCACGGATGCAAGCATACTGACCAGCCCCAGAATCCGGAGGGTGAAGCCGCCATCCTCGCTGGCAACCGACGGGGTGGCGTTGTATTTGAGCTTCTCGAAAGGCGAAGAGGGCTTGTTGGAAGAAAGCAGGTCTTCCAGCGGATGATCCAGCGCCTGCGTGATGCGCCAGATCGTCGAGAGCGTGGGGTTGCTCTTGTCGCGTTCGATTTGCGAGAGGATCGCCTTTGAGACTCCGGATTTCGTGGCCAACTCGTCCAGTGTGAGGCCGTGGGCGCGACGCAGGCGATGAACCTCGTCGCCCACCTTGGGGGGTTTGAAACGTTGCTGGTCGTAAATCTTCGTCATGGTGCGTCGTTTAATATACTGAACATCAGTTTGACAATCGGGACTCGTGAAATTATAGTGAACTTTTAACGACTCGCAAGTCAAACCCCAGCGCAGGACACTCATGGCCGTTACCATTGAAATCCCTTCCGCTCTTGTGCAATTCTCCGGGAACGAGGACGAAATTGACGTTTCCGGAAGCACGGTGGGCGCAGCGTTCGACAACCTGCTTGCGCAACACGCCGCCCTCAAGTCGCACCTCTTCGAGGACTCCGGTGAGTTCCGCAGTTTTGTGAACGTCTATCTCAACGACGATGACATCCGCCAGCTTTCCGGACGCGACACCCCGGTTGCGGATGGCGATCTCATCCAGATCGTCCCTTCCATCGCTGGAGGCTGGACATGACCGGCGAAATCACGCTCGGCAGCGAGGAAATCTCGCGCTACACCCGCCACTTGACCCTCCCGGAAGTGGGCATGGAGGGGCAGAAAAACTTCAAAGGCGGGAAGGTCTTGCTGATCGGCGCGGGTGGACTCGGTTCGCCAATGGCGCTCTATCTGGCTGCGGCAGGAGTTGGAGTGCTGGGAATTGTGGATGACGACGAGGTGGATCGTTCCAATCTCCAGCGGCAGATCGCTCATGCCGAAAGCGATGTCGGCAAGCCCAAGGTGGATTCCGCCCGCGAGGCCATCCGGGGCATCAATCCGCATGTTGAGGTGGAGGCCCACCCCGTCCGGCTCACGCGGGAGAACGCCACCAAACTGTTCGCGCAGTACGACATCATCGCGGACGGCAGCGACAATTTCCAGACGCGCTACCTCATCAACGACGCCGCCTACTTTGCCGGAAAGCCCCTCGTTTCGGCCTCGATCTTCCGTTTTCAGGGCCAGTTGACAGTGTTCGACCCGCACAACGGCGGGCCGTGCTATCGCTGTCTCTACGCCGAGCCGCCCCCCCCCGCCTTGGTTCCAAGCTGAGCAGAGGCGGGTGTCCTGGGCGTGCTCCCAGGCGTGATGGGGACTTTGCAGGCGACCGAAGTGCTCAAGCTGTTGCTGGGCAAGGGGAAATCCCTGAGCGGGCGTTTGTTGGTGTACGACGCGATGAAACTCTCGTTCCGCGAGTTGAAACTGCGACGCGATGAAAACTGCGCTTTGTGCGGCGACCAGCCCACGATTACGGAACTTCAGGATTACGAGGCGTTCTGTGCCGTTCCCCTTGCAACCGCTGAAGAGGAAAAGGAATTGCTTCCGGACGAGATCACCCCGCAAGAACTGAAAGCGTGGATGGACGGCGAGCAACCATGCTCGCTCGTGGATGTGCGCGAAACGCAAGAGTGGGAAATCTGCCGCATCGACTCGGCACAACTGCTGCCGTTGAGTACTTTCAAAACCGCTGCGGACGCACTGAATCCGGATGAGCGCATCGTGCTGTACTGCTACAAGGGCAAGCGCTCCCTGCAAGCGTTGGAAAAACTCCGGGAAGCAGGTTTTACCAAACTGCACAGCCTGGCGGGCGGCATTGACCGCTGGGCAGAGCAAGTGGACCCGGAAATGCCGCGTTACTGATTAAAGATATGTCGAATCAAATTGCACTCAAGGTTCCAGAAGACCTGCTGGAGCAGTGTTTTGCGCAGGGGCTGTCGGATTACCCCAATGAAACCTGTGGGGTGTTGAGTGGTCCCAAGGCCGCTGCTGGAAAGGTGGATGCCTGCCACCCGCTCACGAACGTCTTGGAGGAACTCCACGAACTTGACCCAGAACACCATCCCCGCTCCCCGACCGAGGGCTACCTTATCGACCCCCGCGAGCAACTGAAACTGGACCGGGAACTGCGCAAATCTGGGCGAGCCATGCGCATCATCTACCACAGCCATCCGGACGTAGGTGCCTATTTTTCCCAGCAAGACATTGAGGATGCGCTCTGGGATGGACGCCCGCGTTATCCCGGTATCCAGTACCTCGTGCTTGGTGTGAAACCAAACCAGCGCGACGGGGCCATTCTCGCGGTGTTCAATGACGAAACCAGGGAGTTTGACACCCATCCCGTCTGCTGACTCTTCTCAGCATCCGATGTCCGCCACTTCCCCTTTGCTCGCTCTCAATCAACCGGTTGGCGGCGAATTTGGCATCACCGCAGAACTGCCCACGCTTGAGTTGATCCACAGCTTCCGAGAGGGCAAGTTTCCGCTGCGCTACGGTTACTACCGCCACGTTGACCATCCCAAGCTGAAAGTTCTTCAAGAGGCCCTTGCCGAACAATGCGGGGTGCCCCACGCACGACTGTTCTGTTCTGCCCACGCAGCCCTTTACGAATTGCTGCGGCTGCTGGCCCACGAGCGCAAGGGACGCCGCCTGATCGTCTTGCACTCTGGTGAATTGACTCCCGAATGGCACGAACGCCTTGCGCTGGTGCAAGCCGAGTGCGTTTTCCTGCGGCTTGCTGTGGAACCGCTTCCGGAGGCTTCGGAATGGAGTCGTCACGATCTGCTGCTGCTGCTTCACAAGGGCAGTGATCCGGAAACCCTGCCTCTTCAGGAAGCTGGGCGCGGCACGTTGCTGGTGTGTTCGGATGCGCTGCCGCCATCTCTTGAAAACCATCCACACATCAAGTACTGGACCGCCCCGGTTTCCGACGCTCAAGGTGCGGAAATCGGCGGAGTCGTGTTGGGAAAAGTGGATCGGGTGATGGGCGAATTGCACGAGTTGCGCAAACAACGCGGGGCTATCTTCTCCACGCGCTTGACGACTCAAGCCAATCCGCAAAATCTGAAGTCAGTTTCGAGCATTTCAGCGGCTCTGACTGCATCCGTTGCCCATCGGGAGATTCGCCGCATCTTCACCGAAATGGACAATGCGGAGGATGCCCTGCTGTACCCCTCCGGCATGGCGGCGATCACGATGATTCTGGACGCCCTGCGCACCGTTGAGCGGCCTAAGATGATCATGATCGGCACGCTCTACACCGACACTTACGGACTGCTGCGGGGCAGTGTTCTGGAGGGCACGACGCTCGATTGGGAGTGGGTGAGTGTTGGTGATTTGGGACGGTTGGAACACGCCATCGACGACCGCACCGCGTTGGTTTTCACGGAGACGATCACCAATCCGTTGGGAGACGTTTCGGACTTGTGGGCCGTCAGTGAACTCACTCGACGTCACAGAATTCCGCTGGTGGTGGACAACACGCTGGCCACGCCTTTCAACTGCCAGCCTCTGGCGTGCGGCGCAGACCTCGTGGTCTATAGCACCGCCAAACACTTTTCCGGAAGCAACGCGCACCGGGGGGGGATGGTGCTGTTCCGTGAGGGCGCGTTGGCCGACACCTTGCGCTGCCAGCATCGTTTGCTGAACATGGAGCTTTGCGAGGACGAAGCGTCATCCTTGCGAGGGTGCTTGACCGACTTTCCGGAGCGCATGGCGCAGTTCAACACCAACGGACTCCGGGTTGCCGAGTTCCTCTGCCAGCACCCGGCGGTCAAAGAGGTGCACTTCCCCGGACTCCCGGATCACCCCAGCCATGCCGTGAGCCAACGCCTCTTGCGCGGTACTGGATCGGTGATCAGTTGGACGCTCCACCACGACCATCCAGAATCCTTTCAGGCGGTGTACGATGGTCTCTGGGGGCCAATCCTCAAAGCCCCCACGCTGGGTTCCAACACAACGCTGATGTGCCCTTACGCGCTGGTGGCGCACTACCATGCGACTGACGAGGAACTGCTGGACTTGGGGTTTCCCCGGACACTGCTGCGCATTGCAGTGGGTTGCGAATCTAACCTAAACGAGGTGCTGGCCGGACTGCAAACCGCACTGGCCCGCGCCTTTCCACAACCCGGACAGGGGTGAGGCACACACCACCAAGCTCGCAGAAAAACCTTGCAAACTCTGCAATTTCCTCCTAGCATTTGTGGAAGTATTTGTTCCCCGATAGCTCAGTTGGTAGAGCAGGTGACTGTTAATCACCGGGTCGCTGGTTCGAGTCCAGCTCGGGGAGCCAGTGTTTGCAAGGGTTCATAGGTTTTTACAATTCCCATAAAAACCTATTCCGTTCCACTCTCGTTCCACTCCCAGAAATCCTTCAAATTTCTCGTCTACCTTCCCTTATCTAATTCTTCATAATTTTATCCTTTTATTTCTGATAGATAGCAAGATAGCAGCGCTCTCCCGCCGAATAATTAGTGGAACATAAGTGGAACATATGTTTATGTTCACTAACAATAACAAATAATATAAGAATGTTATCTTATGTGAACACAAGACTCACGGACATGTTGTCATCTCTCCTTAGTTCTGGTACCCTTTCCTAGAGTAACTTCCTAACCAACTTTCAAAGCACACATGGCTAGTATCCAGATACGAGAAAAGAATGGTCGGCCTTCATACACGGTTAAAATTCGCCTCAGGGGCCACAAACCCGTATTTGCAACCTTTCATCGGTTGACGGACGCCAAGAAATGGGCGACACAAACGGAGGCGGCAATCCGGGAAGGTCGTTATTTCAAAACCGCCGAAGCTCAAAGGCACACCGTAAAAGACTTGGTTGAACGGTACTGTGCCGAAGTTCTCCCTCAAAAACCACGAAGCGCATACCACTACAAGATCCAGCTGTCATGGTGGAAAGAGAAAATTGGACACATTCTCCTTTTTGATTTAACCCCTTCATTGCTTAACGAGTACCGGACAAAGCTCGTTAAGCATCAAACTCTCAGAGGCACTGTGCGCTCCCCAAGCACTGTTAACCGCTACCTTGCTGCTCTTTCCACCGCATGTACAACAGCAGTCAGGGAGTGGGAATGGATGGAGGAAAATCCAGTTCTCAAAGTCTCCAAGCTTAAGGAGCCAAGAGGGCGCATCCGTTATCTGGACGACAATGAGCGAGAGGTGTTGCTAACGGCATGTAAGGCATCCAGCAACCCAAATCTTTATACAGCGGTCGTGTTAGCCTTGGCCACAGGAGCGAGGCAGATGGAGGTTTGGGGGTTGAGCTGGAGAGACATTGACCTCCAGCGAGGTTTCATCACTTTGATGGATACGAAAAACCAAGACCCACGCTCAATTCCACTTCGAGGACACGCCCTGGAATTAGTAAAGGAGAAATCCAAAGTAAGACGTTTGGACACCAACCGGTTGTTCCCCTCCAAAAAGAATCCACTTAATTCCTTTGATTTTAGAGCCCCCTTTGTCCGGGCGTTGAAGGAAGCCGGGATTGAGGATTTCAGATGGCACGATCTCCGGCATTCGTGTGCCAGTTACCTAGCAATGGAGGGAGTCCCAATTAGGACAATAGCTGAAATTCTGGGACATCGCACCCTCCAGATGGTGCAGAGGTACACCCATCTTTCGCCGGAACATTTGGCAGAAGCAGTCGGAAACATGAACAAGAAAATCTTTGGAGAAGGATCACAATGACCAATCTAACTGAACGAACTGAACTAGAACCGAGTAAGGTGATAACCCAATGTTATGGAAAAGAAATCTGGAATATGACAGATGATGAACTGGTATCATTTCTTAATTCCCAGTTTGGAGAGGCGGTTTCTAGAGGATACACGGCAATACATATTAATTGCGTTCCCGAAGACCGAGAAGAGTTAATCCGGAATTGGTCAAAAAAAAAGGAGGATACTTCCAACAGAATCAGTGTGAGTTATAAAATGACTGAGAGTGGTTTAACAACTGAAGAGGAGGATGAGTTTGAAGATCAATGGAATTTAGAGCTACCAGATAATTCAAATGACCTATCAGAAGATGAGGAAAAGGAGTTTGAATTGAGATGGAGATCCAAGCCTGTTTATGAACAACTAGGTCTGGCAGAATCAATGATTGCTGGATTTAAGGAAGTTCT
>CAJWCD010000023.1:0-31187 GCA_913020725.1 uncultured Pseudomonadota bacterium
CCCCAGAAATCGACTAATTTATCACCTCAGAGGACTTCTTGCGAGACCATCAGATATTGGTTCCTGACTTTGTACCTCGTGGACCAAAGCGCCTCGGAGCGGCCTCACGGCTTTTCTGGGGCGTTTCCATTTCTAGTATTTATTCAGATCCGGATCTCTCTACAGCCTCAAGGATCCTGTCCATGCTGGAAATTTAGAGGCAGGAAAAAAGAAAGCCCAGGCCGTGTGTGCGATGTGTCACGGATTGGACGGTCAAGCCACAACGGCTGGTAACTCAGCGATCACGCCAAACATAACTGCACAGCAAAAAGATTACATGATTGCAAAGCTGAGCGGCTACAAGTCCGGAAAAATTCAGCATCCACAGATGAGCATTATCGCTCAAATGCTGACTGACGAGGAGATTGAAAACGTCGCCGAGTGGTATTCCAGGATAAAAATAACAATTTTATTGCCAGAGGGTTAAAATTAAAAATCTGAAAAAATTCACCACAAACTGTAACTGTATTTTCAAACAACAAAGCCTACAATTGTGACCTTTTTTACTGCTCTTTAAACTCCAATATCCTCACAAATTGGATAACAGTTAATTTTGTTTTTATCCAAACTAAGTCACTCTGACACCTCACTGGAATTTCGGACTACAGCATCTTTCTTGAGGAAGAGACACATAGGCTATTTGCTGTCCTCCGCCGCACTATAGATCACAAGATGGATGCCCTACCCCAGCATCAAGGTGATGCAGCGTTGGTAGAAATTCACGGGCGACATTATAGAGATCAATTTGGCCGGTTCGCCAGTGGTTATTCCGTTGCAACCCATGTTTCAACTCGTGGATTCAAAGGTTTGGGAAGAACGGCTCCGCTGTTCCGGAGAGTCTCACTGCTTGGCATAGCGCTCATGGCGGAAGACAAAGTCTTTGCCGGGAGCGCCGATGTGGCAACCGATGCAGCCACCCACTCCGGGAGCCCCGACCCGCCCGGCCAGCGCAACGCCTTTGGGATTGGTCAGCACCTTGCCCTGCGGATTGTATTTCACATAGAACCAATCCCCATTTTTTGGGTCATAACCGGATTCTCGCTTGAACATGATGGTCACGGTCTTGAGGTATTTTGCGGGATTTTCCATCACCTGCTTCGGTTCCTGCTCGCCACCGTAATTGCGTTTGATGATCAGGATGTCCTTCCGAGTCCCCACCGAAAATTCACCTTCGATGGTGTCCAGCACAATCCCGTGGGGCGGAAAACCCTTGTACGGCTGTGAAACGAACGCATGCTCTCCCACCAGAGATGCTTTTGTCATCGCCGGCCAAACCTTGCGGGCATACTCAACATCCTCCGGATTCCCGAACTTTCCGGCGTAGAGGGGCGCACTGCCAAGGGCCACGACGACACCGAGGGCAAACCATTTTTTCAACATGATCACTCCTGATTGAGGTTACAGAAACAAGAATCCATTCGACGATGAATGGGGTCTCGCTCTTAGTCGGGCAACCTTCAAAATTCTTACAGGGCCGTGTCGTTTTTTAACCGGTTTGCGGGAGCGGGGTGCTGCGGGGCGCTGAGGGAGTGCCGGAGAGCGACAACACCGTTTCGAGGAAAGCCCGCACCAGTCGGGAGTTGCGGCGCTCCTTAAGGCAGGCGAGGTGGGCGGTGGTGTGGAGGTCGAGGTCGGCAAAACGCAGCACACGCAAATCCGGATGCGGGGCCAATTCCTGCTCAACAACCACGCCGAGCCCCAGCCCCTTGAGCACGGCCATCCAGACCGCCTCGCGGCTACCGATTTCCCAGATCGTCCCGGGGGTGATCTTGGCCTGCTGCAAGGCTTGCTCAAAAGCTTGCCGCGTGGTAGATCCCGGTTCGCGCAACACCAGCGTTTGCCCGGACAACTCCTCTAACCCCACGGCTTCCCGCTGGGCCAGCGGGTGCGTTTTGAGCACGAACAGCACCAGCGGTTCCTTGGCGAAGGTCGTGGACCAGAGCCGGGAATCGTCCTTGATCTGCGAAAGCACCGCGACATCCACCCGGAAATCGAGCAAAGCTTTGAGCATCGCTTGGGAATTTCCGGTCTGGACGCTCAGTTCCAATCCCGGATAGCGGGCGTGTGTGGCGGCGAGCATTTCGGTGACGTGATAGGGACCCACGGCCCCGATCCGCAGGGAGCCTGTCCGGAAGTTTCCTGCGGCGTCCAGCAGTTCCTCCGCCTCGCGCTCCATGGTGTCAAGCCGCGTGGTGACGGCGTAAAGCTCCTGTCCTAGTGGAGTCAGTTCAACTCGACGTCCGCGTCGGAAAAACAGTTCGATCCCGTAATACTCCTCCAGTGCCCGCACTTGGCTGGTGATGGTGGGCTGTCCCACCCGCAGCACACGAGATGCTGCGGTGAAGCCGCCTTCCTGTGCGACCGCATGGAAGGAGCGGATTTGTGTAAAAGTGATTTGTCTGAGAATGAAACCTCTGCTGAAAAAGATGGAGTGGACCGCTACAAGCAATCCAAGGGAAGAGCAAATCCTAGAATGCACACCGGGATTGACAAGCGGAATCCCTCCGGGTCTATTGCTCTGAGGGATTCAAGGCATTCAGAAATCCGATTGGTGTGTGGTAGGATTTCGTTTTACAGTGAAACGGGCTGAAATCGCAGCGCTGTCATCTGATCCACATTTCCATGAAACACTGACTGTGACCGACTTGAAACACGCGGAAGCCAAGGCATCTGCCACCGGGAATCAGGAATTCCTGCTCACACCCGGCCCCCTGACCACTTCGCTGACGGTGAAGCAAGCCGTCCTTCGGGATTGGGGTAGCCGCGACCCGCAGTTCATCCGCCTCAACGCACGGGTGCGCGAACGCCTTGTCGAAATCGCTGGAGGCACAGGCGAGTTCACCTGCGTTCCAGTACAAGGTTCCGGAACCTTTGCGGTCGAAGCCGCTGTGGGCACGCTGCTGCCCCGAGACGGCAAACTGCTGGTACTTGTCAACGGCGCTTACGGTGAACGCATCGTCAAAATCGCCAAGTATCTCGGACGCGCCTCACTTGCACAACGCTGTCCAGAAGATCAAGTTCCAGACCTCGACCTGCTGGAGCAAACGCTGAAGGACGATGCTGCGATCACGCACGTTGTAGCGATCCACTGCGAAACCACCAGCGGCATCCTCAATCCGCTTGAGCAAATCGCCCGCATCGTTGCGAAGCAGAAACGTAGTCTGATCATTGACGCGATGAGCGCGTTTGGGGCGCTGCCACTCGATGTGCAAGCGCTGCCCTGTGATGCGGTGGTGGCGTCCTCCAACAAGTGTCTCGAAGGCATTCCGGGCATGGGGTACGCGATCATCCGTGCAACGGTGCTGGCAGACTGCGAGGGCAATTCGCACTCGCTTTCGCTCGACCTGTACGAGCAGTGGCGGGCGTTGGAGGGCAACGGGCAGTGGCGCTTCACCCCGCCGACGCATGTGCTGGCCGCCTTCGATCAAGCCCTCGCGGAGCATGAGGCTGAGGGCGGCGTCTCCGGACGCAGTGCCCGCTATTCCGAGAACTGCCGCGTCCTCGTGGAAGGCATGCGGAACTTGGGTTTCCAAAGCCTGCTGCCTGACAAACTGCAAGCGCCGATCATCGTCACCTTCCTGATTCCGGACGATCCGGCGTTTGTCTTCAGCGAATTTTACGACCGCCTCGCCACTCGAGGCTACCTCATCTATCCCGGAAAACTCACGGTAGCCGACACCTTCCGGATTGGCTGCATTGGGCAAATGACCCCGGATGTACTGTCAGACACGCTTATTGTGATTGGCGAAACCCTTGCGACGATGGGCGTGCGTAATTGCGCTCCTGCAAAGTAAACCGCCATGAAAACAATTACAGTCAACGGCCGCAGCTACGCTTGGCCGCAGGCGCCCACGGTGGTGGTCTGCATTGACGGCTCAGAGCCGGATTACATTGAAATAGCGGTTGCTGGCGGCGCGATGCCCTTCATGGCGCGGATGCTTGACAATGGCGCCAACCTACGCGCCCAATGCGTGGTACCGAGCTTCACCAATCCCAACAATCTTTCCATCGTCACCGGACGGCCTCCACTGGTTCACGGCATTTCCGGAAACTACTTTCTCAACCCGGAGACGGGTGAGGAGGTGATGATGAACGATCCCGCTTTGCTGCGTGCGCCCACGCTGTTTCCCGCGTTTCAGGAAGCCGGAGCGAGCATTGTCATCGTCACGGCGAAAGACAAACTGCGGCGCTTGCTTGGACACGGGCTGCGCTTTGGGCAAGGCGGGGCCATCTGCTTTTCCTCGGAAAAAGCGGAGCAAGCGACGCTTGTCGAAAATGGGATCGAGGGCGTGACGGCGCTGGTCGGCATGGATGTGCCGAGCGTCTATTCGGCGGAACTCTCCGAATTCGTATTCGCAGTGGGCTGCAAGCTGATGGAGTCGCGGCGACCGGACCTGATGTACCTCTCCACCACGGACTACGTTCAGCACAAGCACGCCCCCGGTAGCGCAGGAGCCAATGCCTTCTACGCGATGATGGATGGTTATCTCGCCCAGCTTGACGAAAAGGGAGCCGTGCTTTGCCTCACCGCCGATCATGGCATGAACGCCAAACACAACGCCTCCGGAACACCGGATGTGATTTTTCTGCAAGATGTGCTGGACGACTGGCTCGGAGAAGGAGCCACCCGCGTGATTCTGCCGATCACTGATCCGTATGTCGTGCATCACGGAGCACTCGGCTCTTTTGCTACCGCCTACCTTCCGGACTCCACCGATGCACAGGAAATCGCAGATCGGCTCTCCGGGCTCGAGGGCATTGAATACGCGGCTCCGAAAGCCGCCGCTTGCGCCCGCTTTGAACTTCCGGAAGATCGCATGGGCGACCTTGTGGTGGTTTCAACCGTCCACAAGGTGATTGGCACCCGACCGGAATTGCACGACCTTTCCGGACTCGAAGTGCCGTTGCGTTCCCACGGCGGAGTTTCCGAGCAAACCGTGCCGCTGCTGTGCAATCGTCCGGTGGACACTGCAGGCCGCAGCCTCAGAAATTTTGACGCCTTTGACCTCGCGCTCAATGCAGCGCAACCTTCAACTCTTGTCCAACCTGATCCATGAGCAGCTACGAAAACTATCACAAGACCAGCCGCGTTTACGACAAAACTCGCTCGGCAGGCGGTGTTGAAACGATACTTCAGGCGTTAGTCGCAGGGCCGCTCCCGTTGCAGCAGCAGGTGCTGGTTGATGCGGGCTGCGGCACTGGACTCTACACCGCTGCCCTGATCGGCGAGGTGCAGCGCATCGAGGCAGTTGACCTCAACGCCGGAATGCTAGAAATGGCGCAGTCCAAGTTGACAACAGAGTTTGAGGAGGGTCGCATCCGTTTCCATCAGAGTGCAATCGGTACATTGCCGTTGCCTGATGACAGTATGGATGCCGTGATGACGAATCAGGTGCTGCACCACCTGCCGGACGATGCCGCTGCCAATTGGCCCGGACACACCGAGGTGTTTCGTGAGTTCGCACGGGTGTTGAAACCCGGTGGCTGCGTCATCATCAACAGTTGCGGGCACGAACAACTGGAGCAGGGTTTCTGGTTTTATCGCCTGATTCCGGATGCTCTGCAAGCTGTGAAGGAAAAGGCCGTTGACCTCGGCACGTTGGATGCCCTGCTTCAGGAGAGTGGTTTTGACGCTCTGCACCGCGAGGTGCCGCTGGACCTGGTGTTGCAGGGCGACGCCTACTTGCTCGCCGATGGCATCCTAGATCCGGACTGGCGGCGTGGGGATTCCATCTGGAGTCTGGTTGCAGCGGATGCCCTCGCTGACGTGCTCGCAAAGGTGACGGCCCTGCGGGATGCCGGGAAACTCGAAGCCTTCATGCAGTATCACGACCAGCCGCGCACCACGACTGGCCAAGTGACTTTCACGATTGCCCGCAAGCCTAGCTGAACGAGCGAACAGAACGGCTCGGCTAGGGACGCTCCGCCCTAGAGAGACGTGTGTTGATGTCCTCGATGACTGCCGGCAGTTCGTCAAAGTCGTCAATCACATAGTGCGCCCCTGCCTTGCGCAAGATGTCACGAGTCAGTTCCAGTCTTCTCTGCATTTCTTCTGCGGATAACGATTTCGCCTCATCCAGTGAATTGATGTCCATGTAGTTGCTGTAGCGGGCAATGCCCACCCCCCAACAACCGGCTTCCAGAGCCTCGCCGACGCCGGAGACGGTATCGTCCACCTTGACCACTGACTGGATGGGATGGACATTCATCAGGTCGAGGTTACGGTACACCATGAAGGGCTTGGGGCGAGCACCGTTGACCACTTCGTCTCCGGCAACGGAGGCATCCGGAGTGTAGCCCTGTTGCTTGGCATCCGCTTCAAGAATGTCCACCATGCTGCGCACAAAACCCGTGGAACTGCCGATCTTGATGCCGTCCTGCTGGAATTTCTGAGTCACCTCTGCAACTCCGGGCAGCAGGGTGGTGTATTGACGCAGGCAATCAAGCTGCATCGGGACAAAATCTGCGAACATCCGGTCCGCATCTCCCTGATCGGGATAGCTGCCGTGTACGGATTTCCAACGCTCCCGGATTTCTGGAACCTTGGTCAATTCCTTGATGTGCAGATCCTTGCGCAGCCCCATCGGTCCCCGCGCCTCAGTCATGCTGATTTCCACGCCTTGCTTCTCGAAGACGGCAACAAACACCACCGCAGGCGCGATCACATACGCATCTGCTGTGGTTCCACTCCAGTCCAGCACCAGCCCCTTGACCTTACCACAGTAACTCCGGGTAAACTGATAATCCGCTTGCATGCTCATAAGATTTCTCCTTCGAGATAAAGATTGACGAATTAAGGATTCACTCTAGCAAAAAGTTCGGGAGCAAAAAAATGGCAATATTGGATTGCTTCTATTGCTCTAAACGATAGCTAACCGCACTGGAACCACAGTGTATGGCCGTCCATTTCAGGAAATTTCTCCCTTAGGAATTATAGTAAAATCTATTAAAAATCGAACACTATGACCTAGCCATCTAATAAATATTGTTGAATATCAATGAATTGGCTGTTTGTGTCCCAGTCAAAATGTGCCTAGAACCAGTAGCTTTGACTATAAATGGTAAGCTGTTTTCGCTAAGTCGTCTAAGAAGACTCGGAACACTTGTCTTCCATGCCGAACGGGTTTCTGGCTTATTGGTTCCGGCGCCGATTGCGGATTTCTTGAGGCCACCGAAGGGCTGGCGTTGCACGATGGCTCCGGTGGTGGTGCGATTGATGTAGAGGTTTCCGGCCTCAATGCGCTCTGTCCAGTGCGTCTGCTCTCGCGTGTCCAAACTCTGCAACCTGGAAGTGAGGCCGAAGCCGGTTGAGTTGACAATGCCGATGGCGTCGTCAAGGTTTTTGCCTTCATCACCGAGAGGATCGGCCTAAAGAACTCAGTCTGATGCGAGCGGCTTCCCGGACGGGTTCCCCACTTCACCGCCGGAGTCACCTTCGCCACCGCCTCGCGCTGCCAGCGTTCCGCGAGTTTGATGCTGGCGTTCCGGAGTTGCTCAAGCCCTTGTTGGTCGGTGGGCGCAATCATGACTTTCTCCGTGCGAAGTTCAGGAAATACGGGATTCCTCCCGACAAAGTTTAGAGAGGAAAGGGAGGCGAAATCAAACCCGTTGAGAGAGCTTGGGAAAGTGGAGATGGTGGCGGTCGCATCAATTTCCAGCAGCATTTCTTGGGGCGTATGATATAAGTGGTACCAGCCTAAAAAAACTGCAACCACGAAAAGCAAGATGAACACGGAGCCAAGGATCGAACTTCAGACCCATCCTGAGAAGTACCGACACTGGTCGCTGGACATTGAAGGGCGGGTCGCCTACCTGCGCATGAACGTGGACGAGACGCAGGGCTTGCGTCCGGGCTACACGCTCAAGCTCAACTCCTACGATCTTGGCGTGGACATCGAACTGCACGATGCCGTGCAACGGCTACGCTTCGAGCATCCGGAGGTGGGCGCGGTGGTGTTAACCTCTGGGAAGGAACGCGTCTTCTGCTCTGGTGCGAACATCCAGATGCTCGGAAAGTCCACGCACTCGCACAAGGTCAACTTCTGCAAGTTCACGAACGAAACCCGCAACTCCATCGAGGAAGCCTCTGCCGAATCAGGACAACGCTACCTCTGCGCGGTGAACGGAACAGCGGCGGGCGGCGGTTACGAACTCGCCTTGGCAACGGACTACATCATGCTCGTGGACGACAACACCAGCACGGTTTCACTCCCGGAAGTGCCACTGCTGGCGGTGTTGCCCGGAACCGGAGGCCTGACTCGTGTGGTGGACAAACGCCGGGTGCGCCGCGACCACGCCGATGTTTTTTGCACGGTCGCTGAGGGCATCAAGGGCAAGCGGGCGGTGCAGTGGAAACTGGTGGACGAACTGGTGCCGCGCTCGCGCTTTGACGAGGTGATCCGGGAACGGGCCGAGGAATTTGCCACACAGTCGCCCCGTCCTGCCGAGGCGCAAGGCCTCACGCTCACGCCACTGGAACGCAACTTCGAGGGCAACACGATCCGCTATCCCCACCTCACTGTCGAACTCGACCGCCAACGGCGTATGGCAACCTTCACAGTGCAGGGACCGACGGAACCACTGCCGGAAACACTGGAAGAAATTACCGCTGCCGGAGTGGAATTCTGGCCGTTGGCGATGACACGGGAATTGGATGACGCAATCCTGCACCTCACCTTCAACGAAACCGATCTTGGTCTCTGGGCATTCCGGACGGCTGGCTCGGTGGCACTCGTTGCCAAGGCCGACCGCATCCTGTTGAAAAACCGGCAGCACTGGCTTATCAACGAAATCCTGCTCTTCCTGCGCCGCACCCTCAAACGGATCGACCTTGCGTCCCGGAGCCTACTGGCTTTCATCGAACCCGGAAGCTGCTTCGCGGGTAGCCTGCTGGAACTCGTGCTGGCAGCAGATCGCAGCTACATGCTCGACGGCAGCTTCGAAAGTCAGGATTTACCGCCCGCGACTCTGCAAGCCACCGCAATGAACTTTGGCCCACTGCCCATGTGCAACGGCCTCTCCCGGCTGGAGACACGTTTCCTCGGCGATGCCGACGCACTGGATCACGTCCGGGAGCGGCAGGGCGATGCCCTTGCAGCCGGTGAAGCCGATGAGCTTGGACTGGTGACTTTTATTCCGGATGACCTCGACTGGGAGGATGAGGTGCGTATTGCCGTGGAAGAGCGTACCAGCTTTTCGCCGGACGCGCTCACCGGCATGGAAGCATCCCTGCGCTTTCCGGGTCCGGAGACGCTGGAAACGAAAATCTTTGGCCGCCTGAGTGCGTGGCAGAACTGGATTTTCCAGCGTCCGAACGCGGTGGGCGAGGAAGGGGCGTTGCAGCTTTACGGCACGGGACGTCGCGCCAAGTACAATCCCCAGCGTGTTTGAATGCATCCCCAACCCCGGAGGTTTCTATGCAGATTGATTACAGCGAACGCATTCCCAACAACGTCAACCTCAGCGGCGACCGCCGACTCCAACGGGCGCTGGAACGTTGGCAACCCAACTACCTGAAATGGTGGGGCGCTTTGGGTCCGGAGAACAGCAGCGATCACTCGGTTTACCTGCGCACGGCGACCAGTGTGGACAAGGAAGGCTGGGCGCACTACGACTTTGTGAAAATGCCCGATTATCGTTGGGGGCTATTTCTCACACCGGTGGACGGGGAGCGCAGTATCAATTTCGGGATGCATATGGGCAAACCCGCGTGGCAGGAGGTTCCGGGGGAATATCGCACTGAACTGCGCCGGCTCATCGTCACACAAGGAGACACCGAACCCGCTTCAGTCGAGCAGCAGCGTTTGCTGGGCCGCACCTGCCCCTCGCTCTACGATCTCCGCAACCTCTTTCAGGTCAACGTCGAGGAAGGGCGGCACCTCTGGGCGATGGTCTATCTGCTCCACGCTCACTTCGGACGCGATGGGCGCGAGGAAGCCGAGGAGATGCTAGAGCGGCACTCCGGAGACGCCGACAAGCCACGCATTCTCAACGCCTTCAACGAGCCGACTCCGGAGTGGCTCTCTTTCTTCATGTTCACGCACTTCACCGACCGCGACGGCAAATTCCAACTTGCCTCCCTCGCCGAGTCCGGATTTGATCCACTCGCCCGCACCTGTCGCTTCATGCTCACCGAGGAGGCGCATCACATGGTTGTTGGCTCCTCCGGAGTCGAGCGCGTGGTGCAGCGCACCTGCGATCTCATGCGCGAACACGACACGAACGACCTGCGTCTGCACGGAGGCATCAGCTTGGACCTCCTGCAAAAATACCTCAACTTCCACTACAGCATCTCCTCCGATCTCTTCGGACAGGAGATTTCAACCAACGCTGCGAACTACTACACGATGGGCCTCAAGGGGCGCTTCAAGGAAACAGCGATCAATGACGATCATTTGCTGGAAAACGACGCCTATCCGGTGTTCCGGCTGCGAGAGGATCGGATTGTGGAGGAAGAAGCCTCGGCACTGACGTCAATCAATGAACGACTGCGGGACGATTACATTGAGGATTGCAGCCTTGGTCTGCGCCGCTGGAATCAGGTGATTCGGGAGGCCGGAATAAACTTTGAACTCAAGCTGCCACACCGCGCCTTCAATCGGAAAGTGGGGCAGTTTGCGGGCTTGCCGGTGACTCCGGCAGGGAAGGTCATTGCTGCGGACGACTGGCAGGAAGGCCAGTCCGCATGGCTACCGACTGCCGAGGATCGCGTCTATGTCGAATCGCTCATGCAGCCCGTCAACGAACCCGGCAAGGTAGCGAATTGGCTCGCCCCACCGCTCAAACGCATCAACCGCCAGCCCTTCGAGTTCGAGTACGTTCGTTTCAACTGAGAAATCAGGAGGGCCGGGGAACCGCTTCAGGACTGATAGATGCGTTTGTAGATCCGGAAGCTGCGGTACACCCGCTTGACGTAATTGCGGGTTTCCAGGAAGGGAATGGTTTCGACAAACTCATCAACGGAAAGCCCCTTCCAGCGTTTGAGCCAGCGCTTCATGTTGGAAGGCCCGGCATTGTAGCTGCCAGCGGTGAGGATGAGTTTGTCCTGAAAGCGCTTGGCGAGCCGACCAAGGTAACCCGTGCCCAGACGAGTGTTGATGCGTGGGTCAAAAACCGCCTCGCGGGTGCCCAGCCGGATTTTCTGGCGACGCGCCTCCTCTTTTGCGGTGAAGGGCATGAGTTGCATGAGGCCCATCGCCTTCGACCGCGAAAGCGCACGGGGGTCAAACAGGCTTTCCTCCCGCATGATGGCCAGTGCGAAGTAGGGGTCGATTCCGGATTTCTTTGCAGCCTCCTGAATCAAGTCCCAATAAGCCCGGGGAAAGGCAAATTTCCAAACCTGTCCTTGGACACTTTGGCGTTTGAGGTCCACTAGGTAGTGGTTCCCCGCGAGCCGCATGAGGTCGTGGTACTGTCCATAGCGGTGCAGCAGCAGGCTTGCTTCCCACACCAGCGCATGAGTGGATTCGCGCCTCAGTCGCGCTCGCAGCTTGCCCATCGCCAGTTCCGGCTCGTCCACACTGAGCAAGAAATCGCAACGCCGAATCAGTTGTTCCTCACGAGCCGTTGGTGGCGGCGGAGAACGATGCCATGCGGTTTTGAGAATACGAGGCTTAGCAGACTTGGGCACCAGCGACGGGTTTTCATTGCGAATCCGCACCCCATAGTAGGTGTTGGGGTAGAGCTTGACGAGCTTTCGGAAACTGGACCGCGCGGACTTGCGATGCTTGAGCTTGAGCTGGGTTTTGCCGAGCCAGTAGAGGTGCCGTGCCGTGCCTTCCAAACCCAGTTGCCCGGACTTCAGACCCTGCTTGAAGCTATTGATGGCGTATTTGTAGCCTCCCTGATCGTAATGGTACCAAGCCAACTTCCAGTACGCTTCAGGAGCATGATTGTGTTCGGGGAAACGTTGAACCAGCCGACGCCACCAAAACCCCGCTTTTTTCCGGTCACCCTTCTGCATGTAGTGGAGGGCCATGCGCTGATAGGCATTGGGCAGCAGCCATGATTTCTTGTTGGCGCGTTCTAACTGATACACCGCGCTACGGGCAGGAAGGGTGCGGTCCAGTCCATGGTTGGCTTGCATCACCCAGTAAAGTTGTTCAGGCTTTGAGAACCCGTAGAGTTGGGCAAGGACATCCTGCTGCTGGAGCTTGAGCAGCTTGGAAAAATAACGCTTGTCCAGCAGGATTTGGACGTACACTTCTCCGAGTTTTCGCCGCACCTTGAACTTGCGGCCCTTTGCCAGCTTGGGCAGGTGCTGCATGAGGTAGCGGTTCAGTTTCAAACCCGCCAGACGATGCACCCGGTTTAACACGGCCTTGCCCGGAACGTTCCGCCTCTTGTGCTTGGCCAGAATGCGGTTCACCTGCTTTGCGGATTCTTCATCCTTGGGGTACTGCCAAGCCAGCAGGTGAATCTCAAAGGGAACCTCAACCCCGTAGAGCTTGGAGGCCTCGACATACTGCTGGTAAACCTGGAAATTTCGGAACAACATCTGAGGATGGAGGGTGGCGTACTCCAGCAGCGGGAAAAGCTGACGCCGTTCCGCTGTGGTGCGGAAGTGTTCCAACAAATCCTGCTGGATGCGCGTGAAGTAGTAGGAGTTTGCGGGGTGATCGAGCAGGAGTTGCAGGAGGTAAATGGCACGAGAATGCTCGCCTGCAACAAGGTGGGCCTTGATTCGATAATACAACCAGAGGTCGAAATCCTCCAACTTTGGATCGTTGACCTCCTCAAAGAAAACGCGGGCCTCCTGCGGGCGGTTGAGGGCGAGTGCACTTTTGCCGGCGAGCAGCCACGCACGCCGTTTCATGATCGGTTCTAGGTTTGGGGCGTTGAGCAGCACACGCAACTGCTCCAGTGTTTCCTCGTGGCGGTCGTTGCGGTACAGGTCCAGAATTTGCTCCCACACCCCTGAGGCAAAGGGCTGGGACAGGCGGCTGGCGTCGTTTTGGGGGGTTGCCCAGCCTGTGGTTCCACTGAGGAGCAGGCTTGCGAGCAATCCGAGCAGCATGAGGAAACGCTGGATCATGCCAAAGGTCCAGTGCTATAAAATGAAGAGTCCATTCAAATCTGGTGTTATTGGGTCATGTTAACATATAATCTAAGCAAGAAGCATACGCACTTGCTTGATTCCGTCTGCCGTCCTTACTTTTCAGTCCCTTGGCCATGAGCGAACCAGAGCAGCCCGCAGGGCCTCTCATTCTGCAACAAGACCCCAAACGCCCCAAGCGGGAACAGCCGCTACCCTACGAATTCGGAAGCGACATCTATCGGGTGTACCGTAACCCCAAGAATCCTTTTCTGGAGCGAATTTTGGGGGAGGAGGCTGAGGGAGTCGCCCTGACTCCGGAGCAAACCCAGCGGCTTTTTCAGCAGATGGGGCAAAACGACACTTATCGTTTGGGCTACGTCACCGAGACCTCTGCCGTCCGCAAGCGTCGTGTCGCAGGCGGCACTCCGAACACTCCTCAGTCCAAAGGAGAGTTCCCGCGCCCCGAGCAGTTCCCGTCAGGTCCGGAACGTATCCGCGTGATGATGACACGTTTTTTTCAGGAAACAAATCAGCGACTCCGGGAACATCCGGGGCAATTGGGCGAGGTCGTCAACGAACTGGTCCCGCTTTTTGAGGAGCAGGGGTTACGCATCCGGGTTCCAGAGCTTTTCCGTCAGTTCCAGAGCAACGACGCTTTCCTGCAAACTTTGGAGCAAGTCAGCGAGGATGACGAGGTGGAAAACTTCGAGCTGTTCTGCGCGGCGCTCTTTGGTTTCTACAGCCAGCAAGGCTGAACGTGCGGCCTGCGGTCATCGAGACCAACTTGGAGCGGCTCACAGAGAATTACCACCTCATCCGCGCACACGCCGACAACCGACCCGTGATGGCGGTCGTCAAGGCCAACGCCTACGGACACGGCCTCGTCCGGGTGGCCCAGCATTACGAGAGCCTTGGGGTCGAATGGCTCGCCGTTGCGCTGCTCGAAGAAGGGGTCACCTTGCGCAAAGCCGGGGTGCGCTGCCCTATGCTGGTGTTCGGTGGACACCACCCCAAGCAAATCCCGGAATTCCTGCGCTGGGACTTGAACCTCACCGTTGGTTCGCTCGGATTTTTTCAGTCAGTCGAAGCGGTTGCCCAGCAGCAAGGCACTTCCGCCAACATTCACCTCAAGCTCGATTCCGGAATGGGGCGCATCGGCACACGCACGGAAGGGGCCGCAGCGCTCATCACGGCGGCAGTGCGCTCCAAAGTCGTCATGCTGCGTGGAATCTACTCCCATCTCGCCTGCACCGACGATCCGGAACACCCTTTCACTGCGCTCCAGATTGAGCGTTTTCTGGACGCTCTGCGTATTTTTGACGACTTGGGGGAGCCGCCCCCGCTGCGGCACTTGGCCAACTCTGGTGGAGTGCTGCATTTTCCGGAGAGCCATCTCGACTGCATCCGTCCCGGCATCCTGCTCTACGGAGTTTATCCGGATTCAGCGAGTCGGCGGACCCTTCCGGTGCGGCCAGCCTTGAGCCTGCGGGCGGAGGTTGCGTTTGTGAAGCAAATTCCGGTGGGCGAATCTGTGAGCTACGGGGCGACGTGGACCGCCAGCCAGCCAACGAACCTCGCCACCCTGCCGATTGGCTACGGCGATGGTTATCGACGGGAACTCTCCAATCAAGCCTCAGTGCTGATTCACGGCCAGCGTTGCCCTCTTCGGGGGCGAGTTTGCATGGACCAGTTCATGGTTGATTTAGGCGAGCAGTCCATTTCTTTGGGAGAGTCAGCCACACTGATTGGCGAGCAAGGCGTGGAGGTGATCACGGTCGAGGATCTCGCCGCATTATGCGGCACCATCCCCTACGAAATCCTCACCGGATTCAATGAACGCCTGCCCCGAATTTACCGGGGTTGAGTTGTTCCGCAGTATTCGGCACCTTAAGAAAGAGCTTGACCTCCAAGCTCAAGTGTTAATAATTTGCAGGAGTGCTCCCTCCTTTGAACTCCCCTTTTCTCTGTGACCGGGGCCATTTGAGTTGCGTCTGCAGAGGGCTTTGGGCCACATTTTTTTAAGCGAATTCCATGAACAAAATTGATCTTCAGGGCAAGCGAGCCGTCGTCACCGGCGGGGCGCAGGGCATCGGTTACGCCATCGCCGAACGACTGCTGCAATCCGGAGCCGCCGTCTGTCTTTGGGACCGCGATGGTGACATGACGGCAAAAGCCGCCGCGCAACTTGCTGCTGCCGGAACCGTTCACCAAGCCGTCGTGGATGTGACCCAATTGATAGAAGTTGAAGCGGCCACGACCACCACCAATGCAGCAATGGGCGGAATCGACATTTTCGTCGCCAATGCAGGAATCGCCGGGCCAACCGTGAAGCTCTGGGAATATCCCCCGGAGGCGTGGCAGGAGGTACTCGACATAGACCTCACCGGAGTGTTCAACTGCATGAGGGCGGTGGTTCCGGGCATGATTTCGCAAAACTACGGTCGCATTGTCAATGTCGCCTCGGTTGCAGGCAAGGACGGCAATCCGAATGCCTGTGCGTACAGTGCCGCCAAGGCCGGGGTGATAGCGCTCACCAAGTCGTTGGGCAAAGAACTCGCGGAGTACGATATCGCCGTCAACTGCATCACACCCGCCGCCGCGAAAACCCGCATCTTCGACCAGATCAGCCAGCAGCACATTGACTACATGCTCAACAAGATTCCCCGTGGACGCTTCCTCAAGGTCGAGGAAGCCTCAGCGCTGGTCGCGTGGCTCTGCTCCAAGGAAAACTCGTTCACCACGGGGTCAGCTTTTGACCTCAGTGGTGGACGCTCCACCTACTGACGGCCATGAACCAGCACATCCAACTCTCCTCCGGAAGACAACGTTGCCATCGCCGTGGACGATTTTGAGGCCGGGCAGTCCATGCCTGGAATCGAAGTGCAGAACGGATTCCGGCAGGCCATAAGCTGGCGCTCCGGGAAATTCCGCAGGGCGAGCCGATCCGCAAGTACAACCAGATCATCGGCTTCGCCAGCCAATCGATTCCGGCAGGCACCCATGTTCACTCCCACAACACCGAGATGCGTCCCTTCGAGCGGGATTATGCGTTTGGGGTGGACAAGAAAGAAGACGATCCCGTGGCCACTCCGGCCACCTTTGCAGGCTATCTGCGTGCGGATGGCCGGGTGGGCACCCGTAACTACCTCGCCGTGCTGTCTTCGGTGAACTGCTCGGCTACAGTGGCTCGCTACATCGCCGACTCGTTCCGGGACGAGGACGTCAAGGCGGAGTTTCCAAATGTGGATGGTGTGGTTTCGCTCACGCACAGCACCGGGTGCGGGCAGAGCATCAAGGGCGAGGGCCTGACGCTACTTCGCAGCGTGATGGCCGGATACGCAACGCACCCGAATGTTTCCGGAGCGGTGCTGGTTGGATTGGGCTGTGAGACCAACCAGATTGCGGATTTGCTGGATGCACACGGGCTTGCCAGAGGTCCGGGTTTGCAGACGATGACGATTCAGGACTCCGGTGGCACCAAGGTCACTGTGGAGCGCGGTATCGCCATGATCAAGGAAATGCTGCCCGAAGCCAACAAGGCGGTCCGCTCGACCGTTCCGGTGGGGCAACTCACGCTCGGGCTGGAGTGTGGTGGCTCGGATGGTTATTCCGGAATCACCGCGAACCCTGCGCTCGGAGCGGCGGCGGATTTGCTGGTGCGGCACGGCGGCACCGCCGTCCTTAGCGAAACCCCAGAAATCTACGGAGCCGAACACCTGCTCACGCGCCGCGCGGTCAGCCGTGAAGTTGGAGAAAAACTCATCGCGTTGATCCGCTGGTGGGAAGCTTACACTGCCCGCAATGGCTCGGAACTGGACAACAACCCCACGCCCGGAAACAAGGCGGGCGGCCTCACCACGATTCTGGAGAAATCACTGGGTGCTGTTGCCAAAGGTGGCACCATGAACCTCTCCGGTGTCTTCAACTTTGCCGAAAAGATCAACACCAAGGGTTTCGTATTCATGGACTCTCCGGGTTACGATCCCGTTTCCATCACCGGACAGGTCGCCTCCGGCGCGAACATTGTCTGCTTCACCACCGGACGCGGCTCTGTCTATGGCTGCAAACCCGCGCCCAGCCTCAAACTCGCGACCAATTCTCCCATGTATCAGCGCATGTCTGATGACATGGATGTCAACTGCGGGGAAATCCTTGACGGTTCAACCACCGTGCAGGAAAAAGGCGAGCAAATCTTCCAACTCATCCTTGACACCGCCTCCGGAAAACCCTCTAAAAGCGAGGAGTTGGGTTTCGGCGAAAACGAGTTCACGCCGTGGCAGCTTGGTGCGGTGATCTGAAACACGAGGAAGCTGGAATCTCAGAAACAGTAGGCGGGAATCAACCCCATTTTCCTTCTCGGCTTGACCGAGCAACCAAGACGTTTCATTGGAAGCAATCCGGCGCATCCGCTCGGCTTGATGGCCCTATGACTCGCCCTCGGCATGGTCAGATTCGATCAGGCCATAGCCCTCCAGATCCGCCGTCACCAGCACCCCGAAGTATTGCAGGTCATGAGTGTTGCCCGCAGTTTTCCGTGCCTCACTTCAACGCATCGGTGATGGCCTGTCCGAGTTCGGCACAGTTGGCGGTGCCGCCGAGGTCCGGGGTGCGCACATCTCCAGAGTCCAGCACTTGCTCCACAGCCTCCAGAATTGCGGTGGCGACTTCCGGATGACCAAGGTGGTCGAGCATCATCGCACCTGACCAAATCTGTCCGATGGGGTTGGCGATGCCTTTGCCTGCGATGTCCGGAGCCGAGCCATGCACCGGCTCAAACATGGAAGGGTGGGTGCGTTCCGGATTGAGATTTGCAGAAGGCGCGATGCCAATGGAACCAGCAATTGCCGGGCCGAGATCGGAAAGGATGTCGCCAAAGAGGTTGGAGCCGACCACCACGTCAAACCAGTCCGGATGCAGCACGAAGTTCGCAGCGAGGATGTCAATGTGAAACTGATCGGTCTGCACCTCCGGATACTCTCCGGAGACGTCGCGAAAGACCTCATCCCAGAAGGGCATGGTGATCTTGATGCCGTTGGATTTTGTCGCGGAAGTGACCTTGCCACGTCGTCCGGAACGCTGGGCGAGTTCGAAGGCAAAGCGCATCACGCGCTCACATCCGCTGCGGGTAAAAATGGTTTCCTGCATCGCCATCTCCTGCGGGGTTCCGGAGTACAATCGTCCCCCAATTTCGGAGTACTCGCCCTCGTTGTTCTCCCGCACCACCCAGAAGTTGATGTCTTCCGGACCACGATCCGCGAGTGGACTGCGCATCCCCTTGAGCATCCGCACAGGCCGCAAATTGATGTACTGCTGCATCTGACGGCGGATCGGCAGCAGCAATTTCCAGAGCGAGAGGTGGTCCGGAACCGTAGGCCAGCCCACTGCGCCAAGGAAGATTGCGTCATGCTGCCGGAGTTGCTCCATCGCGTCGTCCGGCATGAACGTGCCCGTCTTCTCGTAACGGTCGCAAGACCAGTCGTACTCCGTGAAGCGCCATTCCAATCCAAAGCGTCGGGCGGCCTGTTCCAGCACGCGCACCCCTTCCGGCACTACCTCGCGGCCAATGCCATCTCCGGGAATCAGGGCAATCGAATAAGTGGTCATTTCTGTTTCCTCTACTGAAAAGAGTTTTGCAATACTAACAGGTTCGTGGCAGTCTTGCAGTCAATCAAGGTGAAAATGCAAACCTGTATCATTACATTTTACTGTGAGTTTTGGATAAACTAAACCAAGGAGCAACACACGAATTCCCCCTTTGCTAAGGGGGGGATTCTTTTCCAACACTCATGTTTTTAGATAGTCTCCCTCTGGAGTGTTGATGCCTGTCCTCAGCAAAATTCACCCTGTAAAGTGTTGTGATTTTGCAAATAGACAGTGTTTTCCGGTGTGTTTCTCCCAGTTTTCAGTGATTTTTCCAGAATTTCAGAGGAACAACACTCCAGAGGGAGACCATCTGTTTTTAGCCATCACGGAAACAAAGCAACCATGCCCCAATCTCCTGTCGAAACCGTTGTTGCACAAGCACGAGCGGCGCAGACGCAGTTTGAATCTGCCAACCAAGCCACTGTTGACGAATTGATCGTCGGTTTGGCGTGGGCGATCCTTGCACCGGAAACCAATCGCTCGCTCGCGGAGCAAGCTGTCCGGGACACAGGCTTGGGAGTTGTCGAGGACAAGATCACCAAGAATCACCGCAAGACGCTGGGCCTGCTGCGGGATTTGCGGAACGCGCCCTCGGTGGGAGTGATCCGGGAACTTCCGGAGCAAGGATTGGTGGAAATCGCCCGGCCTGTTGGCGTCGTCGGTGCGGTGACGCCTTCGACAAATCCAATTGCCACGCCGCTCAACAAAACCCTCAACTCGATCAAGGGCCGCAACGCGGTCATTCTTGCGCCCTCACCCAAGGGCGCTGCGGTTTGCCAACGGATTGTGGAATTGTTGCAAGCGGTGCTGCGTCGGCATGGGCATCCGCAACACCTCATCCAGAAACTACCCTCGCCCATCAACAAGGACGCGACACACGAACTGATGCAGTTGGCCGATCTGTTGGTGGTGACGGGATCGCAGAGCAACGTCCGCGCCGCTTACCGAAGTGGCACCCCGGCGATTGGCGTGGGCGCAGGTAATGTCGCTGTGATCATTGACGAAACTACTGACCTCGCGGCTGCCGCCGGCAAGATCGCCGCTTCCAAATCCTTTGACAATGCCACAAGCTGCTCTTCCGAAAACAGTGTGGTGATCGTGGATGCCGTCTACGACAAAGCCATCGCTGCGCTGGTAGCCGCAGGAGGGCGGTTGCTGAATCCGGAAGAAACGCAAACGCTACAGGCTGCACTCTGGCAGCAGGGACGACTCAACCCCGCTTTGATCGCCAAACCCGCAACAGAAATTGCTGAGGCGGTGGGCCTGCATTGTCCGGAAATGGCACAACTGCGGATGTTGCTGGTCGCGGAAACCGGAACTGGGCGCGAGTATCCCTTTTCCGGAGAAAAACTCTGTCCCGTGCTGACGGTTTACCGCGCCACAGATTTTGTCGCAGCGTGCGAACAGGTCCGGAAGATTTATGAATTTCAGGGCAAAGGCCATTCGGTAGGATTACACTCGCAGGACGAATCGCGGGCGCTGGAGATAGGGTTGAAGGTGCCCACCTGTCGTGTGATTGTTAACCAAGCGCACTGTTTCGCCACCGGAGGGAATTTCGACAACGGCATGCCGTTCTCGCTCTCGATGGGCTGCGGCACTTGGGGCGGCAACAGCATCAGCGACAACCTTAATTATCGGCACTACCTCAACATTGTCCGCATCGTCCGGCCCATCGCACCCCTTGAACCAAGCGTTGAGGAAATCTTCGGCGCCTACTGGAGCAAGCATGGCCGCTGAAGCTACCGCCTAAACCCCGACAACCTAAATCCATGAATCCTGAAGGCCAGACCATCCGCAGCCTGATTGATCACTATGCCGAAATCTCACCAAATCGGCAGTTCGTGGCCTTTCCAGAATCTGGAAATCGTTACACTTGGAGCGAATTCCGGGAGCGGGTGCGAGCCGTGGCGAGTCGTCTTGTAGGCTTGGGATTGCCACCCGGTGCTCCGGTTTCCGGCTTGCACAGCAACGGACAAGCCGCACTGGAGTTGTTTTTGGGTGGCATGTACGGTGGCTTTCAAGTGCTGCTGGCCAACCCGTTAGCAGGTCCGGATATTGTCGCCTATGTGCTGGATCATTCGGAAACGACCACGCTGTTTGTTGCACCTCAACACGAAAGCTTGACGCAGCAAGCACTGGCCCAGCTTTCCCAAAAGATTCGGGTGATTCCGGCGCATCCCAACGATGGTCCAGATTGGGAGGCGATTCCCGCCGGAAAACTACCACTCGCGCCCCAACCGGATGACGCGGCCCTGCTGATCTACACTTCCGGAACCACGGGGCGACCCAAGGGGGTGATCCACACGCACGACAGCTTGGTTCACGGCGGTTGGAACACGGAAACCGCGCACGAACTGACTCCGGACGACCGCACCTTGTGCGTCTTGCCGCTTTGTCACATCAACGCGCAGGTGGTCTCGGTGATGGGGCCGCTGGTGAGCGGTTCCGGACTGGTGGTGCCGCACCGCTTTCAGGCATCGAATTTCTGGTCGTGGATCGCTGAGGAACACTGCACATGGTTCAGCGCGGTGCCGACGATTCTTTCCTACCTGATGAACACGGAAGAAGCCCCGGAACTCAAGGCGCGTTTAGGACACATGCGTTTTGGACGTTCGGCCTCGGCCCCGCTGCCCCCGGCTTTGCACGAGGCGTTTGAGGCGTGCTTCGGACTCAGCATCGTCGAGACGATGGGCATTACGGAAACGGCGGCTCCGCTGCTTTCCAATCCGCTCGATCCTGCCAAACACAAGCTCGGCTCGTCCGGAATCGCTTACGGCAACGAGGTGCGGATTGCCGATGGCAAGGGCAAAGTCGCGGCAGTCGGAGAAGAACGTGAAATTCAGGTGCGGGGACGCAATGTGATGCGCGGCTACCTCAAGAATCCGGATGCCACCCGCGAGGCCTTCACTCCGGATGGCTGGTACCGCACGGGCGACCTTGGCACCATGGATGCGGACGGCTACGTTTTCGTCACCGGACGCCTCAAGGAACTTATCATCAAGGGTGGCGAAAACATCGCACCTCGCGAAATTGACGATGTCCTCTACCGTCACAAGAGCGTGTTGGAAGCCGCCGCCTTCCCGCTTCCGGACGTTCACTACGGGCAGACTGTGGCCGCTGCCATCGCCCCGCGTCCGGGCGAGGAGGTCACAGAGTCGGCACTCCGGGAATTGTGCCGCGAAGCAATGGGCGACTACCGTGCCCCTTCGCGTTATTTCTTCCTCGACGAACTCCCCAAAGGCCCCTCCGGCAAAATCCAGCGTCTCAAACTCGCCGAGCGTTTTGCAGACTCGGTGTGACCTTCGAGTGCTTCAGGCGCGGTGGTAGTGACTCTTGGCCCGCATAGCGCCAAACAACAGGAGTAGATTCAGTGCGGCAGAAACCCATGCAGCGGCGTGGTAGTTTCCAGTGAAGTGTTTGGAGGCACCAAAGAGAGCTGGGCCAATCGCGCTTGCAAACACCTGACAACTCATGAACAATCCGCTGATGGCGCCCAAATGCTTGCGTCCGAAAAAGCGGGGCCACGCCACCACAGACAAGCATCCCCACACACCACCCTGGATGCCAAAACAGACGATGACAAGCGTTCGTGGCCAGAAACTCCCAAATGCCAGCAGTCCTAAACAACCGATTCCAAGTGCAGAGACCAGCACCATCAACTGGTATTTCAAAGGCATGCGGTCACTGGCCCAACCGGCCACAAAGTGGCTGATCACACTAACCGCTGACATCGGCAGAAAAATGGCATAAGCATCCATCCGGCTCAATCCGGAGGTGAGGCCGATGGAGCCAATATGGAAAGTGAATCCGGTGACGATCAAAGACGAGGAGCAGATTCCCAGGCAGAAAATCCAGAAATTGTAGGTGCGACGGGCTTCAGCAAGAGTCACCTCCCGTTCAGGGGTTGTGGCGTGTTCCGAGGCGATTACCTTTGTGTGTCCATCCATCAACAAACCGCACTCTTCCGGACGATCCCGGAACAGCAACCACCCCAGCAACGCCATACCGAATCCACAAACTACGGACATGAGCAGTATGGTTTCCACATTCCCAAAGCGGTTGATGAGGCCGTTCATTGCCAGTGGCGCCCCGGAAAATCCAAAGGCCGCAAAAATTCCGCTGATACCCGTCACCAATCCTCGTTTCGTGTCAAACCACTTGGCCATGGTGTTGCGGCTGACCATCGCCATGATGCCTTGTCCAAACTGCCGCAACAGCAGAAACACAAAGGTCATCACCACCAATCCCGCCATGCTGGCAGGAAGAAATTTTGGTAGCAAGGGATGCAGGGAATTGATCAGAATTATGGCCTGAGCAAACAACAGGAGCGCGACCCCCAGCCCAATTCCTGTCGCCACAATCATAACTCGGGCGCCCAAGCGGTCATAAAGCTTTCCGGCAAAAGGCAGGGTGAGGCTGCTGAGGATTGTGCCCATCATGTAGGCCAAACTCAGTTCAATCCGGCTCAGTCCAGTTCCGGAAATCAGGTATTCGCTGAAGACCCCGACACCCATCGTCTGCCCCGGAATGCTGGCGAGCATCCCGATGGTGCAAGCAAAGACCACCACCCAACCATAGAAGACTGGGCTTTTGCGCGGAGCAAATGGAAAATTTGGATCGTTGAGTCGCAGAATGCGGCGAGAGATCAAGAAGCGGGGATCCCGTCTTCTTCAGCTTGGGCGGCGAAGATGGAGGTGTAGCCACCAGACCAATCTGGAGGCAGCAGGCAAGGGCGCGGATCATGGTCAATCCAACGAGCGGGGTGCCCCCGGATCAGTTCTCCGTTATGCGAGGAGGGGTCGGGATGCGGTGTGTAAGGCTTCGCGTCTGCCGCGTTGAATACGTTGAGCAACAACGGACGCAGCGCTGTGGATTTGCTTGGCAAGGAAGAGTGAACGGTGCGGCAGTTGTGAATCGTGAGGGTTCCCGCTGGACCCGTCAGGTATCGCGCAGAATCGACATCAAGCTTGTCAATGTCGGCAGGCTTGAGATGTCCCACCCATCCACCGTCGTCATTGTAGAGGTCGTAGAGCGGCCCCTCGTGGCTTTTGGGCAATGCGGCCACCGCGCCATCGTCCAAGCCCGTGTCTTCCAGAAACACTCCGATGGTTAGGGAACTGTAATTGGTGTGGGGATAGAACTGGATGTCCTGATGCCACTGCACCTCGTCGCTGCCGTCGTTCCACTTGAAGTTGAGCTTGGAGTGGTGAAACACCACGTCCGGACCGACCAAGTCTGCCGCCGCATCTGCAATCGTTCCCTGAGCAAATTGCCAGTACGCATCGTGCTGTTCGTCAGGACGCTTGATGCGGCGTATTTTGGGAGCGTCACTGGAGTGAATTGGAGCTAAATCGAAGGTGTCCCCAGGCAAGGATTCCTCACGACTGCGCTCAATGAATGCCTGTGTGGTTGCGCGTAAGTGTTGCAGTTTAGCTTCCGGAATGAGCCCTTCCACACACAGGTAGCCCTGTTCAAAGTAGGCTTCCCGCTGGGCTTGAGTGAGAACTCGCGGTGGGTGGGACAGCACCTGTTCAACATTCATGGTATTCCTTCGTGAGGACAAGGCGACCGTGCAAAAAAAGAACAGCAGGACACATGCCGCCCTAAATCTGCAATGGTCTGTTGCAATCCATAAAATTGTAGTGGGTCCGGAAGCACAATCAAGTTGGGAGTCGAGCAGGCTTCACACGCATCAGGGTTTTTGGCCAGTCAACGAAGGCAGCAGAACCCTACAGTTCCGGGAGGGCACTTCGGCTGCTTTGTCGAAAAGCTTTCACAATCGCGCAAATTCCGGTACAAATTTAAGTGTTACAATGAACTCCAACGGAAAGGAAACCATGCCGAAGGTGCGGCTGAGGTCCCGCAGTCGCGGCAGTGATGGACTTGGCTGGTCCGGGTCATCGCTAATCTCCTTTGAAAGGTTACGGTTTCACCTTTGGAGGATATCGTGTCATTTAATAATGCGCACTACCATCTTGCTATAAACAATAAAGGAGGAGAGATGCAACCAATTATAATTTTAATGAATTTCAGCTATGCCATTGGAGGCGGGCTGATCACGCTGCTCTTTATGTATTTTGGTTACAAGTGGCTGGATCACTTGACCCCATTTGACACTGGCGAAGAACTAAGCAAGGGTAATCTCGCGGTGGGGCATGTTGTTGGTAGTATTTTCATTGGCATTGGCGTGGCAATCGGACTGGTGATTGGTTTAGGATTAAATTGATGTTGAGGAAGGCTATTATATTGGTAGTTCTTTTCAGCTTTCATCTTCCACTGTTAGCTGAAGAAATGCCAGAAGTCACCGATCGTCATTGGACTCGAAAATATGATTCTTATTTTCGTAAGTATTCTAAACGTTTTTTCGGGCCTGCTTTTGATTGGCACTGGTTCAAAGCACAAGGCATTGCAGAGTCTGGACTTCAAAAAAATGCTCGAAGCTGGACAAACGCAAAAGGTGTCATGCAGTTGATGCCGCGTACCTTTGCAGAATTGAAGAAAAAGAATCCTGAACTCAGCAATGTGATGGAGCCAAGGTGGAATATTGCTGCAGGGGTTTATTATGATTCCTCCATCTTTTCAAAATGGCAGGAAGATCGTACTTTTCTTGATCGCATGCGCTTCATGTTTGGAAGTTACAATGCCGGATTCCGAACAATCTTAAGAGCGCAAAGGTTGAGCAGAAAAAAAGGGTTTGATGGCAGGGATTGGGAAAGTATTAAAAAAATAGCCCCGGATGTGACAAGGTGGCGCCACCAAGAGACATTGGGTTACATCAATAAGATTGAAATCCTGATGGGAGATGCTGCACAGCCGCAAGAAGATTGGTGGTCATGGATTTTGAGAAAGCAGTGAATACACAGCGGCAGTTAGTTTTAATGATGGTAATGGCATAGAATTAAATGAAATTCTCTGGAGGTAATCCTCCTTAATGCACCTGTAAGCGTCCTCGATTTTTACTCTCACTACGTTAGTGTCAGTCAAGTCAACGAAAGCAACAGAACCCTGCAGTTCCGGGAGGGCACTTCGGTCGTTTTGCCGAAAAGCTTTAACAATCGCGCAAATTCCGGTACAAATTTAAGTGTCACAATGAACCCCAACCGAAAGGAAACCATGCCGATTGCGTCAAAATACCTACTTTTTGTTTCAATGGATGTCGAAGCAGACAAGCTCGCGCTGTTCCACGAAGTCTATAACGAGGAGCACATCCCCAATCTGCTGACGGTTCCGGGGGTCAACTCGGTTGCACGGGTTGAAGGTGAGGATTTCGCCGTCAGCATTGGCGGCGAGCGTAAGGAGATTGCTCACAGCGGGCCGACCTACACCGCGATTTACGAACTAGACGACCCGTCTGTGCTCACAAGCGCAGCATGGGCGACGGCCGTGGAATTGGGCCGTTGGGCCGCCGAAGTGCGCCCCTACACCTCCAACCGCCGTCACACCCTGCACAAAGTCAGCTGACCAATTTTCAAACCTATCATGAGTTACGTCGTTCACGTCACTGCGGTGGTCGAAGGAGACACCGATCAGATCGAAGTCCTGATGAATGAATACCGCTACAACTGTCTGGCGAACCAACCCGGTATGGAGCAGTTTTTCATTTGTCGGCATTTGGAGCAGGACAATGTGTTCCTCTACACCCAAATTTTCAAGGATGCCGAAGCGCACAAGGCACACATGGAGGGAGGCGACCCGCAGTGGTTTTTTGGACAGATGGAGGAGAGCAGCTTCCGTTTTCAGGGCCGTTGGGTCGCAGGTCAGGAAATTGACTCGTCAGCAGGGCAAATCTTGAACTGATGTCAGGCTACGGCGCCCTCAACTCACCGCCAAGTAATCCTGCTTGGGAATCCGGACAAAGCCTGCAAGGCCAAGGGCTTCACGGGTCAAGGCATCCAGTGCCGCGATGCCCTCCGCAACCGCCTCGGCCAGCATTTCAGCATCCTTCCCCAGCGCCGTGATCAATGGCAACCCCGGCGTCGGTTCCGTTTTTCCAACGATCCGGAGTTTCCCAACCTCCAGCTCAAATTTTTCGGCCAAACGCCAACTCACAGCGTCAATCGCGGCAAGGTCCGCCTCTCCATTTGCAACGGCACGAATCGAGCCCCGATGCCCTCCGGTTTTCAATTCCGCAGCAAAAAAACATCCGTTGTTCAGCAATGGGGCCAGCATCCGTAGCGGTGCGGCGTAGCCCGATTCGGAATGGTGGGCATTGAACGCGAAGGTCGCTCCATGAAACGCCTCCAGTGAAGTGCGGAAATCCTTGGTGCGGACCACCAGCACACTACAATAATAGCCGCTTGGACAGTCGGCCAGTGCGTAATCCGGAGTGCCAACCAACTCCACTTTTTCGTGCAACCCAAGGCGGTACGGCATCCCGCAAGTCTGGCTGAGCAGCAAATCTGGATGCACCCATTCCTCGCCCTTTGAGAAAGTGCGGTCCAACTGCTCCGGCGCGTTCAGTCCTTTGGTGCGGATGGCCTCACGGAGTGCCTTCCAAAGCCGATCTGTTGACGGGCGCAATTCCGGCCAGTCGTACATGGGCAGCGTGGCGATGGCTTGCCCCACTCGTGTCATACCTGCGTTCGGCAGCAGCACGAGGCTGCAATCGTCACATCCGTGTCTTGCAGGGCACGGTTAAGTCGTTGCTGCATCGCTTTGGCTTGTTCTGATTTTCCTGTGCGCCGCAGGCATTCGACGTAGCCGTGCAGGCTCCAGACGTTGTCCGGATGCTGCGAGGGACGGCTGAGGGTGTCCTCCAAACCAAGATCGGCACGATAGACCTGTTCAGCCTCCTCAATCCGATCTTGCTCCAGCAACAGTGCCGCCAGTGCATGACGCGGCGGATGCATCCATGCCCAGGGTTCGGTGTAATACAGGTGGTCGTCCAGTTCTACAGCCGCTCGTAGGTGTCCAAACGCGGCCTCGAAATTTCCCTTTCGGTACTCCAACTCCCCCAGTAACATCTCTAAACCAACTGCTAAAATGTCATCCGCTTGGTTGTTGAAGAACAGTCGATTTTCTGGAATCCTCCGCCGTGCTTGCTCGAAGCGCACCAACTCCGCCTCGGCTTCCACGATCTGTCCCAAGGCGGAGTGGGCAACCCCTTTCGCGTAGTGGTGCATCGCGGTGGAAACGCAATAGAGTTCTGGATCGGCAGGCATCGGGGCGTCAATGATGTCCTGCCAACGTCCGAACCGCACCAGAACGTGCATTTTCGTGGAGTAGTAGCCCTCCATCGTCACGGCCATGTGGGGCTTTTCGACCGCCAGCAATTCCGGGGTCAGAGTCGCCATCATGCCCTCAGCGGCCTTGAGCGCAGTTTGGTACTGCCCGGCGAACATGGCCGCATACATCATCATGTGAAAGTCATGGCAGCGGGAGGTCGTGTAGAAGTTGAACGGTCCTGCATAAGCGAGGTATTTGTTGTCTGAGGCAATGGCTTGCTCGCTGACCGCAATCGCCTCCGGATACTGTCCGCAAATGGCATAGATGTGGGCGGGCATGTGCTGGAGGTGCCCTGCGTCCGGGCACACGTCAAACAGCGTGTTGGCGGAATCCAGGGCACGTTCCGGCGTGGGCGACATTTCCCAAACGTGGAGGTGGAGGTGGAGGAGTGCCGGATGCGGCGGCAGCTCGCGTTTTTCGACCAATGCTAACCCGCCTTCCAGAATGGCAATGATCTCTTTCGTATGGGCCTCCGGTGCAGCTTCACCCTTGTGGACATCCCACAGTTTCCACGGCGTGAGTGTCATCAGCGCTTCTGCACAAAACGCGACGACTTCCAAATCTTCCGGATACTGCGCGTAAACCCCGCGCATGGCCTCTGCATACGCCGCTTCCCAACGGCAAAATTCCTCCGGACTGACCACCTGATTAGATGGGAAACGCTGGGCAAGCGCCTGAATCAGCGCCTGCTCCACCGGAGTGACATGGCCGCAACGCCGCAACGCCTGTTGCACCGCAGCGTAGCAGGTGGGTACGGCTTCCTCAGCTTCTTGCTCGCTGAACCACTCCCACGGCATGTTGTAAAATGGGCCACTCGCAAAGGCAATTCCCCAGTAGGCTAGCGCACAATTCGGGTCGGCTTTTGTTGCTTTCCGGAAGCAGACCACCGCCTCTTCGTGGTTGAAACCAAAGCACCAGAGCAACCCTCGGTCAAACCACGCCTGCGCTTCCGGGGAGTTCGTTGTGATCGGACGGGAATGGCTTCCTAAATCAAAGTCGTAAGCCACAAAATCTCTTCAGTCCAGCCGTTCCACAAAGTTGCGGATGCGGCGGGTCGCCTCGGCCAGCAAATCGTCTGCCGCCGCAAACGAGAGCCGAAAATATCCCGGAGTCCCGAATGCGGAACCCGGCACGACCGCGACCCCCTGATCTTCCATCAGCGCCAGCACCCAATCGCTGTCCTTCTGCAGCACCGTACCGTTTGGCGCACGACGCCCCAGATGCGCCTGGATTGACGGAAAAATGTAGAACGCCCCATCTGGAGATACACAGTTAATGCCCTCCGTGGCATTGAGTGCGTCGAGCGTTTGCTTGCGGCGGCGGGTGAAGGTGGACAGCATCGTCTCCAGCACGTCTTGTGGGCCATTGAGGGCTTCCACCGCCGCCCACTGCGCGATGGCGCAGGGGTGGGAAGTGGATTGTCCTTGAATTTTCTTCATCGCCGCCATCAGCGGTTTCGGCCCTGCGCCGTAGCCGATCCGCCAACCGGTCATCGCATAGGATTTGGAAACGCCGTTCATGGTCAATGTGCGCTCGTGCAGTTCCGGAACCACCGAGGCGAAGGTCTGGAATTCGACGGTCCCGTAGGTGAGCATTTCGTAAATGTCATCGGTCAGCACCAGCACCTGCGGATGTCGTTTGAGGACTGCGCCCAAACCAGACAAGTCCACCGGGCTGTACATCACCCCGGTGGGATTCGAGGGCGAGTTGAGCAGCAGCCAGCGTGTTCGCGGTGTGATCGCCTGCTCCAGTGCCTCCGGAGTGAGCCGAAACCCCTCCTCTGGTTTGGTGTTCACAAACACAGGCTTCCCGCCAAACAAGCGAACAATGTCCGGGTAGCTGACCCAATACGGTGCAGGAATGATGACCTCATCGTCTGCGTCCAGTGTGGCCATCATCACATTGAAAATGACCTGCTTGCCGCCCACTCCAACCAGCACCTGATCCGGCGTGTAGTCCAGCCCGTTGTCCCGCTTGAACTTTGCGGCAATCGCCTCCCGCAACTCCGGAATGCCCTCCGTTGCCGTGTAGCGTGTTTCGCCCCGGTCGATGGCACGTTTCGCGGCATCCCGGATGTGTTGCGGGGTCTCAAAATCCGGTTCGCCTGCTGCGAGGGCAATGATGTCCCGGCCCTCGGCCTTGAGTTCCCGCGCCCGGGTGCTGATCGCCACGGTGGGCGAGACCCGGACCTCTGCGAGCCTGGAAGCAAGTTTCATAGTCATCGTTGGGTTGGAGTGAGCATTCTGCGAAATCCCCTCTTCAAGCAGCCAGTGCCTGATCGGAACCAACTTCCAGTGGGGCAGGGTTCGGATTGTTGTGGAACCACGCCCGCTGGTTGCCGCCAGTGGGACGGTTGCTCACCAAGTTGTAGTTCAGGTAGATGATGGCCCGGGGCCAAGGACTCACATTGGAGGCGCTGCCGTGGATGAGGTTGCAGTGAATGAACGCCACTGTTCCGGCGGACCCCATCACAGGTTCGATGCCTTGCTTCCCCGCAAGATCCGTGACAATGCTCTCGTTAATCTCCATCACGGTGTAGCCCTTAGCGTCCGCTTCCGGGCGCACATCTTCTGACATTCCCAGCTTGTGGGTGCCGGGAATAACCAAAAGCGGGCCGTTCACCGCAGTCGCCTTGTGCAGGAGAACCGCTGTCATCACACAGTGCGGTTCCGGCATCCCGTCTTCGCGGTGCCAAGTCCCAAAGTCTTGATGCCAGTTCCACGCTCCACCACTGAAACCCAGCTTGGGATTGAGTCGGCTTTGGTGCAGGTAGGCCTCTCCCCGCAACAACTGACGCATGGGGTTGAGCAGGCGGGGAAGCTTTGACAAGTGGGAAAACGGCTTGCAGAAATCATGCGTCCCATAGACCAGACGGATGTTGTTGGACTGCTTTTCCCGGACCACTTCCGGCCCCGTGCGGGAGTAGAGTTCCGGCAATCGGACGGTTAGTTGTGCCACCTCCTGCGGCTGCAGCAATCCCGGAAACACGAGCAGGCCGCGGTCATCAAACTCGGCAATTTGTTCTGGGGTAAGTTCCATGAGTTCAGTCCAGTGCAATGACTTCCGGTGTTCCAACTTCCGGGTGGAAGATTTTCACAAGAGAGGAAGTGTCAACAAAATAATTCACTGATGTTACGCAGAGGGATATCAGACTAAACTAAAGCCAGCCGATTGATGACGCTCCGCAATCTTTCCCGCTCCTCATTCGTGAGGCGGACAATGTACTTTTTCTGCATGGCAACAC
>CAJWCD010000024.1:0-30573 GCA_913020725.1 uncultured Pseudomonadota bacterium
TTCGTCTTGCCCGGGACTAACCCTCTTCCCTTTTCCAAAGACCCCTGCGTGGGGTGAGGGGGCGTCAGCCCCCCGGATTTCCCCAATGCCCAAAATGCGTACAACTCCGGTGGAATCCGTGGAGACGTGCCACAAGTTGCTGCTGTGGCTGGTCCCCCATCTCGACAAGTTCCCGCGCAACCGACGCTTCACGCTGGGAGAGCGGCTGGAATCGACGCTGCTTATGGTACTGGAGGAAGTCATTGAGGCATTCTACAGCCGCGAGAAGCAAGCCTCACTGCACCGGGCCAACCGACGGTTGGCGGTGGCGCGGCACCTGTGGCGACTTTGCCACGAATTGCAGGTGATTTCCACTCGTCGCTACGAACACGGGGCACAACTGGACTGGGAGGGTTTCAATCTCGCCGTGCAAAGCTGGATCGGCCACGCACAGCACGCGGAGACGGAGGGCTTGCGTCCCCACGGCATTTCTGGAATGCTGAAGCCTGCTCAACCCTTCTATTTCTGGAGATTGCCATGAAGTACCTGCACACGATGATCCGTGTCCGTGACCTTGACGCCACCCTCGACTTCTTCATCAACAAACTCGGTTTTGTCGAACAGCGTCGCAAAGACTCTGAAGCGGGCCGCTTCACGCTGGTGTTCCTCGCACCGACTCCGGATGACCCACCGCTGGAACTGACTTACAACTGGGATCCGGAAGCCTACGGCGGGGGACGCAATTTTGGGCATGTTGCCTACTCCGTCGAAAACATCTACGACTACTGCGCCAAGTTGCAGGAGTCCGGAATTCCGATCCTGCGACCGCCCCGCGACGGCAAGATGGCGTTCATCCGGACACCGGATGAGATTTCCATTGAACTCTTGCAGGAAGGCGAGGCGCTGCCACCGCAGGAACCGTGGACTTCGCTGCCGAACCAAGGCGAGTGGTGAGATGCTGAAGCACCTGCGAGTGCTGATTCACGAACACATCATGCTGCCCATCACGGCGAGCAATGCACCCGTTGCCCAACTCAGTTGGGGAGTTGCGGTGGGCATGTTTGTGGGGTTGACCCCGACGATGGGCGTGCAGATGTACCTTGCCGCCATGATTTGGGCAGTGAGCCGCTACATCCTCCAGTTTCCGTTCAACCTTCCTGTGGCCGTGGCGCTGGTCTGGATCACCAACCCGATCACGGTGGTGCCGATCTATTACGTTTTCCTCGCCACGGGTTCCCTGCTGCTCCAGAACGGTGAAGCCCTCAACTATGCCCACTTTGCGGAAAGCTTCGGGCGCATCGCCGCACTGGAGAGTGCATGGGACTCCATCGTCGAGGGCACCCGCTTTCTGCTCGTCGATCTTGGCTGGCCGATGGTCGTGGGCGGTTTGGCCTATGCGATTCCGGGAGCCATCCTCGGTTATTTCCTCACTTTTCGGTTTGTCACCCGGCACCGCCGCCAAAAGGCCGCAGCGGCCAACATGGGCTACGAGCAGTGGCAGGCCATCAACGAGGTCATGCACTGATCCCCACCGCAGAGAAAATAAGCATGGAGGCAGAAGGCAGAAAGCGGCTGTACCAGATGGGCAACCGCCTGCACGAGGACGGGCATCCGGAGCAGGCCCGGCACGTTTGGCAACAGCTTGCGCTCGCTGCGGAGCCTCCGGAGACGCCAACCCCTTCCAACGCCAAACCCCTCAATCTCAACCACCTGCGCTGGAAGGTGGTCGGTTCGGTGTTACTCACGCTGATCTGCCTCTACGTCATCCTCTTCACCGCCTTTCCTCGCCGCGCCGATCCGTTCCTCGCGCTCATCAACGCTCTGACCGCCTCGCAACCTCAATCCGCGTGGGACGAATTTTGGTACACCGGACGCCCCTCGCTGGGCCAGCGTCGCTACTCGCAAGCCGATGAGGTTTGGCCGTTGCTTGAGGAGATGTTTGAGACGCTGCTGGGACAGAACGACTCACAGAATCAACAGCAGCGCAAATCCGGATTGGAAGATTGGCTGGAACGTTACCGACGGCTCCGGGGCGGGCCGATGCACCCCACCGACTACTATGTCATCACCGGACGCGGGCTTTTCAACACGCGCCGCTTTCCTGAGGCGGTCACCGTCTTTCAGGAAGGCTTGCTCCACGCCAAGACTCCGGAGCAGCGCGGCAGCCTCTTTCAGGAAATCGGCACCACCTACTACTATCAGGGCTATCACCTTCAGCCCAACGGGCTTGCCGAGTATGACCTGCACATGGTGCAGAAATCCGTGGATGCCTACAAGCAAGCAATTCGCTACACGGAAGGGGCCTACCTCTACGGCAACCTTGGCTGGGGGTATTATCTGCTGGAGGATTACGACCGTGCAGTGGAACACGGACAGCGGGCACTGGCGTTGGACCCGAAGCTCAACTATGTCCGCATGAACCTCGGCATCACCTTTTTGCGGCAACACCGCTACAGCGAGTCGTTTCAGGCGTATGAGAGCATCCTGCGCTTCAATCCGGACGCGCTGGAATACGAGGGCGGGATTCGGGATTTGCTGGAACTGGAGCGGGAGCGCCCGGGGCGTTACCCCTTCATTCCCTTCATCCTCGGTTTCATCTACAAGAAGCAGGAACGCTACGCGCTGGCGCATGAGCAACTGGAGCGTTTCCTTGCGCGTCTGTTCCCGGAGGCCTTCTGGAAATCACAGGCCCGGCGGCTGCTTCAGGAAATGAGCGCCGGCTGATCACCCCTTGCGCAACCGTTCCAGATGAGCCTCCCACTCGACGGGCAGCAGGTGGAGTTTTTGCGTGTTACACGCCTTGCAACACGGCACCACGTTCGCTTTGGTGGTCTTGCCGCCTCGGGCGAGGGGGACGATGTGATCCATCGTCAGTTCCCGTGCCGGAACCTCACGCTCGCAGTAGTGGCAGTGGTTGTGCGCCCGACGATTTTTCCACCACTGCGACTGCTTGAGTTCCCGCGCCTTGCGCCGCTCGCGCTTGAGGTCTTCCGGGTCTGGAGGCCAGTACCAGGTGTCCTCGACCATCAGAAATTCCGGGTGCTCCAGTTGGGGCCAGTTTCCTCAAATTCGCGGGGGATGCGCGTAAGCCGACGCATCCCGGAACCATCCATGAAAATGACGTAGAGTTTGTAGGTGCCCGTGGGGTTCGCCGAGAACGTCAGCAGCCGCCCGTCCGGAGACCAAGAGGGCTGTTCGCAATCGTAGTTGCCGCGTGTGAGCCTGCGGGATTCCTCGGTGAAGGGGTCCATAATGAAGATCTGCTGGCGCCCCCCGATCATCTTGGAATACGCGATCAGTGTGCCGTCCGGGGACCAGACCGGGTTGCTATTACTGGAGCCGTCAAAGGTGAGTTGGAAGGCGATTCCCGCGTCAAGTTCCTGATAGAAAAGCTGTTCGCGCCCGGTGCGGTCGGAGACGAAAACGATGTGCTGGTTGTCCGGAGCAAGGTGGGGCGAGGTGTCAATGCGCCGATGTTTGGTCAAGCGTTTGGGTTCGGCGCGAGTCCGGAGGTTGAACTCGTAGAGATCGGCGTTGCCGTTGCGACTGAGCGTGAGGATGATGCGCTCGTTGTCGTCAAACCAAGTGCCGCCGCTGGTGATTCCGAACTGCCCCTTGCGCGAAAGCAACACCCGCATGGGTTGGCCCTTCAGGCGATCCAATATGATCGCAGTGCCTTGACGGCTCACCGTGGTGTAGATCAGGCTTTTGCCGTCTGGAGACCAGCGCGGGAAGAGGCTGATGAAGGGGTTGCGCGAAACGCCAGCAAGCCGCCGTCCGTGGGTGTTGATGCGGGCAATGATTTTGCGGCGTCCGGGTTGGCGCAAACTGAAGGCGACCGTGCTGCCCAGCGAGGCCGGAATCCCCGTGAGTTCTCCGGCGATGCGGTTGACGAGGTCCATCACCCCGGTTTCCTCAAATTCGCCGTTCCGCAGCGTCATGTCCTGCGAGAGCAGCACACTGCCGTCGTTGCCTGCGACCGCAAGCCGGATGAGAGCCCCCCCCTTAGTTTTCACAAGTTGGGCGAGCAACTGCATGTCCGGGGCGTGTCCCTGCGCCTTGCAGGCGTTGTAGCGCGAATCCTGAATCCGGAAGACACCGCTCCAGCAGAGGTTGCGGTCGAAAATCCGCAGCCAGCGCGCAGCCTCCGGATGCGCCGCAAAGGCCGCATCTGGCTCAAGCTGCACTGTGAAGCGCGAGAAGCCGATTCCGCTGATGATGATCTCTTCGCTGGAATACGTCTGGGCGTGTGCGGTAGAGAAGCATGCAATTCCCGCCCACACGAAAATCACCACCGCCCAATTTTTTAAAGGTCTACTCAAGGTTCTGCTCAATTCTTTGGAGTGAATCTGACCACCACATTGTAGGGTGGTTTTTTCGCAAGCGCCTCTGGAAGCGGAGCGAGTTGCGCCAACCGAATCGCTGCCCGGACTTTCTTGACAAAGCTCGTCGAGGCTTTGGTTTCCTCCACAGTAAAGCGGAGGATTTCCCCAGATACCGCGATCTCCAACCGAATCCGCACATAGCGATCTTTGCGGGAGGCACCTCCCACCTTCGGTTGGATTTTCCCTTGAATGTGCAGGTTGTATTCCCGCTCAGCCTTTTGGAGCTGCTTGATTGCTTCAAACCCAGAAAGATTCAGTAAGTTCTTTTGGTTTGAATCAACGACCGACTCCACCTCCAACACCAGTGGGAATTCCTCCAGCGGAGTGTTGATCAGGTCTTCGTCCTCGAAAAAACTGTTTTCCAAAGTGGGGGTGTCCAACGAAACGGGAGCGGGTGCCGTCGGTGCCGCAAGCAAATCCGTGTTGGAAACCGTGGGGAGCGCGGGGTCCAGTGTTGAGGGCAGCGCCATTTCCGTTGTTGAAGGCACGGCTACCGCAAGAGCGGTTGCTGACTGCTGGGGAGCAAGCTTCGGAGTGGTGAGTTTTGGTGTTTTCAGTGCAGGCTTGGCAACTGCCAAATTTCCAGAGCTGATCCTCGTTTTTGCAGTTTTCAGGGAGGGTTTGGGGGTGGCGATTTTCCCAATTCCTGCAAGCTTGGGTTTGGGGAGTTGGGTTCCGGACAAGCGCGGAGTGGTCGGCACCTCACCCGCCTTCACCTTGGGGAGGCTCAGCTTGGTTTTGAGGTTCGGCAACACAGTGGTCTTCGGTTTCACCAAAGGTGTACTGCGGGGATTCAAACGAAGCTTCGTTGGGGTTTTCGTTGCTGTCTTTCGGATTGGGCGCAGTTTCGGGGTTTTGAGGATGGACTGCTTTTGCTTCGTCGCTTTTTTGCTCCCAGATTTCCGGATTTGCACCGCCTTGAGTGCGGGTTGTTTTTGCTTCGTCGCTTTTTTACTCCCGGGTTTCCGACTTTGCACTTTTGGTTGCTCAGGGCGGGCTACCGTAACATGTTTCCGTTTTGAAGGCACTGGCTTGGGCGGGGCTGGAATCGCAGAGGCTTGCTGCTTCGCCGAGGGCATTTTCTTTGAGTGTTTCGACTTGATGGGCGAGTTCGGCTGCGGTTTGAGCGTCGGCTGCACCGGAGCCGACGGTGTGGGGGACGTGCTGGGTGCGGACAAATTCAAAGGTGCGAGAGCTGTGGCCTCCCCAGTTTTTGGCTGAACCGTTGCTGGTGTTGCCAGCGACGCTGTGGTTTGCTGAACCTCCGGAGTCGCAATCAAGGTCGCGGTTTCGGACACCCCCCGCAGCATTGGTGTGGGCACCAACCTGGGCGGTGTCGGCGTAGGCTTGGCTGCGGAGGGTGCCACCGTGGATGCCGTTTGAGAAGGTGCAGGCGGTTCCGGCTCTGTTGGTGTGGGGCGGACGGACTCCGGCTGGGGGGAAGGAGTTGTTGGCGCTTCCGGTTTTGGCTTTTCTGGAGGAGGTGCTTCAATGACTGGCTTCTGCAACAAAGCTGCTTCCTGCGATGCTTTGGTGGGCTTGGGCTTGGGCTTAACAGGTTTACGAACCACCGGCTTGGGACGGACAATCGTAACTCCGACGCTGGCCCTCACGGGTTCGGGTTCTGGAGCCTCCTGCCATGCCCCCCAAGTGCTGATTGCCCCAAGCAGCAGCAGGTGGAGCAACAGTGATCCCAGCACCCCCCAACCAAAGCGTGAACGGGCGGTGGGAAGGGAAAATTGTTGGAGCGGTTGAACCGTGTTCATGAGGGTTTGCCCACCGTGATTTTGCCAAATCTGAGAAGATCTGGTGCAATTTTCATATCCGGGCTTGACATCTTCATGGAAGGATTATAGTCATAGCAAGGGCTAGCAGAACATTGCGAACCTTTCGCAAACGCAATGCCCGGCTCGCAGGAACGCGAGTTGATCCCCAATCCAAGGAATGGAGTTGCCACAACTACCTTCCGTTTTTTAACCTTTCATCTTTGGACAAAGACATGACCAAATCTGAACTCGTGGATGCCATTGCCAGTGGTGCTGGCCTGAGTAAATCTGACGCAGCCAGCGCCCTTCAAGCCACTCTGGGTGCCGTTGAAAGCGCTCTGAAAAGCGGGGATTCCGTCTCCCTCATCGGCTTCGGCACCTTCTCCGTGGTCAAGCGCAGCGCCCGCATGGGTCGCAATCCGCAGAAGCCGGGAGAGCAGATCAGCATTCCGGCCTCAAAGGCTGTGAAATTCAAGGTGGGCAGCAAGCTCAAGGCTGCCGTCAAGTAAACTCCCCTCCAACGGGGCGCGACCTGCGCCTCGTCCCCTACAATTCCAGTTCGTCCTCGTCCTCAATCGCCTGTTCTGCCCCAGAAGCATCCGCTGCCGATCCGCATTTGAGGGTCATGAGCGGATCCACCGGAGGCTCTGTCCCCATCCGGAAGTGCTCCTCCTGCGTTTGGTCGGAAGAGTCGCAGGGTCCGGCGCGGCGACCCGATGAGTGAATCCGCACGGTGATCACGCCTGGAGGTTGCGGAAACTGTTCGGTGGGCAGGCTGGCCACCGCGTTTTTCATGAACTCCACCCAGATGGGTGCAGCGGCCCGCGAACCACTTTCATGTGGTCCCAGGCTCCGGGGTTGGTCGAATCCCACATAAACCCCCGTGATCAACTGGGGAATGTAGCCAATGTACCAAGCATCAATGTAGTCGTTGGTCGTTCCGGTCTTGCCCGCCGAAGGCCGCTCGATGGAACGCGCTCGCCAACCCGTGCCTCGACGCACAACATCCTGGAGCATGTCTCCAACCAGAAAAGCCGTTTCTGGAGAGATCACCTGCTCGGCTTGTGGTTCCCATTGCTCCAACACGTTGCCGTGCTGATCCTCGACACGGAGGAGGTAAACGGGACGCCGTAGTTTGCCTTGATTGGCATAAACCGCATAGGCACTGACCATCTCCTGCAATGTCACTGAAAACGATCCCAGTGCAATGGTGAGGTTGGACGGAATCGTCGTGGTGATGCCAAGCCGCTGGGCGTAGCTGATGATGGTCCTTGGATCAAGGTCATCCACCAGTCCAATCGTGGGCAGGTTGAGGCTCTTGACCAGAGCCGTCCGCAACGAAACGTTTCCGAGTAGTTTTTTACTGTAATTCTTGGGAATCCAGATTTCCGCGCTGCCGTAGCTGGATTCCCCTGTTCGATAGGCCCGGGGGCTGTCGATGAGTTGGCTGGCCGGGGTGTAGCCGGCATCCAGCGCAGCAGCATAGACGATGGGTTTGAAGGCCGATCCGGGCTGGCGTTTGGCTTGGATTGCCCGGTTGAACTCACTGGTTTCGTGACGGTAACCTCCGATCATGGCCAGCACCTGCCCATTTCCAGGGTTCATCACCATCACGGCACCGTTAATCCGTGGGGGTTGGTAGAGTTCCAGCTGGAAGCGGTCGGCTTCCGAGTGGAAATCCGCCAGCCGCACCCGAACGAGGTCACCTTGGGCAAGGGCATCGCTCAGTTGTTTCAGCGGCTCTGGTGGGTCACCCTGCTGCTCTCCTGCCAATTGCCAACGGCGGATGCTTTCCCAATCCAACACCCCCTCCTGCCCACCGAGCCAGACCACGGCCTCTTCCTCGTCCAGCGAGGTGACGATGCCATACACAATGTTTCCGAGCAGCATACGGTTCTGCTGCAGCACCTCGTAAGCAGCCAGGGCTTCGGAGTTATTGTCTGAGGTTGCTGTGACAAGCTCGGCGTCGGTGGCATTGTCCAGAGTTGTGGTCGCGTTGTCTGGGGCCGGTTCTGGCCGGAAGAGCGCCCCGCGATAGCCCTGTCGGCGCGTCAGGTCCAGCACTCCGCGCTGCAAGGCTTCGTGCGCAAAAATCTGGTAGTCTAGGTCCATCGCCAACTTCACCCGCAATCCCCCTTGGTAGAGGGAATCCTTGCCGTACTTGCTGAGCAGGTAGCGCCGCGCATGTTCCACATAGTACGCCGTTGCGTCTGCGGTGGGATCGTCAATGCGGATCAGCTTGAGTGGTTCCTGAAGGGCCACGCGATACTCTCCCGGAGTCAGGTAGTGTTCCTCTAACATGCGCTGCAACACCATATTGCGCCGTTGCAGGGCGAGTTCGGGGTTGACGTTCGGGTTGTAGCGGGAAGGCGCGGGCAGCACACCCACGAGTAGGGCGCTTTCCGCCACGGTGAGGTCGCGGACGTGCTTGCCAAAATAGCCCTGCGCCGCCGCTTCGACCCCTTCCGCATTGCCGAGGAAGACCTTGTTGAGGTAGAGGCTCAGGATCTGCTCCTTGGTGAACTGGCGCTCCAGTTGGAACGCAAGCAGCAACTCCCGGAGTTTGCGGATGATGAGCTTTTGTGTGGAGAGCAGGAAGAGCCGGGCGGTCTGCTGGGTGAGGGTGCTGGCCCCCTGCACAAAGCCACCCGCCATGATGTCAATGTAGAGCGCCTTGAAAATCCGGATCGGGTCAATGCCGTAGTGGGAGAAGAAGCGGCTGTCCTCGCTCGCCAACAGGGCTTGGACTAGGTGAGACGGGAACTCCTCGAAGGGCACGATGATGCGCCGCTGGATGTAAAGCTCGTCAATTTGGTTGCTATTGCGGTCGTAGATCACCGTAGGGCGCGTGTCACGTTTTTCCAGTTCGGCGTCAATGTTGGTGGGCAGTTCCTTGCTCAGGTCGTAAAGGAAAACCCCGCTACCAATCCCCAAGGCGGTTGCGAGGAGGATCCCGATCCAGAACAGCCACTGCAACCAGCGCCAGACTCGTCTCATCAGGGGTTTCGCGAAGAAATTCGTGGAAAATCAACAACCGTGTCCAGCCGCCTGCGGGTTGCAGGCTCAGGTCGATTCTGGAGTGTGATGGAGTCCATCATGGGTTTGGGAGAGGAGTTGGCGCATGGGTTCCTGCCATTCCTCCGGAATGCGCTCCGCGCCAAGCCGCTCCCAAAATTCCATAAAACTTTCTTTGATGGACGAGTCATGCAGTTCCAGCAGCAGCAGTCTCAGGGCCAAGGCCACCTCGCCGGGGAGTTCGCCCAGTCCGGATTTTCGGGACGTTGGTGTGGATGTCCCTTGAAAAACCTCGGCAGAGGTATAGAATAATTTGACCGCTTCGCACTGACACCGTTCGCTGTGCGGAAGGTCCGGAGGCTGCTTCGCCCGAAATTGTTCCCCGCAACGCAGACCATCATCACGCAGGCACTCGGTTGGAGTGTCCCAGTCTAGGAACGCCCGCACTTCGGCGCCTTCCAACGTGGTGATCACAGGTTCCGGCGATTTGTGTCGGACGAAGAAATGCTGCTTCTTGAGCCGATAAATCCAGTAGGCTAGTGCAATCGCCACAACGGCGATGAGGAGTTTGATCACGGGCGGGAAACGGACACGGTGGCATGGGACCAAAACGTCTTGGCCTCAACATGATGAGATTAAGGAATCTCCCCCAAACTTACAAGTTGCCCCTTGCACGTCGCATTCCACCTCGTGGTGCTTGCCCCGTCTCGACGTTCCTGCTGCTCGTCGGTTTCGGGCTACTGCTCGCGGTTGCCCGGCCTACTGCCGCGCAGGAGAATCTCTCTGCCGAAGCGGCGCCACCCGTAACCTCTTGCGCGGCATTCGCCAAACCCAAGGACATCGTAGAGCGCAAGGCGCTCCTCGACTGCATCCAGAAGCTGCGAGACGACCGCAAGGCGCAGCGCAAGCAAGAGCGGCTTCAGCGCATCTACGACGGGTCTGTCACCCTCACGGAGCATGTGAACCGTTTTCTCGGAAAAATGGGGGCTGCAACTTCTCCGGGAAACGCTCCCCCAACCTCCTCGCCCTGAATCAACGTGACTGCCGCGCCGCTCAAACTGATCCTTGAAGAATTGTTCTTCAGCCCCGTTCCTTTTTTGATTCTGCTGCTGATTCTTGCCGGATCGAGTTGGCGTAGAAGCGGCTGGACGCTGCAAAGCAAAACCCTGCTGGCCGTTTGGATGGTGCTGCTGCTGAGTACGAGTAGTTGGTTCTTCCAGTGGTTTGCCTTCCCACTCAAGTGGCTCACCCCGGAAAGTGTCCACAAACAGGTGGACGCGATTGTGGTCGCTTCTGCGGGAGTTCACCCTTCCGGAGCCCCCACCCCAAGTTCCACACTGCGGGCCTACACGGCAGGTCGGCTTTATCTGGAAGGTTTGGCTCCACTCGTGATCGTGACGGGCGGAGTGACCGAGCCCTATGCCCCACCCGTTTCCATCAAGGGGATTCACATCATCCTCCGGGGCATGGGGGTCAAGGATGAGGACATCGTGATTGAAAACCTCTCGGCAGACACCTACGGAAACGGCGTGGAGACGGTGAAGATCATTGCAGAACGCAACCTCAAGCGCATCCTCCTCGTCTCCCACGACTACCACCTTTTTCGTCTCAGTAGCGTGTTTGAGAAACTGGAGGAGGAACAGCAACTGGAAGTCGCGCATTATTCGTTTGCCGCCAACCAACAGGACACCGCTCGCATCGTGCCTTGGTGGCAGATCTTCGACTGGGAAAACTTCGGGCGGCTGCAAACCATCGCCCACGAGTACATTGGTCTGCTCACCTACAAAGCCACGGGGCGTATCTAACCCCCCAATGCCGAAACGCACCGACCTCCACACCATCCTCCTGATTGGCTCTGGACCCATCGTCACCGGCCAAGCCTGCGAATTCGACTATAGCGGAACCCAAGCGTGCAAGGCTCTCAAGGAGGAGGGCTACCGGGTGGTGGTGGTCAACAGCAACCCCGCGACCATCATGACTGATCCCGGCTTGGTGGATGCGACCTATATCGAGCCAATCACCCCCCATGCCGTTGAACAGATCATCATTCAGGAGCGTCCGGACGCGCTGCTGCCCACGATGGGAGGCCAAACCGCACTCAACATGGCGATGCGGCTTGCGGAGGATGGCATTTTGGAAAAGCACGGAGTGCAGCTCATTGGGGCCACTCCGGAGGTGATCCGCAAAGCGGAAGACCGGGATGAGTTCCGGAAGGCGATGCAGTCGCTTGGATTCGCTATGCCCACCAGCACGATGGTTGCTGCCGTGGAGGATGCCCTTGCCTTCGCGGAAACCACACCCTACCCGCTCATCGTCCGCCCCTCCTTCACAATGGGAGGCGCCGGAGGCGGCATCGCGCACAACCCCGAACAACTGCGTAGCATCGTTTCCGGTGGGCTGACGGTCTCCCCCACCAGTGAGGTGCTGGTGGAGCAGTCGATCCTCGGCTGGAAGGAGTACGAACTGGAGGTGATGCGGGACCACAAGGACAACGTGGTCATCATCTGCTCCATCGAGAACCTCGACCCGATGGGCGTCCACACGGGCGACAGCATCACCGTGGTCCCCGCGCAGACGCTCAGCGACCGCGAGTATCAGGCACTGCGCGACATGTCGCTGGCGATCATGCGCGAAATCGGAGTGGACACCGGCGGCTCCAACGTCCAGTTCGCGGTGCATCCGGAAACGGGCGAGGTCATGGTCATCGAGCTGAACCCCCGGGTTTCCCGGAGTTCCGCGCTGGCCTCCAAGGCAACCGGATTCCCCATCGCCAAAATCACGGCGAAGCTTGCCGTGGGCTACACGCTGGACGAAATTCCGAACGACATCACCCACAAAACCCCCGCCTGCTTTGAGCCGTCCCTCGACTATGTTGTCACCAAGATTCCACGCTTCACCTTCGAGAAATTCTCGACCACGCCGGACCTGCTCGGCACCCAAATGCAGTCGGTCGGTGAGGTCATGGCGATTGGACGCACCTTCCGGGAATCGTTTCAGAAGGCACTGCGCTCGCTGGAAACGGGCACCTGCGGACTCGATGAGCCGGACTACTCGAAGCACCCTGGACCCCCGGAAGCCGTGCTTGAAAAACTCCTTCAGTTCCCGAGCAGTCAGAGCATCTGGTTCGTGGCCGACGCCATCCGACATGGGTGGAGCGATGAACGCCTGCATCAATTCAGCCACATCGATCCATGGTTCCTTGCACAAATCCGTTCACTGGTCACGGCAGAACGAAACATCCGGAAGACAGGCCGCAGCGAGATGACGCCGGTGTTGCTCCGGAACTGGAAACGCCTCGGGTTTTCTGATGAACGACTGGCCTTTCTGCTAGAAATCACGACTGCGGAAATCTCAAAACTGCGCCGCGAATGGAACATCCTGCCGGTCTACAAACTGGTGGACACTTGCGCTGCCGAATTCCCTTCTGAAACCCCTTATTTTTACTCGACCTACGAGGATGAAAACGAGTCCCTGCCCACTGATGCCCCCAAGGTACTCATCCTCGGTAGTGGTCCTAACCGTATCGGGCAGGGCATCGAGTTCGACTATTGCTGCGTCCACGCGGCTTTTGCCCTCCGGGAGTTGGGCTACGAGGCGGTCATGCTCAACTGCAACCCCGAAACCGTCAGCACCGACTACGACCCCTCCGATCGTCTCTACTTCGAGCCGATCACCTTTGAGGACGTCATGCATGTGGTCGAGTTGGAACGGCCCTTGGGGGTGATCGTCCAGCTTGGCGGGCAGACGCCTCTGAAACTGGCGAAAGCCTTGAAGCAAGCCGGAGTGCGGTTGCTGGGCACCCCCTTCCGGAGCATTGATCGCGCCGAGGACCGTGCGCAGTTTGCGGGACTGCTTCGCAAGCTCAACCTCAAACAACCCCGCAACGGCATGGCCCGCTCACTGGGCGAGGCGGTTCAAATCGGAAACGAGATCGGCTATCCGCTGTTGTTGCGCCCCTCCTACGTCCTTGGCGGGCGAGCGATGATGGTGGCGCCCTCCGAGGAGCAACTCAAGGAATGCTTTGCCGAAGCCCTCAACGCTGCCCCGGAGCATCCCGTGCTGATTGACGAGTTTCTAGTAGGTGCCATTGAGGTGGATGCCGATTTTATTGGAGATGGAGAACACGCGGAACTTGGCGGCATCATGGAGCATATCGAAGCCGCTGGAGTTCATTCCGGAGACAGTGCCTGTGTGCTGCCCCCCCACCAACTCTCTCCTGAAGTCATGCGGACCATCGAGGAGCAGGGCCGTTTGCTGGCACTGGAACTGAAGGTGTGCGGGCTGATGAACGTGCAGTTTGCGGTCAAGGACGGCGAGGTGTACATCATTGAGGTCAACCCACGAGCGTCACGAACGGTTCCGTTTGTCAGCAAGGCCAGCGGTCAGCCGCTCGCCAAGTACGCCACCCGGCTCATGCTGGGCGCAACGCTGGAAGGCTTGGGCTACCGCTACACCGTCCCGGATGGTTACTCGGTCAAGAAAACCGTCTTTTCGTTTGCGTGCTTTGCCGGAGCCGATGCGGAGCTTGCCCCGGAGATGCGGTCAACCGGCGAGGTGATGGGACGTGGGAAGAGTTTTGAGGAGGCATACATGAAGGCGCAGGCCGCCGTTTACAGCCCGAAGCTTTCAAACGCTCGCAGTGTTTTCATTGGGATGCGGGGCGCGGACAAGGCGCAAATGGTTCTCGTCGCACAGCAACTTGTTCGCCAAGGCTACCGGATCCTTGCCACGGCAGGCACCGCCGACGTGCTGGAGCAAGCAGGGATTGCAGACATCCAATGCGTCCACATGCAGCCGGGGCAGCCGGACAGCCTCCAGGATTTTCTGCACCGGGGAGAGGTCGCACTGCTCATCAACACCACCCGCTCGCGCAAGCGCAAGATGGGCGCGACCCACATCCGCAGGCTCGTCCTGCACTACAACCTGCCCTACTGCACCACCGTGGAGGGCGCCCAGCACTATGTCCAGTCCTTCACCAAGTTCGGGACGCTGGATCGCTTCCGTTATGTTTCGTTGCCGATGCCGGAAGCCTCCTGAACGGAGGGCGGCTTTCCGAGTTCACGGTCCTCTTCTGCTGCCCGGGCGGCAAGGTACTGCCGCTGCAACGTCAGCTTCTGCTGCTGGTAGTCGGCACGGGAGATCCGTCCCATCAACTGATCCTCCTCCAACTCGCTGAGCGCGGCCAGCAGCGCGTCTCGCTGACTGAATTCTTCAGCGTCTGGAACCGGAAGCTGGTACTTTCGCAAGGGCTGGAAAAACAGAGGATAGGTGATGAAGAATAACGTCCCCAACCCTAGCAACGCAGCGATAGTAAACAACATGGGATTATCTCTGCAAGATTGCTTGCTGAAGTGTTCCGCCCTGCAATGCCCTGAGGAATTCCTCCTGAAGCACATCCTCCGCCATCAGTGCTTCAAAGCGGTTCCAGCGGTCGCTGAGGTGCCAGTAGCCAACGAGGCATTCAAAGCCGGTCGCTTGTCGATAATCTCGGATCGATGCATGGCGTGGAGGCGAGAGGGGCTTCATGTTGACACCACGACGGCAAACCTGCTGTTCGGCAGGTGTCAGCAGAGGCAGCAGATGACGCAGCAGGCGAGCTTGCGTTTGGCAGCGGACCAGTTGTGTAACCCGCTGATTGGTAAGACCGGAGCCGAGGTTGAGTTGCAACACCCGTTCTCGGCACCAGAGGGCATAGCGGGCGTCACCGAGGTAGGCGAGCGCGAACGAAGTCTGCTGGGCGGGATTGTCGCTGGCCAAGAACTACCACCCCTGATCCTGATTGCAGACGAGGCGCCCCTTGCGAATCCGGAAGAGGCCGTTGGTAATGATCCGGCGGTCAAGGATTTCCAACTCCTTCTCCCGCATCGGAACGCCAAAGCTGCCGTCCTTGCGCAACACGACTTGGGTTCCGGGCTTGGCGTTGAAGGTGTCCATTCCGTAGTCCACTCGCAGGGCCTCCGGAGATTCGTGCGGTTTGCGGCGCGGATTCTCGGAGATTTTCGCGTCCGGAGATTTCAGCAGGCAAACGTAGCGATCGTCGCCTTCGCCTAGTGAGCGACTGTGGAGTTTGTAATGCGTGCCCACCTTGTGGACGATGCGGCGGTGGAAGGAACTCATTGGTTCAAACGGCAGCACCTCTTCGTCGGACTCTAGGAAATCCTGGACGGCGTTACGGGTGGCCTGCAAAAGTTCCTGCTCGCGCTCGGAAAGTTCCATGTCGTCAATCATGACCTCGGATCGTTCCGAGGTCGCGGTCTCTGTTTGCTCTGTCATGATGGGCTGGGGATCAAGAATAGGATTTGTGGGAATAGGCCGGAACGCCTTCGGGGTAATCTCCTTGCGGCAAAATTGTCATTGGGGTGTCGGACGTTTCTTCGTTGGCGTCTTCTGGTGGGTCAATGACAACTGCCGGGAGCCGTTCTAGCGCATGCTGGAGGACTTCGTCCATTTGCTGTACGGGGATGACCGCGAGATCCTTGGTGATCTCCTCCGGAATTTCTGCGAGATCTTTCTCGTTTCTCTTGGGGATGAGAACCGTCCGGATCATGCCGCGCTTGGCGGCAAGCAGTTTTTCTTTGAGTCCACCGATGGGCAGCACCTTGCCACGTAGGGTCACTTCTCCGGTCATGGCGACATCGTGCCGTACCGGAATTCCTGTGAACGCGCTGACCAAGGTGGTGGCGATGGTCACGCCCGCCGACGGGCCGTCTTTGGGAACCGCGCCTTCCGGAACATGTACATGGATGTCGGTTTTCTGGAAGACAGAGGAATAGATGCCCAAGGGGTTTGCGTTGGTCCGGACATAGCTGAGGGCCGCCTGCGCGGATTCCTTCATCACGTCACCCAGTTTGCCGGTGAGTTGCACCTTTCCTGATCCCTGCATGATGCTCGCTTCGGTGGTGAGCAGTTCGCCTCCCGCCTGGGTCCAAGCAAGTCCGGTTGTTACTCCGACCTCGCTTTTATCTTCGGCGCTGTTGTGCTTGTAGCGCGGCACACCAAGCATTTCCCGGACGCGCTTGGGCGTGACGTTGATCTTCTTGGTGCGTGGGTTGCGGACTAGTAGCGTTGCGGCCTTGCGGCAGACTTTAGCGATCTCGCGTTCCAAGTTCCGGACACCCGCCTCACGGGTGTAGTGCTGGATGATGTTGGCGACTGCGGTGTTCTGGAAGTGAAGTTGCTTTGGGTTCAGCCCATTTTCCTCGACCTGCTTGGGAACAAGATGCTGGAAGGCGATGTGTCCCTTCTCCAACTCGGTGTAACCGGCAAGGTTGATGATCTCCATGCGGTCCTGCAAGGTGACCGGAATGTTCTGCCCCACGTTGGCCGTACAGAAGAAGAGGACATCGGAGAGGTCGAACTCCACCTCAAGGTAGTGGTCCATGAAGGTGTTGTTCTGCTCCGGGTCCAGCACTTCCAGCAGCGCCGCTGCCGGATCGCCCATCACGCCTCGGGTCATCTTGTCCACCTCGTCAAGCAGCAAGAGCGGGTTACAGCTCTTCACCTTGCGGAGCGAGGTGATGATCTTGCCCGGCAGCGCACCAACGTAGGTGCGGCGGTGTCCGCGGATCTCGGCTTCGTCCCGGATGCCTCCCAAGCTGATGCGTGTGAATTTGCGTCCGAGGGCTTCAGCAACAGATCGTGCCAAGGAGGTCTTGCCGACTCCGGGAGGGCCAACGAGGCAGATGATCGGCCCCTTCATTTGCCCCACCTGTTTTGCGACCGCGAGGTATTCGATGATGCGCTCCTTGATCTTCTCCAAACCGTAGTGGTGTTCGTCAAGAATGCGCTCGGCTTCATCAAGGTCAAACTTGTCCTCGGTCTTCTCATCCCACGGCATGGAGAGCAAGCAGTCGAGGTAGTTCCGGACCACGTTGGCCTCGGCGGACATGGGCGGCATCATCTTGAGCTTTTTCAGCTCGCGCTCCCCCATCTCCTTGGCCTCTTCCGGCAGTGACAGTTCCTCCAGTTTCTTGGTGTACTCCTCAAGCTCGGCCTTGCCGTCCTCGCCCTGTCCGAGCTCCTTCTGGATCGCCTTGACCTGCTCGTTGAGGTAATACTCCTTCTGGGTGCGGCCAATCTGACCCTGCACGCGCTCCTTGAGCTTGCGCTCGACCTTCTTGAACTCGCACTCCTCCAGCATCCGCTCAAAGACCACCTCGAGACGCTTGTGGGGATCCTCAATCTCCAGCAGTTCCTGCTTCTTCTTGAGATCCATATTGAGCAGCGGCGCAATCCTGTCGGCGAGCCGGAAGGGTGATTCGGAATCGATCGCGAGTTTTTCGATGCCCTCGGTATGCCGCTTGACTTCCTTCAAGTAACGCTTGAACTCACTGCGGACATTCTTGCTGAGCGCGACCAGTTCCGGATGCTGCTCCTCACTTTCGAAAATCGGTTCGACGAGCGCGGCATAGTACGGGTCACCCAACCGGGCCTCTATGAGTTTTCCTCGGGATTTTGCCTCAAACAGCGCCTTGATCGTCCCATTGTGGAGCCGCATGATCTGAAGCACCTGTCCAATCGTGCCTACGGAAAATAGGTCATCGGCACCGGGCTCCTCCACGAGCGGATCCTGCTGGGCGACCACAAAGATGCGGCGGTCTTGCGCGAGGGCTTCTTCAAGCGAGGCGATGGAAAACGCACGACCAATAAAGAACGGGGCGGTCATGTGCGGAAAAACCACGATGTCCCGCATCGGGAGCATCGGGAGCGTCAAACGCTGCAGTTGGGGCTCAGAAGGGTCAGTTGTTGGCATCGGCATAGAAAATGAGACAGAGGTCAGGTGATTGTGATCACGGGACCAGGTTCATTTAATCTACCACCCCCCGGAAAAAAGGCAAGCAATCCGGAACACGAGAAGCTCAGTCCAGCCTCTGGGGACGCACCGCAACCTCGGCGCACCAACGGTTGCCGTCTGCGTAAATCCGCACCGTCTTGAATTTGGGAATGTAGCGTTCGCCCTTGACCACGGAACGCAGATGGAAGCCCGCGGTCTCCTGTGCAAGACGTTCGGCCTCTTGCTTTTCCACAGCGCACGCACGCCCCCGAATGAGGACATCCAGGCCACCTCGGTCGATCACTTCGTAGGTGGGATCGTAACTGCTGCGCATGCTAAAACCACCGCAGGCCGTCAGGAATCCGAGCGCGAGGACGCTGTACAGCAGGAACCGTCCCTGACAGTTGTGGAGGTTGATCAAAAAAAAGCGCATGGCTAGGGTGTCGGCTTGACAAGTCTTGGGGGGATTTTCAAACTGGTCTTCTTCATTCTTGGAATTCAACAACTCTGCCAACGCCATCCATGCAAACCCGAACCTCCTCCGAACTGTTCCAGCGAGCGCAACAACGCATCCCCGGTGGGGTCAACAGTCCCGTCCGCGCTTTCAAGGCCGTCGGCGGTACCCCAATTTTTATCGAGCGGGCACAGGGTTCGCGGCTCTACGATGTTGACGGCAACGAATACCTCGACTACATCGGCTCATGGGGACCAATGATTCTAGGACACGCGCACGAGCAGGTGACAGCGGCACTGGAAAATGCCCTGCGTCGGGGCACCTCCTTCGGAACCCCCACCGCTGGAGAGGTGCGGCTGGCCGAGTTGATCAACGAGGCCGTGCCGAGTGTGGAACTGGTGCGACTGGTCAATTCCGGGTCCGAGGCCGCGATGGGTGTGCTGCGCGTGGCGCGGGGTTACACTGGACGCGACAAGATCGTCAAGTTCGAGGGTTGCTACCATGGCAGTGTGGATGCCCTGCTCGTCAAAGCCGGTTCCGGCGCAACCACGCTGGGCATTCCCGATTCTCCCGGAGTTCCGGACTCCTTCACGGAACACACGCTGCTGGCCGAGTTCAACGACCTCGATTCTGTCTTGGAACTCATTGAAGCGCATCCGGAGGAAATCGCTGGAATCATCTTGGAGCCGGTTGCGGGCAACATGGGCATGATCGCACCTGAGCGTAACTTCCTGCAAGGGCTGCGCAGCCTCTGCGACCGTACAGGCATCCTCTTGATTTTCGACGAGGTGATGACCGGATTCCGCGTGGATTTTGGCGGAGCCCAAGCCTTGTTCAACATCATCCCGGATCTCTCGCTTTTCGGCAAAGTCATCGGTGGCGGATTGCCCGTTGGCGCCTATGGGGGTCGTCAGGACATCATGCTCAAGGTCGCACCCGCCGGACCTGTTTATCAAGCGGGCACGCTTTCCGGAAACCCTCTTGCGGTGGCCGCTGGATTGACCACGCTGGAACTGCTCAAATCCGAAAACCCCTTTCCGGAGCTTGCCCGCAAATCTGCATGGCTCACTCAGGAATTCCAAAGCGCGGCCCAGCAAATCGGCATTCCGCTGCAAACGGTTTGCATGGGCGGGATGTTCGGGATGTTCTTCTCGGAAGAGCCCGTCCGGAATTATCAGGACGCTCTCAAAAGCGACACCGCCCGCTTCACAAGGTTTTTCCAGAGCATGTTGCGGCAAGGGATTTACCTTGCCCCCTCCGCATTTGAGTCACTGTTCCTGTCGACGGCACATTCCGATGACGATTTGGAACAAACCGCCGCCGCCGCCCGCACCGCATTTGCGGAAGCCGCCTGATCTGCGCTAACGCCGCCTTCCGTTCACACGCTCGTCCGGGTGGGTGATTTCGCTGACTCGCAGTCCGTAGCGGTCATTGACGATCACCACCTCGCCTCGGGCGATCAAGCGGTCTCCGGCGAGCAGATCCACCGATTCGCCTAGAACCTTGTCGAAGCGCACCACCGAGCCCACCTCCCAGCGGGCGATCTCGGACATCGAAATCTCCGCCCGCGCCACTTCTGCTTCCAGACGCTGCGGCACATCCGCCAGAAACTCCAGATCCCGTCCGGAGGTTTCAAGTCCAATTTGTTCAGCCATGAGGTTTCCTGATGTTCATTAGCTCCTTTCGGAGGCTTCAGCATCTTCTGATGCAGTAGGAATTTCCAAGTCATCCTCTTCGGAATCTTCCACTGCTTCCGGCAAAGAGTCGTTTACTTCCGCATTGATTTCGGCAGCAGTTTCGGTTGCATTTGCTACAGTTTCCTCCGTTGTCACTGCTACCCCTGCTGTGGTGTCCGCAGCCTCAGTAGGTTCCGGCTCCAGAGTTTGCAGGGCAGGAGTTTGGGGCGGTTGCGGAGCCTCCTCATCCAGTTTGGTGCGAATACTCTCCAAGTCAACGGGCCGGAATTCCGGTCGCGGTTCGATACTGGCTTGCTGCGGGTTGAAATGGGCGAAGCCGGAGCGCTGGGCGCGGAAATTCGCAACCTCCCGAAGTGGCAGGTCGGCGTGGTTCGACGGGAACAGGTACTGCTCGCCCGGATTCTGCTCCCGCACAGCTTCCGCCAACAACTGCTCCAGCCGATCCTTGCGTTGCTCTAAGGCATTCAGACGTTCCAGTCGGGCTTGCCGGTCCTCATCCGTCAGTGCCATCGCATCCCCTTACGCCGCTGCTACCGTCCGGGTTTGGTTTTTGGAACCGAGCTGTTTCACGAACGCCTCGATTTGCGGGCGGAAGAGGTTTTCCAAAGCTCCTGCGAAGAGGATTACCAAGCCTTGGATAAGGACGATCATATTGCGATCAACGAACTCCATCTCCAAGTCGAGTTCCGCTCCGCCCTGATAGAGGATACCGAAGAGCAGAGCAGCGAGCAAGATGCCGAAGGGATGGTTGCGACCGATCAGCGAAACGGCGATGCCCGTGAACCCGTAGCCGAACTGAAAGTTGAGGAGGATACGGTGGTTGAAGCCCATCAACTCGTTGATGCCCACGAAACCTGCCAAGCCTCCACAGATCGCCATCGCGAGGATCGTGTTGCGCGTGACGCTGATGCCGCCGTAAACTGCTGCGGTTTCGTTCGCGCCCACGGTCCGGAGTTCGTAGCCCCAGCGTGTGTGCCAGACAAAACGCCAGACGAGAAACGCGCAGAACAACGCCCAGAAGAAGGTGAAATTGAGTGGCGTCGGCGTGATCTCGATGCCGAGTGGGGCGAGGATTTCGTGCATTGCCGGAAGGAAACCACCCTGCCCGAATTCGCGAGACTCCGGAGACATCTGCCCCGGCTGGATGAGGACGTTGACGAGCAAATAGACCATCAGCACGGACGCGATGAAGTTGAACATGATGGTCGTGATCACCACATGGCTGCCGCGCTTGGCCTGCAAGTATCCCGGAATTGCCCCCCAAATTCCGCCCAACACCACTGCCGCCAGCACCGCGAGGGGGAACACCAGCAACGTCGGCCAATCTCCCCACCAGAGACACACCAGCCCCACGCCCAGTCCGCCGATGTAGGCTTGCCCTTCCGCGCCGATGTTGAAGAGTCGGCAGTGGAAACCCACCGCGAAGGCGAGTCCGGTGAAGATGAAGTTGGTCGTGTAGTAGAGCGTGTAACCAATGCCTTCATCATAGCCGAATGCGCCATAGAGCAGCGTTTCCAGCGCAAACAGTGGATCCTCTCCCACCGACCAGACAAAGACTCCGGAGATGACGAAGGCAATCAGCAGGTTGATGACGGTGATGAGGGTGACGACGAGGATATTGGCGGTGCGTACGCTCATGCGGCCTCCTGTTGTACACCTGCCATCAGCAAGCCGATGGCCCGTTCGTCCGCTTCCGCCACCGGGATTTCACCCATCAGTCGTCCACTGAACATCACGAGGATGCGATCACTCAACGAGAGGATTTCATCGAGTTCCACTGAGACCAGCAGCACGGCTTTGCCCGCGTCACGCATGGCGAGGATGCGGCGGTGGATGAACTCGATTGCACCGATGTCCACCCCCCGTGTCGGCTGCCCGACCACAAGTAGGCTGGGATCGCGTTCCATCTCGCGGGCAACGACGAGCTTCTGCTGGTTGCCTCCGGAGAAGAGGGAGGAGCGCAACAGCGGATTGGCCGGACGCACATCGTAAGCAGTCATTTCCCGCTGCGCCTCCGCGATGATTTGCTTACGGTTCATTTCGATGAGTCCATTGTATTTCGGATCGCGGTGGTAGCCGAGGATGATGTTCTCGGCGGCCTCAAAAGTGCTCACCAAGCCCATGCGCTGTCGGTCTTCCGGAACATGCGCCAGCCCAAGCTCGCGGAGCCGTGCCCCGTCCGCATGAGCCTCCGGAGTGATTTCTGTGCCGTTGAGCCGCAGCCGTCCTTGCTGAAGGGGGCGGATTCCTGTGATGACCTCCAGAAGCTCGGTCTGCCCGTTTCCGGAAACCCCCGCGACACCAATGATCTCGCCGGCCCGGACTTCAAAACTCACATCCTTGACGCGCTCAACTCCAGCCTCGTCCCGGACGCTGAGGTGTTCGACCGCCAGCACGGGTTCGCCCGGATGCGCTGGAGCCTTGTCCACGCGCAGCAGCACCTTGCGGCCCACCATCAGTTCGGCGAGTTCCTCCTGATTCGTCTCGGAAGTCAGGCGGTGTGCGACCATTTTTCCTTGCCGCATCACCGAAACGTGGTCGGTGACTGCCATGATTTCCCGGAGTTTGTGGGTGATGAGGATCACCGTCTTCCCTTGGCTGCGGAGTTCGGAGAGGATATGAAAAAGGTCATCCGCCTCCTGCGGGGTCAGCACCCCGGTGGGTTCGTCAAGGATGAGGATGTCCACCCCCCGGTAGAGCGCCTTGAGGATTTCCACGCGCTGTTGCAAACCCACGGGCAGATCTTGGATGAGCGCATCGGCATCCACCTCCAGACGATACTCCCGTTCCAGCCGTAGCAGTTCCTGACGCGCATTCTCCAAGGAGCGGTCGAGTTGGAATCCGGACTCCACCCCCAGCACCACGTTTTCCAGCACGGTGAAGGTGTCCACAAGCATGAAGTGCTGATGCACCATCCCAATCCCGGATTCGATGGCGTCGTGGGCGCTGTGAATCTTCAGCGCTTTGCCCTGTACGCGAATCTCCCCGGCATCGGCTTGGTAGAAGCCGTAGAGGATGCTCATCAACGTGGACTTGCCCGCGCCGTTTTCCCCAATGATGCCGTGAATCGTCCCGGACTTCACCGTCAAGTTGACGTCGTGGTTGGCCTGTACGGCACCAAAGTGCTTGCTGATGCCGATCAGTTCAATGGCGGCGGGCATTTCAGATTTTCGTTTTCAGTTTTCAGTTTTAAAATTCAGCCAAGAACGCACAAGAACTGACAAGAACCTCATGCTGTTTTCATGCGCGGATTCAACTCGTAAATGCAACTCACCCAATTCGAGACCTGTCCCTTCTCTCGCGCTACCTCCCCCATGTTGTGCGCGGGTACGCCACCCGTGCTATCACCTAAACCCCTACAGCCTTCAGAGCTTGGCTAACCGTTCGTAAAGCAGTTCGAAAAAACCGTCGGCATCAATGGAGTGCATCACGGTCGCGTTGGGTTCGCGGTCAGTGACGTTCCACCAGTCCATCACAGTCATGCCCATCGCCAGCGCCGAGTGGGTTTCCACCTCCACATTGACGAACTTGCCCTTGAACAATTCCGGGCGCAGCAGGTAGGCGATCACAGTAGGATCGTGTAGCGGCCCGCCGGTGGTGCCATATTTTTCCACGTCGTGCCGCTCGTAGAAATTGAGCATCCCGTAAGTGGCCTTCCCAACAGAGGTGTTGAGCGTTTTGAAGCTTTCCAGCCATTCCCGCTGCATGAGAGCCTTGTGAGTGACATCGAGCGGCATGACGGTGAGGGGCCGTCCGCACTCGAAAGTAGCGCGGGCCGCGTGGGGATCCACAAAAATATTGAACTCCCCGGTGGGCGTGATGTTTCCACCCTCAAAAAAACCCCCGCCCATGATCACGATTTCGCGGATTTTCGGGAGGATGTCTGGCGCCTTCGCAATCGCCATGCCGATGTTTGTGAGCGGTGCGAGCGTGCAAAGTGTGATCGAATTGTCTTCAGCATTCTGGAGCGTGTCGATGATCCAATCCACGCCGTGCTGCGGCTGGAGCGGATGCGTTGGCTCCGGGATGTCCCAGCCGTCCAAACCGGTTTTTCCGTGGACGTGTTCGGCGGTGACGAGATCGTGAACCAACGGTCCCGGACAGCCTTCGTAGACCGGAACGTCGGGGCGTTTGGCCAACTCGACGAGGGCGCGGGCGTTGTGGGTGGTTTTGTCGAGCGGGACGTTGCCGGCAACTGTGACAATGCCAAGAATTTCCAGTTGCTCCGGAGACGCGAGTGCAAGCAGGAGCGCAATTGCGTCGTCTTGTCCGGGGTCGGTATCAATGATGATGGGACGGGGCATTGGCGTTTCTGTGAATGCGAAAACAAATACGTTAGCGGGGATGCCCTAGAAGGTTCAAGAGGATTCGGGATCAGCGCAACCGCTTGAAACGCAGAGTGCCCTCGCGGTTCCCGGATTTCCAGTCACAGTCGAAGCGGAGATCCGGTTCCGGGAGTTTGCAAGTGTACTCCCCGCTTTTGCCGCTGTAGGGGTAGTGGCTGGTCCAGCCCAAGAGCCTGCCGTCCTCAATGCGGGCGTTGCGCACTTCAATCTTACGCCCGTCCCGGCTTTGCACCGTTTTCAGGGACACTGCTCCAGATTTGCCCCGGAGGGTCAAGTAGAGCGAGCAGCTTTTCCCACTCTGCGGCTTGAGGCCCAAGCGGATCAGGCAGCCCTTCCAGCGTCCAGTTAGACGAAAACCCTTGGGCAAAGGGGGCCGCGCCTTAGCGATTTGGCAATCCTCCAAAGGCAGCGCCTCCCGTCCGGAACCAACAGGCTTAGCCAGCCGAGCTTCCACGCGGACGGCCATGCCGGATTCAAATTCGGCAAAGTTGATGGCTTCGTTCGGAGTCAGCAGACAACGAAATTGCAACTTGCCGGAATCAATGAGCAGTGCCCATGCTTCCGGAACCTGATTGGCAATTGGGGACAGTCGCAGAAAACGCCCGGAGGCTTGCACAGACTTGCCGAGGTAGTTTTTACGGTAGCGGATCTCGTTACCCTGCAGGGCTTGCAACGCGTTCGGTAGTTTTTCCAAACTCAGAACATCCTGCCCCAACACCGGATTCGTGCCGTAGCACCCCAGCACAAGGACAAGAACAAGAATAATTCTGAAAATCACGCTGCCGCCAAACAAGTAAAAATGGAGGGAATCCGGAGCGGAGACCGCTCCGGATGTGGTCAATCAGGATCAATGTGCTGATTTACTTCCTGATCAGAGCCTGATGTGAGAGGCAAGACATGGTGTCGTCGTAGCGATGGACTCGGAGTTTGCCGGAGTTAATATCTTGACGAACCTGCTCCGCTTTGTTCTTCATCGCGCTACTGATGAGATGGGCGTTGTGTTCGTCAAGTGCCCAGCCCACGCCATCTTCGGCGAGGCCCAAGACCTTGACGCCGGGCTTCCAGGTCCCTTCGTGAGCCGTCTTGAAGATTTCGTAGGCCGCAACGTCCACACGCTTGAGCATGGAGGTCAACACATATCCGGGTTGGATGTGGTTCTGGTTGCTGTCCACACCGATGGCGAGTTTCTTGTTGTCCGCCGCTGCTTGCAACACCCCCAGTCCGGTGCCGCCTGCTGCTGCATAAACGATGTCCGCACCGTTGTCGTACATACTCTTCGCCAGTTCTCCACCTTTTGTCGGGTTATTCCACGCCGCCGGAGTGGAGCCTGTCATCTTCTGATAGACGGTGGCCTTGGGGTTGATGTATTTCACCCCTTGCTCGTACCCACAGGCGAAGCGCCGAATCAGCGGGATGTCCATGCCGCCGACAAAGCCGACCTTGCCAGTCTCGCTTTTCATCGCGGCAAGCACGCCGACAAGGAAGGACCCCTCATGCTCCTTGAAAGCGATGCCTTGCACATTCGGCAGGTTCAGCCAATCCACATCAATGATGCTGAACTTGGTGTTCGGGAACTCCTGGGCGACCTTCTCGACAGCCGAAGCTTGCGCGAAGCCCACGGCGATCACCACCTCGGATCCTTTCTGCGCAAAGCGGCGCAGGTACTGTTCACGCTGAGCTTCTTGCGTGACCTCGGCTTCGCGGTAGCGGATGCCCGTTTCTTTGCGGAACTGCTCGGTGCCGTTCCAGATACCCTCGTTGAAGGATTTGTCGAACTTGCCGCCCATGTCAAAGACGACCGCCGGTTTGAAGGCCAGCGCCGGGACGGCCAACACCGCCAGCAACGCAGCGGCCAGCAGTGTGTTGAACACACGTTCCATATCATGCTCCTTGGTTTTGCTCCGGAAATCCGGAAAGTGAAGAAAGCGCTGCGGAATGCAGCAAGCTGCCGTCCATCCCCAGACGGCACACTACGGGGTGCAAGTCTAGACGGAATGCTCCCAATGATCAACGAAAATTTTACAACTCCAAGGACGGCAAACCCTGTTGCCAGCGGGCGGAGTTGACGGTGTTCACCATCAGCATGGCGATTGTCATCGGCCCCACGCCGCCGGGCACGGGGGTGATCGCCGAGGCGATTTCCGAAACCGGGCCGTAGGCGACATCGCCCACAAGCCGACTGCCCTTGGGGGCGCTGGCGTCCTCAATGCGGTTGATGCCCACATCGATGACCACCGCTCCGGGCTTGACCATCTCGGTGGTGACGAACTCAGGCCGTCCAAGCGCGGCAATCAAAATGTCCGCCTGACTTGTCACAGACGGCAAATCGCGGGTGCGGGAGTGGCAGGTGGTGACCGTCGCATCCCAGCCCTTGCTGGAGAGCAGGGTTGCCATCGGGCGTCCAAAGAGATTGCTGCGCCCCAGCACAACCGCGTGGCTTCCGGAAGTTTGCACGCCGCTGCGCTTGAGCAGCTGGAGGACTCCGTAGGGAGTGCAGGAGATAAATTTCGGCGTGCCCATCGCAATCAGCCCGGCGTTGATGGGATGGAGACCGTCCACGTCTTTGTCCGGCGAGAGCGTCTGGATCACGCGGACTTCGTTTAGTTCGTCCGGCAGCGGAAGTTGACAGAGGATGCCATGCACGGTGGGGTCGTCGTTGAGCTGGCGAATGAGTGCTTCCAGTTCCTCTTGGGTGGTGGTGGCCGGAAGGTCATGCGAGAGCGAGCGCATCCCAAGCTGTTCGGAGGTGCGGCGCTTGCTGCCGACGTACACCTGCGAAGCGGGGTCGGACCCCACAAGAATGACCGCGAGGCACGGTTGGGTTCCTGCGTTGGTGAGGCGTTCGACCTCCGGACGAAGCTCTTCAAGAATCTGATCTCGAATGGTTTTTCCAGAAATGATGTCTGCCATGATGTTACAAGGGTTGGGTTTTCGCTTAAGCTTTTCGAAGCATGCGCTACACTGAAACCCTTGTCACAACCAACACCAAGTTCCGAATGAGCCTACTACAACCCCTTGTTGACCTGCACACAAACCGTGGTGCAGTGCTTAAAACAGTCGGGGACCGCTTCCAAGCTTTGCGATACGGTAACAGACTGGAGCCGGAAATCAACCCTATCCTGCACGGCTGTGGGGTGTTGGACCTGCAAATTCGTCCACTGATCGAAGTCAAGGGTCCGGACGCCAGCCACTTCCTGCATGGGCTGCTCACGAACGATATCGTCGGTTTACCCTGCGGACGTTGGCAACCCAATTTATTCTGCGGGAGCAAGGGCAAGATCAAACAGCGCTTGGAGGTGCTGAAGCTCGCTGCGGAATGCGTCGTGATCTGCTGCGAAGCGGAAGCGGGCATTGCCGTTGGCACCTTGCTCGACCACTACCTCGTCCGCGAAGACGTCACCCTCGCCTTCTTGAGCCGCGAGCAAATCCGCATGGATCTGTTTGGTTCCAAATCAACAGTGGCCCTGCACCGCCTTGGGATTCCAGAGCAAGCCTGCACGGGTTCGTTTGGCGAATTCGAGTTCCATGCGGCTCCAGTGCCGTGGGGCACGCAAACCCGTTGGGGCTGCTTGCTGCCGATTGCAGGGGCCGCCGAGTGGTTGGCGTCCGTACTGAACTCCGCTCCGGAATGCGATTTGGTCGGCACCGAGGCCGTGGACGCCGTGCGCATCGCCGAGGGGCTACCGTGTCCCGGTAATGATTTTGGTCCGGAGAACTTTCCGCAGGAAGCCGCGCTGGGCGATCACATTTCTTACACGAAGGGCTGCTACATTGGCCAAGAGCCGCACGCCCGCATGTTCCACCGGGGGCATCCAAACTGGCAACTCGTGGGCCTGCGCATCCCGGAGAGCGTGAAGGCTGCGGCAGGCGCACCACTGCTTCACGACGGCAACGAGATCGGACGCCTCACCAGCGTTTCGCTGATCACGCAGGACGGGATGCGTGCCGCGCTGGGCTGGGTGCGACACGCCATCGCCGAGGCGCAAAATCCGGTGACGCTCGAATCCGGACGAGTCGAACTCACGCCGTTTCCGTTGCCCAACACCATCCGCCGCATCGTTCCGGAGACGAAATCCTCATGACTGCAAACCGCGCGCACACAAAACTTCCCGGAACGCCCACGCTCCCGGGCTGGACCCCGACGCCGCTGGGCTGCTTCTCCGGATTGGCGCTGGTAACACTATTGTCATACTTGCTAGTGCTGTTCATTTCCTGAACCACGATGCCTCGCCCGCTCTGCAATTCCACCGCACTCGCCGAACCACAAACCCCGGAATGGCTGGAGCCGATCGATGCCTGATTCCCGAGCGTACCCAACCCGACCCTTTGTGGGAGTGGGCGTGGTGGTGCTGAAAGGAGAGTCCGTGCTGCTGATCCGGCGGGGGCGTCCGCCCCGGCTTGGTGAATGGAGCCTGCCCGGCGGAGCGCAACAGCTAGGAGAAACGGTTGCCGAGGCCGCCATTCGGGAAATCCGGGAGGAAACCGGACTAGAGATCGCAGCTCCAGAACTGCTTGATGTGGTGGATTCGCTCGTGCGTGATCCGGATGGACGGGTGCACTACCACTACACGTTGGTCGATTTCTGGAGCAAGTGGAGTTCCGGAGTCCCCCACGCCGGAGACGATGCGCAAGCCGTCCAGTGGCATGACCGTGAAACCCTCTCCCAACTTGGCCTCTGGAAAGAGACCGTCCGCATCATTGCACTGGCGTTTTCTGCACAAGCCGCCTGAAATCTTCGAAAAACTTGCCAGACGCCTGAATTTTTTCAGATTTTCCTTTCCATTTTGTTCCAGTCACAGAAAATAAAATTCAACAAAATCAATAATTTAAACAAAACTGTTTTTTGATATCTTGCAAATAATTGGGGCTTGCTGAAAAAGTCAAAATCGACTCTGAAAGTACACAGCAACCGTCTAACCCCAAAAACAATTCGCAAAAAATAGTAAAAACCAGAAAATTATGTTTTACTAACTTTGAGTTTATGGACTTATGGAAAACACCACGTTAAGGTTCCACACAAGCACGGGTGGGTTACCGGAACCTAGGGGGGAAAGGATATTCTTGATGACACGACACGATTTTGGCTTCAGGGTCCGCAAGCTGAGTCACGCACACCACTGGACCCAAGCAAACCTGACCAGCCAACTCGGCTACTCCGAGGTGATGGTCAGCTCCATCGAAAACGGGCAGCGCTCGCCGAGCTTTGAGCAGATCCTCAAACTCGCCGATGTCTTTGGCGTGGCTCCCGGAGAACTCTTCAACAAGGAGGGCTTCGCATGAACCTGGACGACCACGACGACGACCACGACTTTCGCACCGCCTCGCTTGCGACGGACCAACTCAACGGGGATTTCCGTGAGCAGCTCGTCTCGGCGATGTTCCTCGCCATCCAGTACTGGCAGCAGGCGACGTTCAAAAGCAAGCTCGACCTTGCGATGGAGTCCGGCATCTGGACCGCCAACCAGGACGGCAGCACGCTCGTCACCCGCACCCTCGACAAGTACCTGCGCCTCTCAACCCTGCCCAAGCGTCCCCACACCGAGGAGGTCTTCCGGACCCTGCACTACGTCCTCAACCATTGCGACAACCACTCGGCTCTCCGCGAGCAGTTGGAATCCCTCACCGACAAGCTCATCGTCGCCCACCACCAGCTCAGCCTGCTGAGCTGACCCTCTTGACCCAGCCACGGATCACACGGATCAGATCATTTGATCCGTGTGATCCGTGGCAAGCAAACTTCCGCCTTCGATTCGCGGGCAGGGTTCGCGCCTGCCGACTCCCGGCTTTGAAAGAAACGGGCGGCTTCTGGTGTTTCTGCCATATTTTTTACTAGAATTTACGAGTCCTTACAAATTCTTTCTAGTATTTTATATAATCAGCTGTTTATATCATTGATCTGCATCTAACAATCCGTGAAACTATGGGCATGTCTTGGGCGATCCGCATGGAGCGGGGCCTTTCATTCCTTCCTTTAATCTAAGGTGACCATGAGTATGCAACGATCTTTCATCCAGCTAATTTTTGCCCTCGTGGCTTCCCTCGCCTTGCTTGGAGGTTGTGCCTCCGAAGGTACCAAGGGGACGTCTGGCTCTGACGGCACCATTGCCGTGCCCACGGACAGTGATTTGACTCTCACCATCATTCATGAAGACAATGAC
>CAJWCD010000025.1:0-30571 GCA_913020725.1 uncultured Pseudomonadota bacterium
AAAACCAGTTTCAGTACCGGTATTGGTTTTGAGAGACCACACTGTTCTGCAACCAGATTCAGTTTCGTTCTGAAACCAGATTCTGTTTTCAGTTTGAGAGACCGCCCTTAGGTGGTTCTGAAACCAGATTCAGTGGTTCCCCCTATTCTGCCCCAGCCCCGAGATCTGTTGAGAACTGTAGAGGCTCCCCGTCGGAGCTCAAACCCTACTGTTTTTGTTGGTTTATCGTTGGTTCTTCCATATGGTGTCAATGAGTTGAATAAGGGGGGATCAATAAGTGGTTCCTCCTGTTCCCCCCCAGCCCCAGCCCCACCCCCAGCCCCGGCAACAACCAAGTTGCAGGAGTCTCAAACCAATCCGTCTTGCTGTTGGGGATGAGCATCTTCACGGTGGAGAATCCCAGTTCGGTGTGCAGCTGAATAGTCGCCCGCACCGCCGGGGCAAGTTCCGGGAATTTCTCGGAAGGGTCGAGCCGCGTGTCGTAAGGCAGGGCAAGCCGGTCGAAGTCAATTTCATCATACATCTCCTCAACGAGGTCCGAGACACTCTCATTCAAGCCTAAGGTGGAGCAGTCCTCGCAGACCTCCGCCTTCACCACCTTGCGGTCAAGGTCCACCATGGCAAGCGTCAGCTGCGTGATCTTCTCATCCTGCAGCAGTTGCAGGGAGAAGTGGACCTCCACCTGCAGGGTGTCCTGCACATAGCGGATGCAGTTCTCCTCGGTGCACTCCTCGAACTCCAGTTCCTCGAATGCCTTCTGCTGGGCTTCCTCGTAGCGGCGTTGCGAGATCAGCTCGAAGCGCTCCGAGATTTCTGCCTGCAGGTGGTTGAAGATGATCTGGCGCTGCACGGTGGTGATCGGACCCAGCGAGACCACCGGGCTGAGCAGCGCCGGGGGCTTGGCCGCATGAACTGCAGCAGTAACACCTAGCAGAAGGGCGATTACCAGCAGGGTTCGAGAGAGCATCAAGGATCCTGCCTTCACAGTGCGTCCTCCAGCTCTTCCACCAGTTCTTCCAGCACCTCGTCCTCCAGCCCGGTGTAGCGGAAAATCTCCTCGCCATCATGGATCCCGATGATGGTCGGAAAGACCGTTTTTCCACCCTTGAAGAACTTGCGCGCAATCATCCCCGAGCGGTCACGGTAGACCCTTGCCTCTGGAACCCCAAGGCGGTTTGCAAACGCCTGAACCGCCTCACGGCTGTCCTCGCGCAAAGGGTCAATGAAGAGCAGGGGCACCTTGGGGAAGCGCTCGTCCATCAGTGAGTTGAGCAGCGGCATCTCCCGGATGCAGGGCTGGCAGTTGACAAAGAAGAAGCTGACCACGAAGGGCTCGTCCCCGACTCTGCGGGAGTCGAAGCGCTTGCCCTCAAGGCTGCTGATCCAGAAGCTGGGGGCGTCCCGTGCGAATGCACCTGAATCCAGAAGTGCAGCAAGCAACACCCCAAGCAGAGTCGCACGCACTCTTGGGCTAATCCCCCGCAACCATGCTCCAGAGAAAATCATCGAGTCCTTTTCGTGAGAGGTGTTTTGAGAGTTTCCTGCCTGCCTTCATGAACGCCCGTGCCGCGAATTCCTCATCCTCTTCCCAGGTTTTCAGGGGCATCCGGCTTTTTGGGAAGTCCTTGCGGCCAACTTCGCGAACGGTTCCGTCCTCCAGGCGGAAGTGCCGCAGCCTCACCTTGAGCTGGGCGAGTCCGGCCCACTGGGAGGTCAGCTGTTTTTTGAGCTTGCCCTGGACCTCGAGAACAAGGGCATGCCCGACCTTGCTGGAGGCAAGGGCTTCGGGCAGCTCTTCCATGCTTTGGAGCACTTCGAGTTGGGGCTGAAGCTTGAGCCGCAGGGTGGATCGTGCGGTCTGCTGGATGGTGTGGTGGAGTTCGTTTACTGCGTCCCCCAGCTGGGAATCGGCTGCCGGGTCCCCGGAGGACAGGTGGAGCATGAGCGCTGAGACGCTGGGAAGATCGGAGCGCACAAAGAAGAACTCCCCGTCCTGATGGCCCTGATTGACAATTGGATGGACCGCCGGGGTCTGGGCGGCGCCTTTGATCGCCATCGTGTCATTGGCGACCAGCCTCGCCATGCGGCTGCCAAGCTCGGATGCCGGAAGAAAGACCTTTTGGTTGGCTTCCAGCTGGGCGAGCAGGTGGTAGGCGAAGATGGAGTGCCCCTCCCACTTTGGTCCTCCGTCCGAAACTGGTTCGTTGCCCCCGGAGGAGAGGCCCCACACCGACTTGAGTTGGGAGCGCTCCCGGATCCATCTGGGTTGGGTGGGCATCTCTTCGGAGGTTCTCTTGATTCCTCTTGTGAAAAGGTTCCCGCTGAAGCACGAATCGGAGATGAGCAGCTTGTGCCGGGCCTTGACCGCACGGAGTTTGTTGAGGACATCCGAGTTGGAGATGTGCTGGTGCCTCTTGCGGAGTTCGCCATCCACCGGAACCCACCAGCCGTCCTCGTTCTTGTCGTACTCGCCATGCCCGGCGTAGTAGATCAGCACATGATCATCTGGCCCGGAGGTTTGCTGCAGCCAGTCGATGCCGTCGAGCATCTGGATGCGGGTTGCGTTTCTCAGCAGCCGGACCTCATGCGCGGGATAGCCGTACTTGCTTGTCAGCAGGGAGGCCAAAGCCTCCGCATCATGCACAGCGGTCTTCAGCGGGGGCCAGTGCAGGTATTCGTTGTTGCCGATGATCAGCGCACGATTGCGGGCCTCTCCGGATGCTTTTTCAACAACTGTTTGCTTGACGCCGCGTTGCTGGGCAGAAATGGGGCTGGCGAGCAGCAGGCAGACGAGTAAGAGCAGGAAGCAGGAGCGCTTCCGGAGGTGAGGACGCGGATGGGGATTGGCGTGACGCATGGGCCTTTTCCGTGTGCGGGAGTGTTGCCACACTCTTGCTTGCTGCAGAACTGAACCGAATTCTATTCCTTTGGGAGAGTCATGTCAAGTAGGGGGGCCGGTTGGGGAAAACGATTGCCGCTCTTCCTGCCATACGCTAAGGTGCCTGCTGATTGTGGCAGCCATCTCCAAGCCCATGAAACAAAGATGAGTGAGCGCCCGTTGATCATTGACGCACTTCAGTACAACCACTGGTCCGAGGAGATCTTCCGGCAGATGCAGGCGGGCGGAGTGTGCGCGGTCCATGTCACGATCTGCTACCACGAGGATTTCCGGGAAACAGTGGAGCAGATGGCGGACTGGAACCGCCGTTTTGAGCGGTATCCGGATTTAATCGTGCCGGGACGCAGCGCCGAGGATGTACGCCGGGCGCAGCAGGAGGGCCGCACCGCGATTATTTTCGGTTTCCAGAACTGCTCTCCAATCGAGGACGACATTGGACTGGTCGAGATTCTGCACCAGTTGGGTGCCCGCTTCATGCAGTTGTCCTACAACAACCAGAGCCTGCTGGCGACGGGCTGCTACGAAGCGGAGGATGCGGGCATCACGCGCATGGGCCGTCAGGTCATCAAGGAGATGAACCGCGTGGGGCTGGTGGTGGACATGAGCCATTCGGCAGAACGCTCCACGCTGGAGGCGATCGAGATTTCCGAACGCCCGCTTGCGATCACCCACGCGAATCCGTCGTGCTGGCATCCGGCGCTCCGCAACAAATCCGCTGCCGTGTTGAAGAGCCTCGCTGCAAGTGGTGGGATGCTGGGCTTCTCGCTCTACCCCCACCACCTCAAGGACAAATCCGACTGCACCCTAGAGAGTTTCTGCGAGATGGTCGCCCGCAGCGCAGAATTGCTGGGCGTTTCGCACATCGGACTCGGCAGCGACCTCTGCCAGCATCAGCCGGACTCGGTGGTGGAGTGGATGCGCAACGGACGCTGGAGCAAGCAAACCGACTTTGGCGAAGGTTCAGCAACACAAGCGGGGTTTCCACCGCAACCCGCATGGTTCCGGGACAACCGGGATTTCCGCAACATCGCAACCGGGCTACGGCAGGTGGGTTTTGCTCCGCAAGAGGTCGCGGCGATCATGGGCGAGAACTGGCTCGGCTTCTTTGAACGTTCGTTTGGACCAATGCAGTAGCTGCAAATCCACAATGGATTTCCCGCTCCGTCCTCCGGAACAGGTGATGCGGCTCACCCGCATGGGCAGTTTCTTTGCCACACGCCTGAGCTTCATGCCCAGCCTGCTGCGGCACATGGCAGCAGAGGATTGGCGGATTGAGCGCACCCGCTGGGACATTGATGCCGATGGTTTTGGACGAGCGGTTTTTTGTGCAAAATCTCCAGAATGGACTTACAGCCTCGTCGCGTTTTCCAATGACCTCGACCCCAAGCTGCGCTCCGACCGCGTGATCGCCGAAGCGTGGGACGCGACCTTTGTGCTCTTCGACGGGGAACCGTCCGAACACGACCTTGACCGCCTCGCGCAAAATGCACCGCATCAGGAAGCCGGACGCTACCTCCCCAGTGAACTTGTGCTGTCACGGGCGAACAAGAGTGTGCGCTTTTTCTCGCATGTGGTGGAACACCTTGCCAGCGGACGGCAGCCGGACCTTGACTTGCTCGGCAGGGTCGGCTACCTGATGCGCACCACGGCGGTCTACGGCAACGGCAAGTTTGGACTCGCCGACCGTGCCAAGATCGCCCAGCGTCCGGGATTGTCCGGACCTTTCCGTGCGGAACTGCTCACGGTTTATCTGATCCGTGCCTTCACCCATGAACTGGTGGAACACATCGCCCGCAGCCGTTCCCCGGAAAGCTTCGTCCTGTTGCATCCGGATAGCAAGCGGCATCTTGGCATCGGCAACGCGACCGGACTCGGCATGGCCCCCTTTCTCGTCAGCCACCCGATTCTGATTCACAACTGGATGCACGCTCGCGAAACCGCGTTGGCGCGAGTACGGGGACAAGTCCAAACTGAACCGGAACGCCTTGAAAACTTCCGGAATTTGCTGAACCGCGCCCGGCAGCATGTCGCAGAGTGGAGCGTTCCGGATGCCCGGCAAAGCGCACGAATCACCGAGTTGCGCCAAGACCTCGACACCCTGCACTCGTGGCTGGAGACCGACGCAGACTGGGGAGCACAACCCTCTCCGTGGAATTGGCTGTATCGTCGGGCGGAATCGAAACTTTCGTTGGAAGCACAGGAGTTGGCGGTGAGTCTGCTGCTGGAAATCCACGGCGACTTGGTGGATGAATTGGCAGAGACCATGAGTACGGAGGACCATGAACGCCTCGACCCTGCAATGTCCGTTCGTGTCCTCAAGCAACTCGTGCAGCAGCACTATGCTTGGGCGCTGGAGATTGACCTCGCCCAATCCGAATCCCAGCAGCACTTCTGGTATGTTTCGGAAGAAAAACTGGAACCGCGTTTTGGAGATCGCTTTCAGGAAGAGGGCGCCGACAAGGAAATGCCCCACGCGCTGGCACAAGATTTTCAGCACCTTTGGCATCTGTTGGAAAACTCTAATCCGGAAGACAGCACTGCCGATTTGCTGTTCCGGCATCCGGAACTACGCCGCACCATCCGCCGCTTGCAGACCGTTTCTCAATACCCCTACGCAGAAATTCAGGACAACCTCGTAGCGGAGGATTGCCTGCCCATTGACCTGCTGCGCTGCAAGCTCTCGTTTTTCGGCGCAGCCAAGTTTGATCCCAAATCGGACCTTTGGACTCGCATCACCCTCTACCAAGGAGCACCACTTCCGGAGGAGTTGCAGCGCAAGCAAAACCTCGACTGGAGTTTCCCCGTGCTGCCGCAGGAAGTCCCATGAAAGTCTCCGGCAACGAAATTGAAATCAGCTTCCGGAAAGCTGCGCTTGGTGCCGAAATCCCTTTGGGGCTGGCGGAGGATTTTGGGCGCATCGGCTACTGGCTGGCAGCACGACGGGTGAATCCACTGCCTGCCGGACTCGCCGCACTGGATGCCTTTGATGCTGAAAATTCAGGGGCAGGTGCTTTGCTTGAAAGCGAACAGGAGTGGAACCTGACTCCCAAAGCAGGGCAGGGGTTATCCGCCTTGTACGCCGGAGCGTCTGCTTGTGATTTGCTTTGTGTCCAATACTCTGCGCTACGGCTACGGCAAGTCGATGCTCCGTTACTCGTTTTGGTAGCGGCGGCTTTGGCGGCGGCAGAGCATGCACTGGTGCTTCAGGTCGAACTGCTTGCCGCAGACGGAACCACGGCGGTGGCGTGTTGTGATTCTGGAATGGTCCGCGCCCAAGCTGCTGTGTTGCAGCGGTTCACTGCTGCTGCTGCATTGGATATGCGGCTACAGCGGGCCAGTTCCGAGCATTCCAGCAACAAGCCTGTGGCACTTCCTGCCGCGCCTCCGGACGATATTTTTTCAGAGGGGGCTGATGTGGACGAAGCGGAGTGGAGTCGGGTTCAACAGTACGCCACGCGCATGCTTGTTCCTGCGTCGGAAACCTCCCGTGCTGGGGCCGGAGCCGGAGAACCGGACAGCGCTTGATGGACAGCGGCACTTAGTGGTGCGACACTCGTGAGGCATGCGAGTCCATTTTGCAACTGACCCACTGCCTCAACCTTGCTAAACTTATGCAAAATGACTCACACGCACTGCCGGAGCACTCTCTCGAAAACGGCGTGAATCCTCTGGACTTCCCTACGGGGAACATGGAATCAACTCTTAACCGAAAGAACAACCTATGCGTACCATGAAGGGCATCATTGCCCCAGCAACAACGGCGTTTGACCGTGCAGGAAATCTGGATTTAGCGACCGCCAAGCAGCAATTTCAATGGCTGTTGGACTGTGGCTGCCACGGCATGGCCGTGGGCGGAAGCACGGGAGAGGGCCACACGCTGAGTCGGGACGAATTTACACAGTTGGTCGAAGTTGCTGTGAACGAGGTGGGCTCCGCGATTCCGGTGATCGCGGGTATCATCGTCAACAGCACCCAAGAGGCGATTGAGCGCGGCAAGCTCGCCAAGGCAGTGGGTGCGGATGCTTTGCAGGTCACTCCCGTTCATTACCTCTTCCGTCCGGATGACGACTCGATGGTCCTGCACTTCCGGATGCTTGCCGAGCAGACCGAACTGCCTGTGATCATTTACAATGTGGTGCCGTGGACGTACCTTTCTCCGGATTTGCTCTGCCGCATCATGAAGGAAGTTCCGGGTGTGGTGGGTGTCAAGCAGAGCGCAGGCGACATGAAATTGCTCGCAGATTTGCTCCAGCAATGTCAGCCCGAAGACTTGATTTTCTCCGCAGTGGATGCCCTGCTTTACCCTTCCTTTCAGCTTGGGGCGCAAGGGGCGATTGCAGCAGTGCTGGCGGCGTGTCCGAAGCCGTGCGTTGAACTGTGGGATGCGGTGCAGTCCGGAAATCAGCAACGAGCGTTGGAACTGCACGGCCAACTGTTGCGCGTCTGGAACGCCAGCGAACACGACCTGCTGCCGGCTTGCGTCAAGTACGCCCAAACGTTGCAAGGTTGTCCCCCTTCCTATCCGCGTATGCCTATGCCTTACCCCAACGAAGCCATGCAGACCCAACTCCGTGAAGCTCTCAAGGCGGCGGGGATTCCGTGAACTGACGTGAGTTTTAGATAAGCAAAACAGGGGGTCAAGTCAGAATGGGGAGCCTGATTTTGGTTCTTGGTTTTCGGTTCTCGGTCTCGGAGCCTTTGGAACTTTAGAACTTTAGAACTTTGCCTGCCCAACCCCCAAAGCAAGCGACTTGGGAGCATTGGAGAAACTGGTACGGGAATTGAAGGAGGACTGAGAGTACACGGACGAATGCTCACCCACACACGGAGTTGTGAAAATGTCAGGGGACCTCTGCGTTCATATCGATCAGCACCACCGCATCAGCGTCAATGATGTCATTTCGCTGCTCCGGCAACTCAAGCGCCGCGAACACCACCGCGTTGTTGTCACCGAAATCGACCTCGCCGGGACAGAACTCTTCGACGACCTCTTTGGGTTTGATCAGGAGGATCGCGACCGCCTGATGCGCTACATCAACGGTGATGCAATCATGGAAATGCTGGACGACGAGGAACTGCTCCCGCCCGAAAGCTTTCAGGACCTCTCGCTCATGGATCAAGGAAAATTCCCCAAGCTTGAGGAACTCGACGACATCGTAGCGCTGCTGGGAGCGGTCAACGAAGACGCTTCCTCCGCAAGCGCCCTCCACTGATCAGAGCTTTGCCAGCCGTTGCAAACGCTGCCGATAAGCGGCAACAGCGGTTTCCGGAAGTTCCAAACCTGCATCCTCGGCCAGTTGCGCGACCCGTCGGTTTGAAGCCCGGGGTTGTTCCCGCAGGATTTCGTAGAGAAACCCTAGGCTTTCGGAATCCAGTTCCCGGTATTCCGGTTCTTGCAATTCCTCCAACGCCTCGCGGGTGAGGCCATAGGCTTCCCGCACCTCCGCCTCCGCCTCTCCAGATTCCAGCAACTGCCGGACCTCCTGCTGCTCTGCAACGCTGAGTTGCTCCAGTGAACGCCCGACCGTTACTCCTTGCTGCCGACACCAACGGGTCAGCAACAGGATGGTCACACCAATTTCCTCGGCAATCTGTTCAGGTGCGGCACCGCCTGCAATCCTCGAAACGGCAACGGAGCGTTCCGCCTCGCTGGTGCGGCGACTGCGCTGCGGGGTTCCCTGTTTTTCGCGGAAACCGGCGCTTGTGGCGACTTCCCGAACGAGGCTGACCGGAATCCCCAACCGCTCCGCGACCTCTTGTTCGGTGTCCCCGGAATCAAGCTCAACCGCGATGCGGATGCGCCCCAGCCCATCGCTCTCATCTGCGGTTCCCGCTTTGCGTGACATGGCCCTCTTTCTTAATGCTGCTTCCAAAACGATGGTTCACCGCAGAGACGCAGAGCGCGGATTCATATCTTTCTGTGTCTTGATTCGCCAAATCAATCATACCTCGCCCTCCTTGCTTTGGCTCAGATCCTTGAGCAGCGCATCCGCTTGGTTCAGGCGAGAAGCACGATTTTCGTTTGCATACTGCTGAATTCGTTGCAGTAATTCCTCGTTTGACAGACCCCGCAGGGCTTCCGCCAGCGGCTCTTCTCTGGTTCTGGAACGTTCCAGTGCCTCCACGATGATCTGCCCAAGGTGCAGATTATCCCCCTTGGTCAGTATCCGCAGAAGTTTGAACAGTTCATCCAGATGATTTCCGGGGCGTTGCTCGCGCTGGCCGAGGAATTTTGCGGCCTCACCGGAAAGTTTGCTGTGGTTGGTCATGGGAATTATTGCAAGTCTTTGCTAAGAGTGTTGGAATTGGAGGGCGTCTGCAAGTCTGTTTTGCAGCTCACTCTGGCAGATTCACCCTTTGATCCCTTGAACCTTTTGCGAAAAAACACCCGATGATTGATTTGCGCAGCGATACCGTCACTAAGCCCACCCCCGCGATGCGGCAAGTGATGGCTGTAGCCGAGGTGGGCGATGATGTGTATGGCGATGACCCCGCCGTCAACGCACTCGAAGCCCGTACCGCCGAAATCCTCGGCATGGAGGCCGCCGTGTTCATGTCCTCCGGGACCATGACCAACCAAGTCGCTTTACGCACCCATACGGAGCCTGCCGACGAAATCTTCCTCGCGGACAACGCCCACATCTACTGCGACGAGGCAGGAGGTGCTGCGGCACTTTCCGGCGTGAGTTGCACTCCTCTGAGCAATGAACGCGGGGTGTTTAATGTTGCCATACTGGAAAAGGCGATCCGCCCCCGCAACCTCCACTACCCGCAGCCCAAGCTGGTGTGCGTGGAGAACACCAGCAACGTCGGACGAGGGCGCATTTGGCCGCTAGAGACGCTGGCCGAGGTGGCCGACTATGCCCGCTCCAAGGGGCTGAAAATGCACCTCGACGGGGCACGGCTTTGGAACGCTGCCGTGGCCTCCGGAGTTCCGGAGGCAGAAATCGCCCAGCATTTTGATTCGGTGAGCGTGTGCTTCTCAAAGGGGCTGGGCGCTCCGGTGGGGTCCGCGTTGGCAGGCTCGCAGGAGTTCGCGGAACGGGCGCGGCGCTTCCGGAAGCAGTACGGCGGGGGAATGCGGCAGGCGGGGATCATTGCCGCCGGTGCGCTGTACGGCCTTGATCACCAGCGGGACCGCCTTGCAGACGATCACCAAAACGCCTGTGCTCTCGCGGAGGGGCTTGCCCGGATTGACGGTGTTTCAATTGACGTGGAGAGCGTGGAAACCAATCTGGTGTACTTTGGACTGGAACGCCTGGACCCCAGTGCATTGGTGAAGCGACTGAACGAACGGGACGTGCTGCTGTTGTCGGCGGGTCCGGGGATCCTCCGTGCTGTGCCGAACTTGATGGTGGATGCGAAGATGATCCAAACCGCCCTCGGACACATCAAGGAGATTGTCGAGGGCTGAATGCTCAGACTGGTTTCACGGAAGGAGCGGGCTTGGAGGTTGGTCCTGTGCACACCGACTTGACGGTTTCAGCGTACCACTTGCCGCCGCGCTTGGAGGGGTAGCGTTTTGTGTTGAGGAATTTGGCAATGCGGTGGTAGCTCAAGCCTTCGCCACGCTGCTCCCGGATGATATGCGCGAGGCGCTGCTCGCGTTCGTGTGCCACCAAAATCCCCCGCACATAGTGAAATCCGAAAGGGGCGTGTCCGACACGCTCACCCTGGTCGCGCTTGCGTTCGATGAACTCACGGGTGCGGTCGGGAATGCGGCGGTTCTCCCAGCGTCCTACATGCCCCAGTGCCTGCAAAACCGCCCTCCCGGATTTGGTGTTGCTGTCCAAATCGTCTGCCAGCGCCACCAGCCGCACCTTGTGTTCCGCCAATAAGTCCAACAACCCGGCCACCTTGCGGATGTCCCGTCCCAAACGGTCGAGCCTTGGGACGACCAGCACGGAGACCTTTCCGGAAATGATCAGTTGCTTGAGGTGATTGAGTCGCGGCCAGTGCTCACTGCGATCCGAAATCACAATGTCCCGTAGTGTTTGCTTGAAGGGCCAGCCCTGCGATTCTGCAAAACTCCGGATCATGCGGGACTGTTGGAGCAGCGAAAATTTTTGGGGGCGGGGGCGGCGACTGTTGATGCGAATGTATCCGTAAACACTCATTTGCTTTCCATTCGATAAGGGTGTTTTTTTGATTTTAGGTGGTTGCCGGACGGTCGAGGACGCGGTATTGAATCGCCTCGGCAACATGAGCGGACTGGATGTTTTCGGAAGCGGCGAGGTCCGCGATAGTCCGGGAAACTTTGAGGATGCGGTCGTAGGCGCGTGCGCTCAAGCCCATGCGTGTGATGGCGTTCTCCAGCAGGGACCGCGAAGCAACATCCGGGGTTGCGTACTGCTCCAAAAATTTGCTGGAGATGTGGGCATTTGAGCGGATGGGAGTCTCCCGAAAACGCACCCGCTGCACACCTCTGGCTTGCTCCACTCGTTGACGGACCGTCGCAGTGGATTCGCCACGGCGGGTGTCTGCGAGTTGCGCGTAGTCCACAGCAGGCACCTGCACATGCAGGTCAATGCGGTCCAAAAGTGGCCCGGAAATGCGGGTGCGGTAGCGTTCGATCTGCTTGGGGGTGCAGTGGCATTCCTTGCGGTATTTACCTTCACCGACGCTGCTGCCAGCGTAGCCGCACGGGCAGGGGTTCATCGCCGCTAACAGCATAAAATCGCAGGGGAATTCCAATGACATCACGGCCCGCGCAATGGTCAGTTTGCGATCCTCGATGGGCTGTCGCAGCAGTTCAAGGATGTTCCGGGAGAACTCCGGGAGTTCGTCGAGGAACAGCACGCCGTTGTGGGCGAGCGAGATTTCTCCGGGCGTGGGCACGGTGCCGCCTCCCACCAAGCCCGCTGAGGAGATCGTGTGGTGCGGCGAGCGAAAGGGCCGCTCCGTGAGCATCGGCGTGTCTGAATGCAGCAGCCCGGTGATGCTGTGGATTTTCGTGCATTCCAGCGCTTCCTCGAAGGAAAGTGTGGGCAACAACGAACCCATGCGGCGGGCGAGCATCGTTTTGCCCGATCCCGGAGGTCCGGCCATCAGCAGATTGTGTCCTCCTGCCGCCGCGATTTCGAGGGCGCGTTTCACTTGCTCCTGTCCCTTGACCTCTTGCAAATCCTCGTAATCCTCTCGATGCGACTGGAACCACTCTTTTGGGTCAAAGCGACCCTGCTCAATCTCAACGCTGCCCTGAAAATAGCCCACCAATTCCTCCAGCCGTGCAACTGGAACCCTCTGCATGTTCGAGACGATGGCCGCCTCAGCTTCGTTTTCCTTGGGCAACACAAGGCCGCGCAATCCCTTGGCTTTCGCCGCGATGGTCATGGGCAGCACTCCTGTGACGGGCTTGATCTGTCCGTCCAGCGAAAGCTCCCCCACCATCATGTACTCCGCCAGCGTTTCCGCAGGCAGCAGTCCCGCCGCCCCCAGCAAGGCAATTGCGATGGGGAGGTCAAACCCGGAGCCAATCTTGCGCAAGGGTGCCGGAGCGAGGTTGACCACGATTTTGCGGATCGGCAAGCTGAAGCCGGAGTTGGCCAACGCCGCGAGGATGCGGTCCCGGCTTTCCCGGATGGTGCCATCGGGCAATCCGACGATGGTGAACTGGCTCAGTCCAAGCGAGAGGTCCACCTCCACGTCAATGCAGTGAGCGTCCACACCGAGGACGGTGGCAGAATGGGTTTTGGCGATCATGATTCCTCTGCTTCCTTACAACTGGTCGGTACCGCCCAGCACAAAGGCGCCATAGACGGATGGAGTGTAGCCCTGCGCTCTGAGAGTGTCCCTTGCCGTGAACCAAGCCTTTGCCAGATTTCCTCCGCTCGCCTCCTGGTGAAAAATCTCCATGAAGATGTGGGGCCTTCGTCTTCAATCGTCCACAAACTGCTGAGAACCGCCAAAGTTCCGCCGAGGTAAAAACTGCGGGTCAGTCCCAGCAAATCCTCACCGGACACGCGCTTGCCCATGCCCGTTTCGCAGCCGGAACGCACAACGAATTGCGCGGGCAGCGGTTGTTCAAAGATCGCCCGCGCAGTCAGAGCATACGCCCGTTCTCCCCGGCTGAGGAAAACGGTGGAGTCCAGCGGATCGCGGGACGAGAATTCACCATGCGTCGCCAAGTGCAAAACCCGGACTCCCCGCCCCAGCCTTTGTCGCAACGCAGCTTCGGTGGCTTGTCTGCCCAGCAAAGGTGTGACTTGGTACAGTTCCCCAAGGCGTTCCGCTTCCTTTCGCGCTCCTGCCAAAGGCACCAGTTCTCCACCAAACTCTGGATCACCCGCAATGACGACGGGTGTTTCCGAAACAAGCGGTTTTGGCTGACGCAGCAACCATCCGCCATTGGGAAGCACAACCACTGGAGTTTTCAGATCAAACACCCCCCAAGGTACAAAGTGCAGCGCATCCGCAGGCACAAAATAGAGCATCCGCCCTACAGCCCAAGTCTGTGGCGCCAATCCGGAGGTCAATTCCTGCACGGCCTCGTTCTCATCGTCCTCGTCGCCGATGGCATCCACGAAATTTCCGAGCCAAATCTGGATTTCCGAGCGCAGGGCGAGGGAGTTCATGGAATGCCCCATGAACGATTTTTCGAGTTCCAGCGTGCGTTCGATCTCCGTTTCCGCATCGGCCGAACGCCCCATCATCATCAGGATTTGCACACGCAGAAAGGAAATCTGCCAAAGCGTTCCCACCTCGACCGCCCGGATTTCCGCCGCTTCGAGCGCCAGCAACGCAGCCTCCCCGTCCCCGCCCAAATAAGTGTCGTAGGCCAGTTCCAGTTCCGGAGTGGTCGGGACACCATAGGGATTTTTTTCGCGGACACGAGGCATCTGAAGGGTTCGGGTTGGCACGGCGGTGGACGGCAGCACGCTACGCGGTGGCGGCCCGGCTACAATGAACCGGGCGAGGGTTTCCGGCGGCAATTGCAGTTCCGAGGACTGTCGCTGAAGATCCGGAAGGCCGACGGATAAGCAGCCGGACAAGAACACCAAGCTCAGGACAAGGACAGCGGCAGCATGAATTTTGGCGATCATTGCATTGACAGGAAGATTGACGTAAGCTGACAGAAATCTACGGAAGCTGCCACCTGAGCGCAAGCCAATTCCTAACCCACGGCCAAATGTCTGAGGATTCCTCATCGGTTCAGATCGATCCCATCAGCGGGGATCACTTTGACGACCTCCTGCTGCTGATTGATCCGGAAAAAAAACGGAGTGCTCTTGAATCCGCATGGGGGCAGCTTCGCCAGCAAATCCACGCCCACACCTCTCGTCCGGAACACCTTGACCTCAACGCTATTTTTTTGGACATCGTGCGGCTGGAGGTGCTGATGTACCCCATCGTGCGGGATTGGAAGCAGCCGCTCTCCAATCAGGAATGGGAGCATCTTGAAAGTCAATCCAAGCTGCTGGAGCAACAGCAGGAGCGTTTCAAGAAACTCTCGCTTCAATTCCGGCGTTCTCGTCCTGATGCGTATCCGGAGGTTGCGGCTCTCTTCAACCGAGCACTAGCGACGACGCAGGAATTGCGGAACACTTGGAGCCGTTTCCGGCGCGAATGGCAGGATTACAAGCGCGAGTGGGAAGCGATCAACGCACAACGCCGACAGGTTCGTCAACAGCAGCGCAAGGAGGGGCAGTCCACTGAGTCGGAAATCAAACTTCCGGAATACCCGGTCCTACCTGCGGTGTTCCGGCGTGATCACTGGTTGGTGCAGAGGCTCATCGTGCGGATGCTGGATGTCGAACTGCGGTTCCGAACCCTCCAAAAACCCGAGGACGACGATGGGAAACACCCCGGAGTGAAGTTTCTGGTGGGGGAACTGCGGCGAGTGTTTCAGCACACCCAAGGGTTTGAACTGTTGGACAAGATTAAACTGATCCAACAACGCAATGCACAGCTTATTCAGGAATTGGAACCTGCCTTCGGCGAAGCTATCGTCACCCCGGATTTGCACGATGAAGAACACCCCACCAGCGAGCGAAAACCTACAGCACCCGCTCCAAAAGTTGAGAAACCCGCACAAAAAAACCGCTCCCGGCTTTGGTTGCTTGCGGGCTTGACGGCATTGCTAATGATCGGCGGGGGCTTGTTTTTTCTGCCAACGAACCCTCAACCGCCACAGACGATCAAGCGGCTCAAGTTCAATCCCAAGGGCACGACCCTGACCGCCGATTCTCCCGAAAATTCCAAAATTAAATCGGACGGTTTGGAGGCCATGCTGGCATCATTCAATCTCGATTTCGGAATCAAGGACGCCGATCCCCGGATGTTGCGCTTGAACGATGCAAAAGGCTCCGAGCGGCAAAGTCTCATCAATGAACTGCTGGAAGAATTTGGACAGGAGGCCCGTTTCTTGTTCGCAAATGCAAAAGGCACCGCCCTGTTTTGGATGGGCGAGCTTGAACAATTTGCCAATCCGCAACAAGCCCGTAAGGCGTTGGAAAATCTGGAGCGGCGGCTCAAGCGTATCCGTGCGCTTTTCACAGAAGTCGGGGCAAATCCCAAGAACTCACGGGTTGTTCCGGACCTCGTGGATGGCGAGCCGACCTATGCGTTGGAGTCCGTGACCGCCAAGGGGGAACCTGTCCGCATGTACGTTGATGGCGAGGGCGTGCGCCTGCGTTTGAGCAACGGCCAGTTCATGCCGCAGAAACTCTCTCCCCAAGCCGCCCGCAAGCGCTTGGCCCAACCCTGATGCGGTCGCAAACCGCAGCATTGCCTAAAACATTGCTTCACCGCAGGGGCGCAGAGGGCACAGAGGCTTGTTTTCATACAATTTTTTATCTGCGCGCTCTGCATCTCTGCGGTGATTTTTCATTTTTTCCGAGACCATCAGCCCTGAAATCTCTATGAAACTCCAGAAATACCACGGACTCGGCAACGACTACCTTGTGCTGGATTCACGAGATCACCCGAATTTGCCCGCTTCTGAAACCATCCGCAGGATTTGTGACCGTCATCGCGGGGCTGGATCAGACGGAATCCTTTGGGGGGGAACTCCCAATGACCAAGGGCAGTTTCCGCTGCGCATCTTCAATCCAGATGGCAGTGAGGCGGAAAAAAGTGGAAACGGATTGCGCATCTTTGCCCGCTTCCTGTGGGACTGTAAAGCCGTCTCAGCTCAGCCGTTCCAGATCGAAACTCCCGGCGGCAGGGTCGAAGCTCAGGTGCAGGAGCAGGGTCGAATGGTGGTTGTTGAAATGGGAAAAGTGTCCTTCGACAGCACCCGGATTCCCGTTGTTGGAGAACCGAGGGAAGTTGTGGATGAGCCGATCACGGTCTTGGGTCAGGAACTGCGTTACACCGCCGCCACCATCGGCAATCCGCATTGCGTGGTGCAACACCCGGCGACTCCGGAGCAGGCGTGCGAGTGGGGAGAGGTGCTGGAAAACGAACCACGGTTTCCCAACCGCACCAACGTCCAGTTCCTCGAAGTGCTGGATCGTAATGCCATCCGCATCCAAATCTGGGAGCGCGGCGCAGGCTACACCCTCGCTTCCGGAAGCAGCAGTTGCGCCGCCGCCAGCGTGGCCCACCGCCTTGGTTGGTGCGACCCTGAAATCGCCGTTCACATGCCCGGAGGACGGATCGACATCACCATCCAAGCGGGCTATGCCATCCGAATGCGGGGGCCAGTGGCACGAGTTGGGGAGATTTCGCTGCATCCGGAGGTGTTCGCAGAAGAGTGAGATGGCTCTGCCCTTCCCTCTTGAATTCTCGAAGCATTTCAAGGACATGGGCAAAGGTTACCAGACCCATATCAATCAAGTCATCAAAGCCTATGTCAAGCATCGCGTTTCATCGGCTTGATCCGTAGTGGTTCTGTTGTAAACAATGGGCTGATTCTGTCATTCCGGGCGGAGCGGAGCGGAGACCCAGAATCCAGAGGACTTTCGGGCGCTTTCCGGATTCCCGTTTTCACGGGAATGACAGGAGCGGGGGGTGGTATCGGGTATGGCCTGACGCCTTTGCCGAATCTACTCTGAATTGAGGTCCGGGCGTTTGGCAATTCAACCAGCAAAGGCCGGAGAGGCAAATCCGGAGGCTTGGGTGGGGATCCGAAACAACGCTCCGGCGAGCGGGTGTTCCGCAAAATCGAGGCGGCGGGCCGCCGTGGTGATGTAGAGTGTACTGAGGTCCGAGCCGCCAAACGCGCAGCTTGTGACCTGCGGCACTGGCAGGGGAATCACACCTAATCGCTCTCCTTGGGGATTAAAGCAGGTGATGCGGCTTCCCCCCCAGTGGGCGAGCCAAACCCGCCCTGCGCAATCCACGGTGAGTCCATCTGGAAAACCTTCCTTTGCTTCAGTCAGTTTGACGAACAGCCGACGATTGGAGAGCATCCCGTCAGCCTGTTTGTCGAAGGCCCAGATGCTACGCGTGAAGGTGTCCACATGGTAGAGGGTGCGGTCGTCCGGACTGAGGGCGGGTCCGTTGGGACAGACATAAGGCCCGTCCCAGCGGGAGTGTGAGAGGTCCGGATCAATGCGGAACAAATGGCCCGTTTGCTCGGTTTCTGGATCGTGTGAACGTCCGGCCCAGATGCGTCCGTCGCGGTCGCACTTCGCGTCGTTGAAGCGGTTCTCCGGATATTCCGGATCGGGCAGCAGGGCGAAGGTGTGCTGCTTGGTTTCCAAATCCAGAAAGTACATTCCGGATTTGCACCCCACCACGAAATCTGCACGGTTGTTCCGGGGTAGAATCCATCCCGTTTTCTCTGGCAGTTCCCAAGTGCGCCGCTCTGCGCTTGCCTCTCCCAGTCGATGCAGTTTTTGTCCGTCGATGTCGAGGAAGTAAAGCGACTGCTCAGATTCAATCCAGAGCGGCCCTTCTCCACAAAGGGCTTGGGCTTCCCAAACGCATTCCAGTTCTCCCACCAAAGCAAACGTCATGGTCTCCTTGCAGAAATCTTGCTCATCGCCCCTGCTCAGGCTAGGCTTGCATAAGATATATTCTACCTGCAACGCCCGCGCAAGACAAGCTGACGCTGCACTCACTCGCCCTCAACTGCTGACTCCTTGTGTCTGATCCTGTGCTGATTGGCTTGACCGGAGGGATCGCCTCTGGAAAAAGCACGGTGGCCCAATGGATCGCGGCCACTGGGATTCCTACGATCAACGCGGACGAGTTGGGGCATCGGCTCTTGCGGACAGAGCATCCGGGGTTTGCCGAAGTGGTCGCGGCCTTTGGCAACGGGATTCTGGACGAAGCAGGGGAGATCGACCGCAAGCGTTTGGGAACCCTCGTTTTTTCAGATCCGGAAGCGCTTGAGCGGCTGAACGCGGTTTCTCATCCGTGGATTGGACGGATGGCAAACGAGGCTGCGGAAATCGCCGCCGAAACTCGGCAGGATCGGCTCGTGTTTCTGGAAGCCGCCTTGCTACTGGAAGCCAACTGGGCTGCGCTTTGCACAGAGGTCTGGGTGGTGCAAGCGAGCTTGGCGACTGTGATGGGCCGCTTGACCTCACAACGGGGTTTGACTGCCGAAGACGCCCAGCAACGACTGGACAGCCAATGGCCTCCGGAACGCCGTCAGCCCTTTGCCGATGTGCTGATTGAGAATGAAAGCACCTTGGATGAAATGAAACACCGAGTCGATCAAGAACTGGCCAAGCTCCTGAACCGCCACAGTCCTGACCGAGATTGAATATGGCCCACCCGCTTTTCCTGATCGTGGACACCCGCAACCCTCGGACCTCGCTGTTCTGGCAGCGGCACGGGCTGCGCATCATGGAGCAGTTGGTTCCGGGAGAGTTTGTCAGCACGGCCCAAGGCGCGGCGCTGGAAACCGTGTACGCCCGCGCCGTCTGGGACGGCTGGCGCAGGATTGTGCTGATCGGCTCCCCCAAGAGCGTTAAAATCGGGTTTCAGGCGTTGATGGGAGTTGCTCCGGAAACTCGCGAGCGGTTGCAGGTGGGCTTCTGGCCTTTGAGTCGTGTAGAGTTCCTGCAATACCTCGTGCAACCGACGCAAGCACTCAGCGCGATCTTACAAGTCTTCCGGGCCGCACACACAATTCCGGTGGATGTCATGCAGGTGCAGTACCTCACTCCGGAAATGAAAACCCATCACGCTTGGAGAGATTTCGTGGTGGACACGGCCCACCCCTCGGCGCTGACCACGACCTATGTGGACGAGCAGGATCGTCAGTACCCCGGACGAATGCGCTTCCGGATCAGCTTGCACGAGGAAGCGCTCAGTTCGCTCACGATGAACCCCAACCGTCTGGTGCGGAATCCAAAATTACAGGTTTACGGCAGAAAACTGATTTCAGCCCGTGACTTGCTGCGGAGTCTCAAGAAGTTCACGGGGAAAGACGGGACAGCCGAACGCTTGTTGGAATCCGGAAAGCAGGTGGAAATTCAGGGCAACTGGGCGAATTTGACACTGAACATCGAGGGGGCGCGGCTTCCGGTGCAGTCGGTCCACTTACAGGTGCAGAGCAAGGCATTCAAGCTCATCATTCCCGTGATGCCGATTCGATACAAGGAACCCCTGCGGGAGCGGATGCTGGCGTTTCCACCACGGGAAGTGGTGGCGACTTCAAGGCAACTCAGCCCCAAGTCACTCAGGAAGGACGATTTGTAGGAGGGTCAGGCGGGTTGCGGCGACTGGGCAGCGGCCGTTTCCAAGAGCTTGGGGCGAGTTTCCGGCATGATGCTCTTGACCTCGACCTTGCTGGCGGTCAGACAACCACCCTCGATCACACCACCTTCGTGAATCACGAGGCAACCGGGCAGGTTGGTGAGGTCTCCTCGAATGAAGCCTTGCGGAAGCACCTCCATGCGCTCTGAAGCGTAGAGTTCACCCTCGACTTGTCCGTTGATTTTGATGGTCGCCGCACGGATGGTCGCCTTGACTCTGGCGGTGGGGCCGATCAGGACTTCGCTCTCGCAGTTGATGGTGCCCGTCACCTCACCATCGATCCAGATGGGGCGACGACCCCAGATTTTTCCGTCAATCTTCATGCTCCCGCCTATGTAGGTGGGGGCACTCTGTGAGACGGTCTCGTCTCGTTTTTTTCCAAACACCAGCCGTTCTCCTTCGTGGATTCAGGGATTCCTCGTTCCCAACAACGCCTCAACTGGATATTAGCCTATGCATCTTGGTGAAGATGGGCAAGAGAAAATTTGCCCGCTGCTCTATTTCCCGGAGAAAAGGGCTTGTCCTTCAGCCGGAGAGTCAGTAACGTCATCGCATGAATTGTCTCATCTTTCCTCCTGTAAAAAACCAGCTCTGGAGTCATGGCTCAGAACATCACGCCTCGTAAAGAGAATTACCCGCAGTGGTACCTTGACGTCATCGCTGCCGGCCAACTCGCGGATTACGCGCCGGTCAAGGGCTGCATGGTCATCCGCCCCACCGGATTCGCGATCTGGGAGGCGATGCAGGCCCGCTTGGACCGGATGTTCAAGGAAACCGGCCACACGAACGCCTACTTCCCTCTGCTCATCCCTCAGCATTTTTTTGCAAAAGAAGCCGAACACGTCGAGGGCTTCAGTCCGGAATGCGCTGTGGTGACGCATGGGGGGGGCAAGCAGTTGGAGGAACCCTTGGTCGTGCGGCCCACTTCGGAAACCATCATTGGTCACATGTACTCGAAGTGGATCAACAGCTACCGCGACCTTCCGGTGCTGATCAACCAGTGGTGCAACGTGATCCGCTGGGAGATGCGGACCCGCTTGTTTTTGCGCACCTCCGAGTTTCTTTGGCAGGAAGGACACACCGCGCATGAAACCTACGAGGAGGCTCAGGAGGAGACGCTGCGGATGCTGGAGATTTACCGGAAGTTTCAGGAAGAGTATCTGGCGATTCCGGTGATCACGGGGCAAAAGTCGGCAGGTGAAAAATTCCCGGGAGCGCTGGTGACCTACTCCATTGAGGCGATGATGCAGGACGGCAAGGCGCTACAAGCTGGAACCTCGCACAACCTCGGACAGAATTTTGCAAAAGCCTTCGACATCACCTACCTCGATCGCAACAACCAGCAGGTTCCGGTCTGGACCACCAGTTGGGGGGTCTCCACCCGCATGATCGGCGGCTTGATCATGACCCACAGTGATGACGACGGACTCGTTTTGCCACCGAAAATCGCTCCGGTGCAGGTCGTGATCATACCGATCATCACTAGCGACGAAAACAAGGCGCAACTTCTGGAGGTTGCCGAAAATCTCCGGAGTGAATTGTCCAGCACGCTCGATCCCCTGCAAATCAAGGTGGACGACCGTGACAACTTGCGTCCGGCAGAAAAATTTTTCCACTGGATTCAGCAAGGCGTGCCGGTTCGGGTGGAAATCGGCCCAAAGGACTTGCAGAAAAACGCAGCAATGGTCGCACGACGAGACCTCCGGGACAAACAATCCGTGCCCTTTGCAGGGGTTGCGGACCATGTGATCCAACTGCTCGACACTATCCAGTCGGACATGCTGGAACGCGCCCGGAACTACCGGGACGAGCAAACCCGGACGGCAAAATCTTACGATGAGTTCAAGCAAATCCTAGCATCCTCTGGGGGCTTTATTTTGGCGCACTGGAACGGCAGTGCCGAGGTAGAGGATCAGATCAAAACCGAGACCAAGGCAACGATCCGCTGCATTCCTTTCGCGGACAATCCGGAACCGGGCACTTGCATCGTTTCCGGAGAACCCTCCACGCAGGAAGTCCTCTTTGGCATCGCCTACTAATCCTCTCACAACCCGACCGCAGGGGCACGAATGACCGAACATGTGCTTGTTTCCAACGTCAGCGACGCCTCCTTTGCGATTGGCGTGGCTTATGCGCGTTCGCAGTCGATCGACATCTCCGACCTGATCGCTCTCAAGTCCTTCGTCAACACCGAGTTCTGTCCACGCTTCTTGCTGGATGACAACACCACCGAAGAAAATCTTGGCTACGGGTTGACGGGCAAGTCGGTGTACATCCTCTCGACCCATTCCCAGCACCACTCGCGCAACGAGTTGGCGATGCGGAACTGCCTGATCGCCTCTGCCGCCAAAGAAAACGGCGCCGAGTTTGTTGCGCTGGTGGAGCCGGACCTGTTTTTCTCCGCGCAAGATCGTGGCCCACGCACCACAAACCATCCTCAGGCTGTGGATTTCAGTTCCCGGGAAAAATTTGTGGGGCAGCCCTGTTCGGCGGAACTTTATGCGAATATGCTCAAAACGGCAGGCGTGGATTTGGTGATGACTGTCCACAACCACAAGCCCGAGATCATGAGCCGGATTTATGAGGAGACCTTCTCGGACATTCCTAACTCTCGAAACCTGCCGCGCTTCATCAATTTGGACATGGCTCCACTGATCGCCAACTACATCCTGCGTTCCGGACTCGTGCGGCTCTGGAACTACGGCGCGCATGTCGGCTTTGTTGCTCCCGACGAGGGTGCGGCTGAATTCGTCGAGCAGGTCCGCCAGCACACGGGGCTGCACAATTCCGTGGTCGTGACCTTTCGGAAGAAACGTTTGGGGCAGCGTGAGGTGGAACTGGACTTGAACGCAGAGATCGAGCTGCTCAAGAATCGGGATATTTTTGTGCTGGACGACATGGTCCGCACCGGCGGGACGATTGCCGCCAACATCAACGCTCTTGCCGAAAGCGAACACTGCCGACCCGCTAATATTTACTTCTACTGCACTCACACCACCATTTCCCCGGAAGCCCGCGAGAACCTGAACTCGCCCTACCTCAACCAGTTCATCACCACCAACACCATTCCCAGTGTGCTGAACCGAGATGACCAAGGACGTCTGCGCAAAAAAACCGTCGTCCTCAAGATCGAGAAGTGGATTGGCAATGCGATCGTGCAGTGCTTGATTGACGGGAATCTTCCGGAAGACATTTACGATGAAAACTCGGTTGCACAAGCCGATGGCTTCTATGAGGTCGATATTTCTTCCAAGAATCCCCTGCACTCCCCCTCCAACATGCTTCAGTACGAATTGACCATCTGACCCATGAAAAGTGAAATCAACCGTATCCTGATCATCGGCATTGGGGGGGTCGGGTTGCACCTTGCGCGACGGCTGGATCATGAGGGTTATGAGGTGACGGTGCTGGAGGCCAATGCGGAATTGTTGAAGCACGTCGTGGAGACCTCCGAGTTTTCCGTGGTGCATGGCAACGCGATGAACCTCTCAAGTTGGGAGGAAGTGGGAGCCTCTGGAATGGACCTGCTGATCACTGCAACCAACGATGATGCGGTGAACATGCTGGCTTGTGTTGTTGCGGAACGTCTGGGCATCCAGCGGCGTATTGCCCGCTTACGGACGATGGATTTCGACAATTTGAACTCCGAGGAATCCCGCAGTTTTCACATTGACCTCGTGGTGCATCCGGAGGAATTGATCGCCCAGGAGATCCAGCGGCTTGTGCGGCGGTCTTCGGGAAACGACATGGTGGACGTCGGCAATGGCAACATGCGGGTTTTAGGACTGCGAGTGACCGAGGACTCCCCGCTGGTGGGCATGACGCCACGCGAGTTATCGAAGCGCTACACTGAAACGTATTTCCGGGTGGTGGCTCTCGCACGAGGCATCACAACCATCATTCCGCAAGCGGATGAAAGCATTTTTGCTGCTGATCAGGTTTTCATCATGGCACTGACCCAGAACATGGATCGTCTCATGCAGGAAATCGGAGTGGAGCAGGGTCGGGTGCGGCGCATGGCGATTTTGGGTGGCGGATTGATCGGTCAACGGGCCGCACAATTGTTGGAGGACGAAGTGGAGGTGCGGTTGATCGAACGGGATGCCGCACGTGCAGAAGAACTTGCGGGCCTGATGAAACGTGCCGAGGTGATGCACAGTGATGGCACCAACCTGGATGACCTCATTCAATGCGGCATTCCGGATTTGGATTCTTTTGTTGCCACCACCGGTGACAACGAAACCAACATCATCAGTTGCCTGCTCGCCAAGCACCTCATGAACCGCGAAAACCGTGAAGTGGGAGGGCGTGCCGGTAAAACGATTGCGCTGGTGGACAACGAGGATTATCTCGTTCTCTCCTCGACCATCGGTTTGGACATTGCGCTCAACGCGAAAATCTCCACCGCAAACGAAATTCTGAAGTTTGTCCGCAGAAACGAGCTAGTCTCGGTTGCCCACCTCCATGGGGTGGATGCAGAAGTGGTCGAGTTTCAGGCCGCACCCAACTCTCCCATCACCAAAAAAACGCTCGGCGGGCAAGCCTCTTTCTTTAGGGAATACGGAATCCTCATCGGCGGTGTCGAACACGAAGGTCGCTGGGAGGTCGCGGTGGGCACCACCCGGGTGCTTCCCGAAAGTCGGGTGATCGCCATTTGCTCCTCAAGGCAACTCCGGAATGTACGCCGCTTGTTTTCGATTTAACCGTCACTTGTTGCTCATGCTCGCAGGTTTGGCGGCGTTTGCCTGTACCCCGGCCCCCCGGGCCTACACCTACCCCTCCAAAGTTCAGCAGGAACTCTCCAGAGTTTGTCAGCGTGTCACGCTTAGGCATGCCAAGCAGTTCCTAGTGGAGGATGGGAAAATCTATCCGATCCTCCGCTCTGGAGATCGCCTCAGCCACCTTGAGGAAGAATTCACGAATTTGGCCGATCGCGCTTATTTATGCGGCCCGGTACTCGATAGAAACCTTCCTTGTCCGGCTGGACGCAAGTACAAAGGCAATGAATGCCGTTAATGAATAAGGATATAATTAATCTAAAAAATAAAAAACGCATGAAATCGGCAAAAGAATGTTGACACCATAAAGAAAAACCATATACTAATTCTGAAGCCCGGAAGCTAGTTGACAGGGAAGTTGATGGCGTTTACCGGGTACGGAATTCAACCACTCCCCCTAATCTGCAACTTTGAGGCATGGATGCCTACCAAAACAAAATCCAATAATCTAGTTGTCGGCCTAGACATCGGCACGACAAAAATCTGTGCCATCGCGGTCAACGGAGACAGCCGAGAAAACTTAGACATCGTCGGTATAGGAACCACGAAATCCGATGGGCTCCGCAAGGGTGTCGTGGTGAATATTGACCGCACAGTTCGCTCCATCAAGAAAGCGCTTGATGAGTGCGAATTGATGTGTGGCCAGCAGATTGATGCGGTTTATGCTGGGATCGCGGGTCATCACATCCGGGGGCAAAACAGCCGCGGGATGGTGACGGTTTACAACAAGGTGGTTCAGGAAGACGACATCCGCCGGGTGATTGATGCCGCGCAGGTTCTGATTCCCAACGACCGTGAAATCTTGCACATCCTGCCGCAAGAGTTCATCGTCGATGATCAGGATGGTGTGCAGAATCCTCTGGAAATGGCGGCCACGCGCTTGGAAGTCAACGTCCACATCGTCACCGGCTCCGTTACTTCCGCACAAAACATCATCAAGTGCTGTAATCAAGCGGGCTTGGACGTGGAGGACATTGTCCTTGAACCCCTTGCGTCCAGTCAGGCGGTCCTCAGCCCGGATGAGCAGGAGGTCGGGGTGATCCTCCTCGACATCGGCGGAGGCACGACCGACATCACCATCTACTCCGAGGGCAGCATTGTCCACACTGCCGTTCTGGCCCTAGGAGGCAATCACCTCACCCACGACATCGCCATTGGCCTCGGAACCCCCTTGGCCGAAGCCGAGGAAATCAAGCACGAGCACGGTGTCGCCATGACGGAGATGGTGGGTGAGGATGAGATGATCGACGTGCCCAATGTGGGAGGGTGGACTAATCGGAAGATGAAGAAAAAAGTGCTGGCGGAAATCATTGAAGCCCGCTTCACCGAAATCTTTGAACTGATCGCCCAAGAGGTCGAGAAAACCAGCTACCACAACCTGATGGCCTCCGGAATGGTGATCACGGGGGGAACCTGCATCATGCCCGGAGCGGACCGCTTAGCCCATTCGGTCTTGAACTTGCCAGTCCGCGTCGGTTACCCGGAAAAAATCAGGAACCTGCAGGAATTGGTCTATTCTCCCAAATACGCCACCAGCGTTGGCTTGGTCCGCTTTGGAATCAACAGCAACCAGGGTAAATTGAATTTTGTTGGAGACGAAACCAAACTCTTTCACAAAGTGTCCCGTCGCATGAAGGACTGGATGCAGGAATTCTTTTGAGCGCCCAAACCCAAACTCAGCACCCAGCAACCAAAATTATCCCATGTTAAAGTTCACAGGAGTCCAAACCGTGCGAGATAGTGCCCCCAGCATCAAAGTGGTTGGGGTTGGCGGCGGCGGCGGCAATGTCATCAACCGCATGATTGACCTTAATGTCGAGGGCGTGGAGTACATCGCGGCTAACACGGACTTACAAGATTTGAAGAAATCCCTCGCTTCGACCAAGCTTCAACTGGGAGCGCACTGCACCCAAGGATTGGGGGCCGGAGCCAAGCCGGAGATCGGCCGCAGTGCTGCGCTGGAGAGCATGGACCATATCCGCGAGGCGGTTTCCGGAGCCGACATGGTGTTCGTGACTGCAGGCATGGGAGGCGGCACCGGCACCGGCGGTGTCCCTGTGGTTGCTCAAGTCGCTAGGGAGGTGCAAGCCCTGACGGTAGGAGTCGTCACCTTGCCGTTCAACTACGAAGGCAAGCGCCGATGCAATGCTGCCATTGCAGGGGTTGAGGAACTCCGGAAGTATGTGGACACGCTCATTGTTATTCCCAACAACAATCTCCTGCAACTGATCAACAAGCATACCTCGATGCTGGAAGCCTTCGGCCTGGCAGACGATGTGTTGCGGCAGGGCATTCAAGGCGTGTCCGACCTGATCACCCGGGATGGCATTGTCAACCTCGACTTTGCCGATGTCCGCACTGTGATGGAGAACAAGGGGAAAGCCGTGATGGGCACAGGAACGGCCTCTGGAGAAAACCGTGCTCTGAAAGCGGCGGAGCAAGCCATCCGGAGCCCTCTCTTGAGCGATCGCTCGGTGGAAGGCGCACGGGGGATTTTGATGAACGTGGTGGGGGATGTGAACATGACCCTTCACGAAGTGACGGAAGCCTCCGACTTCATCCAGCAGCAGGGGCATCCGGATGCCGTGGTCATTTGGGGGGCATCCATCAACGAGGAATTGACCGATCGCATTACGATCACCGTGATTGCCACGGGCTTCGACAATCAGGTGCTTGGAAGCCAAAAAACCGAGCGCTCATTTGCTCTGCCGACCATATCGTCCCCCGCTCCCGAACCTGTGACGCTCATGCCTCCGGTCACTTCCATTGAGTCCGCTCCAAAGTCGACCTTGCCCACACCCATTGAGGCTGCTCCAGAGCCGATTGCGTTGGTTTCGAGCAATGAGCTTGAGACTCCAGCGGCTTTCGCTAGACTAGCTTCCACACCTCAGCTAGAAATCGAGGAGGATCCCTCCGGAGAGGAACTGGTTGGGACAAGCAGCACCAGCGAATCCAATAGCATCATTGGCGCACTTTACGATGACGTTGTCGAACCCTTGGTTGTTGAAGGGGATCAGGTCTCACAGGAGCAGGCCAATGACGGCTTGGCGACCGAGATGGAGGTGGAGGCTGAACCGTCAAGTCCACCGGAAGCAGCCATTGGGGTAGGAAATGAAACCCCGACTAACGAACCTCATGGCGAATCGGTTTCCGTTGAGACCGAGGTTCTGGCTCAAGAGGCCGATGATTTGCAGGTTGCGCCCGATCCGAGCCCGCAGGAAAACCGGGTGGATTTGAGCCCGGGAGAGCGGCTGCTCCAGCAAACGGGTCGTACTGGTGGCCTTTCGGGTGTGCAGACGGAGCCAATGTATCCTACTTGGGCAAAACGCAGCGGACAGCCGGGATTTCATCAGAATCTGGACATCCCCGCCTTCATTCGTAGGCGCAAGGCCGATGCCTGATTGCGTAGCTAGGGGACTTCTGCCCCACCGCTTGCTGCGTGAATGAAAGCGAGGACTGTCACCTCTCACAGGGAAGTGTTCAGGAGTCCGGACAAGCCATTCTGACTCCTGAATTCTGGATTCCCAAGACCCCGCTGTTGCTGCGGGGTAGTTTATTGTATTTTTCTGAAATGTTTTTGACATGTCGATCAAACTGAAACTGACCACCATTCGAGGGTTGATCCTGCTGACAGGCGGGTTGATCGGCTGGGGATTGGTGCAGTTGCTCGACGGTTTCTTGAGGATCACCCTTGACGGGAGACACGATCCTTACTTGAGCATGGGTTTTGGTTTGGGGGCCGGATTTGGACTGGTTGCCAAACTGATGCTGCCCTTGACGACCGGGCATCGCGCCCCGTTCCTGATGAAACAAGGACTTGCAGGGTTACTGCTTGGAGGCGTGCTGGGTCTGTTGGCTTTTGCCCTCTCACAAGCCCTGCTCGGATTTGACCTGCCTGTTGCGACAAGCCGGATTGCTAGTTTTGTGTTGTTGGGGACATCGGTTGGGGTTCTGATCCGGGGTCTGGATTGGAACTCGTCGAAACTGCCCCTGTCTTATCCACTGTTGGGAACCTTTGGTGGGTTGCTGGGTGGAGTTGTGTTTGAAAGTTTATTATTGATCCAAGCTGATGAGTCGATCCCTGTGGTTGGTACGTTGGCGGTTGGTTTTGCGCTTTTTATCTGCTTAGTGCCTTGGCACGTCACCCGAGCAAGAAGCGCCCTGCGTGTTTTGAATGGAGTCCAGAGTGGCGAGGTGTTTCTGCTTGACCAGAAATCTGCCGTGCTGGGCTATGGGGAAACAAATGACTTTGTCTTGAGAGATCACAGAGAAGTTAGCATTCGTCACGCCCAATTCCTGAATGTTCCAGATAAATGCGAAGTCCGGAACCTCAGTGAAGGTGGCCCCATTCAGGTCAATTTCCGACCCGTCCAAAACCAATCCGTCAAAGCAGGCGACATCATCAGCGTAGGATCAGCTCAATTACAGTTGATTCGAACCTGAGATGAAATTTCCAGTTTGGGGGAGGGACGGCCATGTTCTGTGGCTGACCCTTCTGTTCTTTTGCCTCTTGGCTCCCTCTGCCCTTGCCTCTCCGCTGGAGGTGACGGGATTGGATCTGCGAGAGTCGCATTTTGATGGAACCCACCACCTGTATCTGTCCCTGCCGGACTCTGATACAGAGATTTCCCTAAGCAGCCTGCTTCTGAAGGCAGGCGATCAGTGGCAGACTCCGGTGTCGGTTGTCAAGCGTTCTGCCCACTCCCCCCTTGACCTTGTGCTGCTGATCCAACCGGAGTTGCTCAAATTCCCGGAAACGGCCAGCGCCCTGAAATCACAGTTCAAACAGCTCCAAGAACTGGTGGGCGGAGCCAACAAAATCCGGTTGACAAAAGACGGCATCGCATTTTCCACCGACTGGGACCAACTGAGCAACGAGGCTCCTGAAAATTCGGACTCAGCCTCACCTGCCCAAGCAATCTACTCCATTTTAGAGCAAGGCTCAGACGCTGCTCGGCGGGTGATTCTCTGGAGATCCGGAGGGGGTGAACAGGATTTGGAGGGTGAACAGTGGTGGTCGTTACAAAATCTCCTCATCCGCAAGCAGACCACGCTGTTCATTTTTTCCACCGCGAAACCCCCTTCCAACGGAAGTCCGGCACTGGCCGTGACCGGAGGTCGCTTCATCCTGAACTCCGGAGCAGGAAACGCGCTCAAGGACACCGCCCTCAAAATACTGGAGGAATACAAAGTCACCTTCAGCGGTCAAGGCTTGGGTTGGATTCCGCAACCACTTGAAATCCTGTTGCTTGACGAAGCCGCAACGAGCCGCACAAGCTGGCAAATTCCGCAACGTCAAATCTGGGCAAGAGCAACAGAAAACTGGCTGGTTTTTGGTGTGGGATGCCTGCTCCTCGGCGGTGTGCTGCTGCTGCTCACCGCGAAGTTGAGAACCTCTCGAAGCAACTCTGGAGGCCAGTCGTATTTTGAGTTAATCAGTCCGCAAGTGCGGATCCGAAAACTGGTGATTCCAGAAAAAAACTCGGCAATGTCTTTTCTGGAATCTGTTGCCGTCGCAGAAAAGTTGCGGCTGCCGGGCAACGTTTCGCGGGTTTGGTTGAAGCACGATGGAGAGAATCTGTTGTTGGAGGACAACAACTACAAGAACGCACTGCTCGTCAATCGGCGACGAAGCAAGCGCCGAGTCTTGCAGCACAACGACATTCTGGACATGGGCGAAGTGGTCTTGCGCTTTGTCTCTCCTCGGACGGCGAGGAGTGTTGCCCCCCCCCAAACGTCGTTGTACAACGCAGATTTCAAGTTCTCTGAACCAGAAAAACCACGTGGCCCGCTACGCCAGGACAAGCTGGTTCTCACGATCTCAGGACGCAAAGGTTCGTTTCCACTCACCAAGAACCTCTTCTTCATCGGTGAGTCCGAGATCAACGATTTGGTGATCAAGGGCGAGGACACTTACCCCAAACATGCCAAGATTCAAAAGATTGGCAAACTGTACCAGATTGTCAACTTGGCAAACTCAGATTCGACTCAAGTGAACGGACGACGCATTTCCCAAAAATTCCTCCGGGATGGCGATGCCTTGCAGTTGGGCAATGTCCAGATGCAAGTCAGCATTGGCGCACTGCCACGGGAAAAATCACCGCAGTCTGCAAAAAAAACGCACCGCGCACAAACCTGAAGGAGAGTGCGTCACCCCAGCAATTCTAATTTTAGCGTTAAGAGTGATGGACTCGTAAAAAGTTTGCATCCGCACAACGGACTGAAAACAAACGGGATT
>CAJWCD010000026.1:0-29756 GCA_913020725.1 uncultured Pseudomonadota bacterium
TTTACAGGGCAAATTTTGCTGAGGACAGGCACCAACACTCAAGAGGGGGACTATCTAAATTTTAATCTAGGCAGAACACTAGGTGTTCCGCCCCAAGGATCGGAGTGCCGGATGGAAGAATGACCCTTCGTCAGAGCATGTGGGCGACCTGCGGATGTTCACGGGTGAGTTGGGCAACGAGGGTGGAAATCGCTTCTGGAGTGGTACGCTCACCGCGAGGAAGTACAATCGGCACGTCCACTGCGAGGGTCCCGGGACGAGAGGAGAACACGAGCAGGCGGCTGGCAAGCTGGAGGGCTTCGCTGAGGTGGTGAGTCACGAACAGCACGGTGGGACTGCGGGATTGCCAGTAGTCCAGCAGCACCTGCCGCAGGGTGTCCGCCATCGGCTTGTCGAGCGAGACGAAAGGTTCGTCCATGACGAGCAAATCCGGCTGGATGGAGAAGGCCCGGACCAGCGCAACGCGCCGCTGCATCCCCACGGAAAGCTGCGGTGGATAGGTGTTTCGGAAGGCTCCGAGTTCGGTGGACGCGAGCAGTTTATCGATGATTCCGCTTTCGATTTGCTCCGGAGAGAGGACGAGCCGCAGGTTTTCCTCCACCGTACGCCACGGCAGCAGGCGTGGGTTTTGGAAGACGTAGCCGGTCTTAGGTTCACGACCTCCGGAAGTGGAACCGTTGAGGGAAACCGTGCCCTCGAAGTCGGAATCGAGTCCGGCGATGAGGTTGAGCAGGGTGGTTTTTCCGCAACCGGAAGGGCCGAAGATGCAGAGGAATTCCCCGGAATTTACGGAAAAACACACGTTCTCCAGCACGGTGACCTGTCCGTGTTTTTCAAAGGAACGGAAGCTCTTTCGGTGGATGTTCACCTGTAACTGCATCAGCGCCGCCAGCGGTTTATCCGTCGCTCAAGGGGTTGCAGGAGTCCGTACTCCAAGACTTGGATCACCAGCACAAACGCGAGAGTGTAGGCGAGGATGCTGGCGATGTCGAAGAGTTGGAAGAAGAGGTGAAGCTGAAAACCGACGCCGTTGCTGCGGCCTAGCAGTTCGACCACCAACACGATTTTCCAGATGAGGGCGAGTCCGGAGCGCGTCGCGGCCACGAGAAATGGAGCCAACTGCGGCAGCACGATGTGCCGCAGCACTGTGCTGCGGCTCAGCCGGAAACTCTGCGCCATTTCCAGATAGTCGCGCTCCAGCGCCCGTGCGCCTTCCCGGATGGTGACGACGACGTTGGGAATTTTATTGATCACCACCGCCAGCACCGCTGCGGTTTCAATGAGGCCGAGCCAGACGTAGCAGAGGATGATGGTGACGAGCGCGGGGACGTTAAGAAAAAGCGTCAGCCAACTGTCAAAAAACCGATCCAGCGGCTTTGAAATTCCGAGCGCGATGCCGATGCCGATGCCCGCCGTCATTGCCAGCGCAAAGCTCACGGCGACGCGCAACAGCGTGTGGCCGATGTGGTACTGCAATTCCCCCTCGGCGATGCTCTCCAGCAGCACCTCCAGCACGGTCAGTGGCAGGGGAAACAGGCGGGAATCCGCCCAGAGACCCGCGAATTGCCAAATCGCCAGCAAGCTTGCAAAGGAGAGGAGAGAGACCCCGATGGGCTTGCTGGCGAGCATCAACTGAGAACGTCAGTAAGAGACGTGCGGCCAGAAGGTTCCGGCCTGCAATTCCAGGCTTTTGCCGACGAGCTTCTTGCCGCCCTGTTTGGCAAGCACCGCAAAGAGCCGCTTGGCAGCAGCACGTTCCGTTTCTCCCCAACTTCCCGGAATCCCGGCACGGTAGCTGTCTCGCAGGGCATTGAAGGTGGCATCGTCCTTGGCCTTCATCTTCGGACGCAAACGATCCCACTCACTTTGCGAATCGGCCAGTAAAGCCTTGGCTCTGCGCGAAGAGCGAGCAAAACCTTGCACGATTTCCTTATTCGCATTGGCCCAATTTTCCCGAAACGCATACCCCAGCATCGGTACGTCAGACCCGGCACCGAGTGTTTCGATGGCTTGCCCAATCGTCACCAACGGTTTCAAACCCTGAGCTTCAAGCCGGGCAATGTAGTGCCAGAAATTGATCACGGCATCCAGCTTTCCGGAGAGGATCTGTTGGTTGAGCAGCGGTGGTGCGCCAAACACTTTTTCCACGGAGGCGTTGAGGTCAATGCCTTCCTGCTGCTTGGCGAGGGCACGGACGACTAGCCAGCTTTTGTCCACCGGACCTCCGGCGATGCCGAGTCGCTTGCCCTGCAAATCCTTGAAACTGCGGATTCCGGAATCTGGCGCAACAAGCAAACTGCCGACAGCGCGTGAATAGGGAAAAAAAGTGAAATTCTCACCTTCGGCCCGTTGACGTGAGACCCAAACCCAATCCGTGACGATCATGTCCACACTTCCGGATTGGAGGGCAACGGCGGTTGCATTCTTTCCGGCAAACCCGACAACTTCCAGTTCCACGCCTTCCGCTTTGGCGAAGCCGTGATGTTGAATGACATTGAGTTCCCAGTTAACCGTACCCCATTTTAGGACACCCACCCGGAGTTTCTTCGCCCACAATTCAGTGCCCCCGCTTCCGAGCAGGAGAAAGGTCAGCAAGACAATGCCCCAGCTCTTTAGGGAGAAGAAGGAAGGTGGGGGAAAACCGATTGCGGCTTGCAGTGATTTCATCGGTTCCTCATTTTTTGAGAATGGATATTAGCATGAGAAGCAAAAGACCTCTCATGGGTTATGTCTCGATTGAGACGCACTAAGGCACAGAGACAGTTGACATTTCTTGGGAAAACGCTTAACTGTGTCTATGCGAATTCGGCTTGCTTGTCGAATAACATGAAAAAACAAACACAGAAATTTGTTTCGCCAATCTCTTCACGAACCTTCCGTCAACCCCTTGAACCTGACACTGGAGATAACATGATCCGCTTTGTGATCACCAGCTTGGCCCTGTTTTTTGCAGGGATTTTCCCCGTTTTAGCCAACGACTTTCCTACTGAGGCCCGTGCCGAATACGTCTTTGCCTGCATGGCGACCAACGGTGAAAACCGCGAGATGCTCAGACGCTGCTCGTGCAGCATTGACCGAATTGCCGAACACCTCACCTACGACGAGTACGTCGAAGCGGAAACCGTGCTGCGGATGCGCCTGATGGGGGGCGGAGAAAAAGCCACCCTGTTCAAGGAAACCGCTTGGGCCAAGCAGATCGTGGACAAGCTCAAGCAAGCTCAAGCGGAAGCAGAACTGGATTGCTTCTAGCCCACCGAGAGCTTACCACAGACTCCCCGGCAATGCTTGCACTATCCTTGCGAAAGTGTCGGGGACTTTTCAGGTTCACTCTCCCGTCAAAGACCAAAGCCTGCTGTCGGTCACGGATGCAATGCCGCTGCATGGTGCCGGATGTGGTCCTCCATGAAGGTGGCGATAAAGTAGTAGCTGTGATCGTAACCCGGTTGCATCCGGAAGGTCGCCGGATAGTCCTTGGACTCGCAGGTTTGCTTGAACAACTCGTAATTCAATTCCTCCATGAACTGATCCTCGGAACCCTGATCCACCAGCAGGGGCGCAGTCATGCTGCTGGATTGCATCAACGCATTGGCATCATGCTGTGCCCAAGCCTCCGGATTGTCGCCAAGGTAACTGCCGAGCGCTTGCTGTCCCCACGGGCATTGGCTGGGAGCGCAGATCGGCGCAAACGCGGACACCGAGCGAAAGCGTTCTGGATTCTTGAGTGCGAGCGTCAGGGCGCCATGCCCCCCCATCGAGTGCCCAAAGATGCTTTCACGTTCTGGATTGGTGGGGAAATTTGCGTGGATCAGTTTGGGGAGTTCGTTGACGATGTAGTCGTCCATGCGGTAGTGTTGCGCCCATTTCTCGACGGTTGCGTTGAGGTAGAATCCTGCTCCGGTGCCAAGATCGTAGCGTTCGTCCTCGCCTTCGATTCCGGCGCCACGTGGGCTGGTATCCGGAACTACGAGCATCAATCCAGCCGCCGCCGCGTACTGTTGCGCTCCGGCTTTGGTGATGAAGTTCTCGTGGGTACAGGTCAGTCCGGAAAGCCAATACAGTACCGGAACCGGGCCGGATTCCGCCTGGGGGGGCAGGAACACAGAAAACTTCATTTCGCACGAACACGTCTCGGAAGCGTGGCTGAACATCTTGGTCCAGCCGCCGAAGGTTTTGTTTGCGCCGAGGGATTCGAGGGTGGTGGTTGTCACAATTTGCCTGAGAGAAAGTTGAGATTGATTTTAGAGCAAGGACTATGCAGATGAAGGGTCATGGGGTCGGAGTTGGGAGTTTCAGGATTTTTTCCCGGACCCAGTAACGCAAGAGGGGGTCCGTGAACGAGTAAGCTCCGTTTGCTTTTTCCAAAAGCCCGGTGTTCAGCAGTCGCTTCACGGTGCGGGAGATGTTGATTTTGCGGGAATCCATGACGGCGTACAAGGAGGAATTCCCTTTGGCCAGTTCCAAAACCACCTGCTTTTCTTGATGCTTGGCGCTGATTTCGTCCCAGACCTTTTCGCAATAGTTCACCTCTGTCTCCAGCGAGAGAGTCAGCAAGTCCTGAAAGGAACGATCTGCTTTTCCAAGCTGCTCACGGTGAAACAGTGCTTGCTGAGCCAGCAGTTGGGTGTAATACGGATGCCCGTTCGTGAAGCGGGTGATTTGGGCTGCGAGCGGTTGGGGCTGCTCAAAACCTTCCTCTTGAAACACGGAGGTGAGGTGTTTCTGAAACACTCCCGGATCAATGGGCTTGAGCCGGAAGATTCTCGCGAATCGGTAAAACGGGGCCGTCGGCGAGACAAAGGTGTTGGACATCACCGACTCATGGCTCCCCGAAAAAAGACAAATGGTTGATGCCTGAAGTTGAAGCTCGGCGCGAAAGAGCTTCACAATTTTCTCCCCATCCAGCTTTCCTACATCTCCGAACTCATCGAAAACGGCAACGGTTTGGACTTTGTGCTTTTGAGAAAACGTCTCGATGAGCTTGAGGGAAGACCTCAGCAGGTCCCATGCGTTGGCCGACGCTTGCCCAAATCCCAGAATGAATTCGCTCCCCTCCACTTCCTGACGGAACTGAAGGTTTTGCATCAAGTCCGCAATTTGGTGTTTCAGTTGATGGATGGAAAAATCCAACTTCCGGTTGGACAGCACTCCTTTGGTGATCTCGGCGGCTAAATCATAAAGGTCCGGGATGGAGAAGAGATCCAAGTAAAACGAAAACAAGTTTTGTTGCTTGCTTCTGCGGAGGCTCTCCAGCAGGAGCGAGGTTTTGCCATATCGCCTTGGAGCAATCAGGGCCACGCTTTGACCCATCGCAATGCACTGCTCAAGCTCCCGAAGCTCCTGCTCCCGGCCAATCAGATTGCTCCCGGTCACTGGCTTTCCAACCTGAATCTGCATGTGCGACAGTTTGTGTATGCTACAGGAAGTGTCGTATGCGCCTGCCCCCGTCTTTCCGGAGCAGGCGCAAGCGTTCAAAAAAGGATCACCGAGCGAATACTTTTGCCCTCGTGCATGAGATCGAAAGCACGATTGATGTCTTCCAACGGCATGGTGTAGGTGACAAATTCGTCCACTTTGATTTCGCCGTTGAGGTACTGCTCGACATAGCCCGGAAGCTGCGAACGTCCCTTCACGCCGCCAAAAGCGGAACCGCGCCAAACCCGTCCAGTCACTAGCTGGAAAGGGCGGGTCGAGATTTCTTGACCTGCTCCGGCCACACCGATGATCACAGATTCGCCCCAACCTTTGTGGCAGCACTCCAGTGCGGAGCGCATCAGGTTGACATTGCCCACGCACTCGAAGGAGTAATCCACCCCGCCGTTGGTCAACTCGACGATGACCTCTTGGATTGGTTTGTCATAATCCTTGGGATTGACAAAATCAGTGGCTCCCATTTGTCGAGCAAATGTTTCCTTGCCGGGGTTGATGTCAATGGCGAGGATGCGTTCGGCCTTGGCCAACGCCGCTCCTTGGATGGCGCCAAGGCCGACCCCGCCGAGTCCGAAGACGGCGACCGTGGCTCCGGCTTCGACTTTGGCGGTGTTCTGCACTGCGCCGATTCCGGTGGTGATGCCGCAACCCAATAAACAAACTTTTTCCAACGGAGCGGCTTTGTTGATCTTTGCAACGGATATTTCCGGAAGCACCGTGTATTCAGAGAAGGTCGAGGTTCCCATGTAGTGAAACAATGTTTTCCCGTTGTAAGAAAAACGGGAGCTGCCATCGGGCATCAAGCCTTGACCTTGTGTAATCCGGATGGATTGGCAGAGATTGGTTTTCCCAGACGTGCAGAAGTTGCACTCACCGCATTCCGGAACATAAAGCGGAATGACATGATCGCCGACGCTGACGCTGGTGACGCCGGCACCGATTTCTTCAACGATGGCTCCGCCTTCGTGTCCCAGCACTGCCGGAAACAAACCTTCTGGATCATCTCCGGAAAGTGTAAAAGCGTCGGTGTGGCAAACTCCGGTGGCGACATTCCGGATCAGCACCTCTCCGGCTTTTGGCCCTTCGAGATCAACTTCCATTATTTCCAGAGGCTTTGCGGCCTCCCATGCGATGGCTGCTTGTGTTTTCATCATCAACTCCTGTTGGGTGCCTGTGGTGGGCACGATTGAAAAAAGCGCGACTCCGCTTTCACTGCTTCGGGGCGTTCCGAAGGCAGTCCGTCATGCAGGCGGCATTGGCCACATCCGGTCGGGGATCGGCGACGAAGCCATTCCGGTTGGGCATTTCCACTTGTAAAAGGGTTTGGGCGTTGATTCCCGCCCCCATGTCTTCCAGCAGTTCGTTAAGGTAAAGCACATACCCTGTGACGGCGTACACTTCCTGATCGGTCAGGGAGCGGGGACGGTCGAAGGGCATGGAACTGCGGATGTAGGCGAAGAGGGTAGTGGCGTGGGGCCAGTAGCTGCCCACCGTCTTTTGTGGCTCATGACTGCCGAGGGTGCCGATGCCTCCGGCCAGCACGGGCTTGCCTGCCACCCCTTCCCCGAACACTCCGTGGCAGTGGGCGCATTTCATGTCATAAATCCCCTGCCCCTCGGACAGGGTCGCACTGCCGGGGGGCAATCCCGCACCGTCTGGCCCGACATCAATGTTCCAGCCTGCGATTTCCTCCGGGTTGGTTCGGGTTCCCAATCCGTAAACCAGCCCGTCTCCGGCCCAAACCGGAAATGCGAAAATGCCTAAAATTACAGCAATGAAAATCCCCCCGGCCCCCTTTGAAAAAAAGGGAGAGGAAAATATCTTAAATCTGTACATTGCTCACCTTGCCCTCCACATCCAGCTTCCACGTCTGGATCGCGTTGTTGTGGTAGGTGGAGCGGGTGCCCCGCACCTTGCGCAATTGCCTAATGGTCGGTTGCACATAACCGCTTTCATCAATGACCCGGCTTTGCAACAAAAGCGGTTCGCCCTGCCACGTCCAAGTCATCCGGAAGCTTGTCAGGCATTTGGAAAGGACGGGCTGCTGGAGCTTGGCGGTTTCCCAATTGTTCCCACCGTCCACCGAGACATCCACCCGCTTGACCTTCCCGCGTCCGGACCACGCGAGTCCCCGGATTTCGTAGCTGCCCCGCTCCCGCAGTTGCTGGCCTCCGGACGGGAAGGTGATGACCGACTTGGCCTCGTTGACAAACGTGAACTGGCGGGCACTGCCGTCCGGCATCAGGTCGGTGTAGCGCGAGGTCTCCTCCCGCGTCATCCACGGGCGGGTGCCGACCTCCAAGCGCCGCAACCACTTCACGTTGGCGTTGCCCTCGAATCCGGGGCAGAGCAGGCGCAGCGGATAGCCCTGTTCCGGGCGGATGCGCTCGCCGTTTTGAGCATAGACCACCATCGCGTCATCGAGTGCCTTCGCCATCGGGATGCTGCGGGCAAGTCCGGCGGCATCCGCGCTTTCGGCTAGAATCCAGCGGGCCTGCCGATCCACCCCCACTTCGTCCAGCAGGGTGGAGAGCCGCACCCCGGTCCACTCCGAGCAGCCGATCATGCCGTGCGTGAATTGCACCGTCGGCATCACAGCCTGCGTCCACTCCAGCGTACCGTTCCCAGAACACTCGATGAAATGGATGCGCGACACCGACGGGAAGCGCATCAACTCATCCATCGTGAAGAGCAGTGGACGCTGGACGAGTCCATGAATGAGCAGCCGATGTTCGTCAGGGTTGATGTCTGGAACCCCGGCGTGGTGCCGCGCAAAGTGCAGGCCGTTGGGCGTGACGATTCCGTGCAAGTCCTGCAAGGGAGTGAAGTTCACCGAGGCCCGCTCGTCCGGAAACAGCCAGTCAATGTCCCGGCGCATCACTTCACTCTCAAAACGGGAGGGCTGCCCGTAGGGAGCCCCCACCCCCACCCCCAACTCCTTTGACCACGACGGAGTGTGCGGAGGCAAATTGGAGCCTTGGGATTCTGCAAGGGCCGCAGTTGCGCCCAGCAGTCCGGCACCTGCCGCCCCTCCAGTGGCGAGGCTGGTTTGCAGGAACCTTCGGCGGCTCCAATCCGTCCGGAAAGTTTCCGGACTCTGCCCAAGAACATGCTGCTGGTTCGAGGGATTGGCTGCCATTTGCGTCACTTCGATTTCCGGTCGGCCTACTGCACCACTCCGGAGCCTTCAAAGACGGTGTTGTAGTTGTCCACCAACCGGAGGTCGATTCGGTCCCCCTTCTTGCCCCGGTAACGGAATTCGATGAACGGGTTCCTGGAGATGGCGATGCTCCACTGCATCTCCAGCGCCAGTTCCCCGTTGACCCACACGACTCCCTCGGTGATGATGTGTTCCGGCCAGAATCCCCCGGTGGTCGGGTCGCGGCGCAAGCCGGTTTCCATCGGGTGCCTGATCAGCGCCTTCACCTGCACGATTCCGTCCTGCTCCCGGGCATGAACGCGGACGGTGCGTTCGTCTTTTTTTTGCTCTGCCATCTCGGCTCACTGCGCTGACGGGGAGATCAAGTGCATCCCCCAACCATAACCTGCACCGTGTGGGTCGCCCGGTAGAGCTTTCCGTTGGCCTTGACGACAACCAGCACTGGAGTTGTGCCAGGGCCATCCACCTTGATGCGGGTCGAGACAAAGGGTTCGACATGCTTGCCGAGCTTGTAGATCCCGGTCAAAGGCGTGGGGTTCTTCGCCACAAACACGGTGAAGGATTCGACCTCCTTCAGAGTGGTGGAGATCTCCATCGGCACAACCGCACCGTTCTGCCACCGGTCCGGCATTTTCAGGACCACCTCTGGGGAATCCTCGATGGGGGTGTTGCCAAACACGGCCTGGATGGACCGCGCAAAATTCGCCTCCCGGAAAGCGGCTTCGTCCCAGGCCGCCCACAACGGCATGGGCGAACACAGCCCCGCCCAGAGGACGGGAGCCGCAGTCCCCCATCCCAGAGCATTCCGGAAAAATTCACGTCGTTGCATGGCACCTCCTTGAGTGCAGGTTGACGATTATAATTTCAGTTTTTTCAGTTTATGCCGCACCAGCCACTTGGCGGCACGTTCCCACGCTTTCCAGTTGTCGCCCCGGAAACTGACGGTACGGCTGAACAGCACCCGTTCCGTCTCCGCTTCGAACACCATGACCTGCATCCCCAGGATCAGCTCGCTGACCTTGCGGACCACCCCGGCAACCGCCCAGTCCCACTGGTGCTGCTTGGCAATATCCAGAAAGCAGCCGTTGCAGCCGTAGAGGGGTTCACCATCCTCAATCTCAGCCTGGGCGGGGGTCAGGTCCGGGGTGGAGAACCCGTACTGGACAAAGCCGTCCCGAATGATTTGAGTCACACCATCCAGCCATTCCGTGTGTCCCGGCTTTTGGCCTCCCCCGCTGGTATCAATCAGCTCGAAGCGGAACACCGCCACCTGCGGAGGAGCCGCGAGGACGGTGCCCGCGATTCCTGTTGCCGCCAGCAGAACTCCTAACCACTTTATCATGGGTTTGTTTTCACTTCCAGATGTTGCATGAGTTCCCGGCCCATTGCAAAGGCTCGCTGCTCCAGCAAGACGGGTTGCTCACAGATGTAGCTCAGGGACTGCTCGCGCTGCTCAAAGGCCCGCTTGAACCAGTTTCTCTTGGAAAGCAGGTCGTCGTATTCCTCCTGTTGTTCCGCATTCATTTTCCTAGGAAAGGCTCGCAGCTTCAGTTCGAGCGTCTCCATCCGGTCTCCCAGCTTACGCTGGGCCACGGTGAACTTCTCGATCTTACCGATGATGCGGTTCCGTTCCAGGTTGATGGTCTCCAGCATCCCGCTGGCCACCAGCGTCAACCGGTGATCCCGTCCAGATCCCAACTGTTGTGCAAATTCCACAACCTGCCGTTTCCCTTTCTCCAGCGGAGTTCTCCGGGAGGAAATCGCTTCCACCAGCATGGCAACCTCTGCATCCTTGAGCCACTTTCCCGTGAGTTCGTCAAACGGTGGTCCGACCCAGATCATGCCCGGTGAGATTTCCGGAACCTTGCGCTGGACGCACGGCCAGTTCTTGTCCGTGGGACTTCCGGAGAGGCCAAGCGTGGGGTGAGCCAGCAGCCCAATCCACAAGGCCAGAAAGAAAAGGGCAAAGTTCCAGAGGAGCAGAGTTCCAAAGGAGCCTGCCCTCCCTGCCCGGTCCCTTTGGGACTTTGGGACTTTGGAGCTTTGGAACTTCAATGTGAGTGCTGGAAGCCTCCTGTTGGTGAACCACAAGTGTCGAATGCCCATCTCTGTCCTCTTGTGCCAGAGTCCCAATTTCCTCCCCGGTGAGCGAGAATGCCCCGTTCAGGGTAGGCTACTTGATCGCTAACCCCCACGGATAGCGGCCCACGGCAATTGACTTGATGACTTTGAGATCTTCCACATCAATAACTGAAATGTCATTGCTGACCCCGTTTGACGTGTAGAGATATTTTTCCTCCGCATCAAATGCCAACTGCCAAACACGTTGGCCCACCAGCAAGTATTTCTTCACCTCAAATGTTTGTGTGTCAACAACGGCCACACGGTTGGCAGGGCCAAGAGCGATGAAAGCCGTTTTGAGATCATGAGTAACCCGCACTCCCACAGGTTGAAGCGCTTCATTGCGCACACCCGGAACATGGAATGTGATTTTCCGGACAACCTTCCGTGTTTCGTTTGAGATCACGCTGACCGTTCCTCCCACTTCCGAAGAGACCCAAATAAATTTTCCGTCGTCCGTGTATTCGGCGAAGCGTGGACGACTGTCTACCAAAACATTGTCTGTGATTTCCAAAGTTTCGGTGTCGATGAAATGGGCCATATTGGTCGTTTCGGAAGTGTTGACGATTGTTTTACCGTCCGGACTGACCGCCATGCCTTCCGGTTCAACTCCAACCGGAATTTCAACCAACACCTGCCCCGTGTTGACGTTGACCACCGTGACCATATTATCATCTTCGTTGGCGATGTAAAGACGGACACCGTCCGGATGCAAAATGAAAAGTTCCGGATCCGGTCCGGAGGGCAAGGTGTCAATAATTTTGTAAGTTTCGGTGTCCATCACCTCCACATGATCATCGTCGCTGGCACAGATGTAGAGGTAGCGTTTGTCTTTGCTCAAAATGATGCCGCGAGGTCGTTGGCCGACTTCAACGGTTTTAATCACCTTAAAACTATCAGAATCAATCACACTGATAGTATTATCTTTTTCGTTTGAAACAAAAACTTTGTAAGCCTGAGCCGATGCCCCCCAGAACATGATCCCCAGTCCGAGCATTGTGCCGGGCAGTATTTTCTTGAATGCTCGATTCATTAAATTGGTTTATTGCATTTCACATTTTACTTCAGGCCGATCATAACCCAAAGTATCCATTTGTGAAAATTGATGCAAGAATTGCCGTTGCGGTGAAACAGAGACCAACGCCCGTGCCGCTGTCAACAATATCGGTTGCCGCAACTGCCCGTTCCATTTTCGGAAAGTCAGCTTTTGCCCTTTGTAAGCGGCCAGAACAAATTTTTCTCCCTGAATGTAATTGCGGATGTTGCGGAATTTCACGGAACGGGTGCGCGTTGCACCCTCACCGATAGCACGCACCGCAGACCAAACGCTGTAATCAAGCGGGGTCATCATGCGTCCATAAGTTTTCAAAAAACGACTTTGCATCTGCACCGCTCCCCATTGTTCGTGCGTCCGATGCCAACTTGTCGGCACTAATCCTTGAGTTCCGGCAATGACTTTCGGCTCCCACGTCCGATACATCAAGTATTCTCCAAATTCACCGATCACGTCGGCCACCAGCAAGACATCATAATCAACACTTTGTGTGAACACCGGAACTTCGGCTTGTGCGGTACGGCGGGCATCGGGGCCATATTCCCAAATTTTTTCTGCGACAATTTTTCCGCCAAAACGCTTGGCCGCCCGTCGCATTGCCGCCGCATAAAGACGGTCCTCTTCACGACGACCAATCACAAGAAACCATTTTTTCCAACGCTTACTGATCAGAAACTGCGCCAACGCATCGGCTTGCATGGCCGCACTTGGGAGAATGTGCAAAATGTTGGTGCGACAATCTTGGTAACGTAACCGATCAGCGGTTGCACCGACATTGAACAGCAGAGATTCCTTCGCTTCCGGAAGATCGGCAAGTTCTAGTAATTTTCCGGAAGGAATGTTCAAAATAAAGAGTTGAATGCCCTCCTTCTGCAATTTCCGGAATGTGCCGATCACATCACCGTTGTATGGTATTTTGATGGTTTGCAAAGAAAATTCCTGATTCATAAAACGGCCTGTGCCGTTGGTATCACGGATGCCGATTTCTCCGCCCTGAATCCCCTCGTTTTCGATGGGCAAGTCGAGGTTTGAAAGTTTGGGACGCGACTTTTCCAAGAGAGTGAGATAGACGATTTTTACTTGTTCTGGAGTTTGCTTTTTTTTTACGGCCCAACAAGAATTGACTCCGGAAAACAAAATTCCGCTCAGTACAAGTACTATTATTTTTTTCATCAACGGAATCGTTATTACGGTACAATAATCGGATTTCCCTTGCGGTCTAAGAGGAGCAGGCCATAACTCATAAGAATCTGGTTGATGTCCTGTTGACGTTTGCGAATAATTTTATTGAGAGTCCGTTTCCACTCGATTTCTCCGTGCCGGACTCCCATCGTAATCCGGTAATTCATTTTCGGCATATCCGGTTCATCCCGAATCGGCAGTACCGTCATTTTCACATTTTTCCGACCAATGTAATAACCGGCAATCGGCCCCCAAAGTAAGCCCACGTCAACCTCTCCGGAAGCCACGTCCGCTACCATGTCCCGTCCGGATTTCTGAATTCGAGTGTCCACAATCAATTGATATGGGCGATGATTGTCGAAAAGTTCATACTTGAGCATCAAGTTTGCGGGCGGAGTCCCCGCGACAACGCCAATACGTAATTTGCGGAACTGTGGGTCAGAAAGTTGGGTTCCGGTAATTCCTGAATCCTTGCGGAAAAACAGCACAAAAACGGAACGATAATAGTGATTGGTGTTCAGCAAAAGTTCGTGAGCTGACGAGATTCCCATAACAAGATCGCACTTCCGCACCCGCAAAGTGTTCCGGATGAAGCCCCGCGTTTGCGGAAACCAAGTGTAGTGTATCGGTATTTGGAGTTCCTCGGCAACCACTTTGGCAATCTTGTTTTCAAAGCCTTCTTCTTTGTCATTGGAAAAGGGGAGATTTCCCGGATCAGCACAGACGCGGAGTGCCGTGCGGTCACGCACCTCCGTAGTCTGGGCAGATAGAGTTGAAGCAAAAATCAGCAGTCCGAAGATTAAAATTATGCTCCAACAGTTTTTCACAAAATTGCGGTCGGGACGACTGCGGTCCTTGTAGGTTTTCGTCATTGTTGATTCCGCCGGAACGTCCGGTACGAGTTGTGTTTTGGTGAGTTTCATGAGTCCTTCCAAGCATCACTGTTCATACAGGCGTTTTCGGAATCTCTCGCAATTTGAGGTTTGCGTTGTTTTTGGCGTGGTCTTCCGGGTTTTAGTACGCCAGCGGCACGGGCCTTGAGGTAGGAAAAAATATGTTCAACGTAACACATCACGTTCGGGTTGTTGGCGAAGGAGGGCATCACGTTCTGATCGGCCGTGCCCACATTCATCCGTCCGGCCACGACCATCGCCAGAAATTCCGGATAGCTCATGGTCTTGATGGAGTCTATCAGGCCCGGCGCGTAAGAACTACCCATTCCGTTCGGGCCGTGGCAGACATGGCAGTCGGAGTGGTAGCGCCGGAAGCCACTGTAACTGTACCAGTCAATCTTCCCCTCCTTCACGTTGTACGGAATGTTCATGTCCCAAGCTTGAGCGGAGACGGTTGTGGGTATCCAGAGGAACGCGGTGGCTCCGAGCAGCAAGAGGGCGCGGAAGGCGTTTGGTGTGATTTTCATCGGGTTGGTTTGACGAGTGTGGATAAGTGAAGCCCTTTAGTTTAACCGAAACAACCTTTGAGCAAATCAATCAGGGAAGAGAAGGCTGTAGGGAGGTTTCCGTTCCGGAGAGTGCTTCCCAGCAGGGTGGTCAAGGGATGGAAATCACCGCCGTGCGGGGGCCGAGTGACCGTGAAGGCCACTCGGCAGATTGGTGTTTTTAGAGACTGAAGACGGTCAGCGTACCACCTAACCGGGTCCAGTTGTTCAGGGCGCGGTAACCGCCCACCGCTCCGAGGCCATCGGTGTCCTTCTCCAAGCCTGCGGCCATACCGATACCAGCCCAGCCACCCACACCGGAGAGGATCGCAATGTACTGCTTCCCGCCGTGCTTGTAGGTGGTCACGTTGCCGATGATGCCGGACGGAGTGCGGAACCTCCAGAGTTCACGCCCAGTGTTGGCATCCACGGCCTTGATGTAGCCCTCCAGCGTTCCGTAGAAAGCAACATCGCCCGCAGTGGAAAGCACTCCGCTCCAGACCGAAAAACGCTCCGGATTCGACCAGACAATCTTTCCTTTGACGGCATCCCAAGCGATGAAGTTCCCCATGTGATCACCACCCGGTGCCGGGAACATACTCAGCGTCGCACCGACATAAGGTTGCCCCGCAGTATAGGAAACACGGAACGGCTCGTAGTCCATGCAGACATGATTGGTCGGCACATAAAACAAACCGGTGCGCGGCGAGTAGGATGCTGGTTGTTGATCCTTCGTTCCCAGAGCTGCCGGACAAACGTCGGTGGTGTTGACATCCTCACCATTCTGGTCAGTACTGTAACGCGATACCACTTGCGGCCGCCCCGTCACCATGTCCACATGCGTCGCCCAGTTGACGGCAGGATCATATTTTTCCGCAACGATCAGTTCACCGGTGGCACGGTCCAACGTGTAACCAAAGCCGTTGCGGTCAAAGTGAACCAAGACCTTGCGCATTTGGCCGTCGATTTTCTTGTCAGCCAAGATCATCTCGTTGACGCCGTCAAAATCCCACTCGTCATGCGGGGTCATCTGATAAACCCATTTGGCCACGCCTGTGTCCACATCACGGGCAAAAATGGCCATGGTCCACTTGTTGTCCCCCGGACGCACCGTCGGGTTCCAAGTACTCGGATTCCCGGTTCCGTAATACATCAGATTCAGTTCCGGATCAAAGGAATACCAGCCCCAAGAGGAGCCGCCGCCGATTTTCCATTGGTCGCCCTTCCAGCTATTGAGGCTGGAATTCTTACCGACAGGCTTACCCATCGAGGTGGTGGTAACCGGATCGATGAGCATCTCATGATCCGGCCCAGTGGTATAGCCCCGCCAAACCCTCTTGCCGGTGTTGATGTCGTAAGCGGTCATGTGTCCACGCACTCCAAACTCAGCACCGCTGATGCCGACGAACACCTTGTCCTTGAAGACCATCGGAGCACTCGTTCCGCTGGCGCCGACCCTGAAGTTCTGAGGATCGTTCATCACCGACCAGACTTTGCGACCGGTCTTTGCGTCAAGTGCAACCAGCGTCGTATCGGCTTGATAAAGAAAGATCTTGCCTGCCGCATAGGACAAGCCGCGATTGACGGTGTCACAGCACATGATCGGAATGACATTGGGATCCTGCTTGGGAACGTACTCCCAGAGAATCCGGCCCGGCTCATTCAGATCGAGAGCAAAGACCCTGTTCGGAAACGGGGAATGGAGATACATCGTGTCTCCGATGATGAGCGGGCCACCCTCGTGACCACGTAGCACACCGGTTGAGAACGTCCAAGCGACTTTCAGCCGATGGACATTCGCCCGGTGGATCTGCGCCAGTTGGCTGTAGCGATGGTTGGCGTAATTGCCTGTGGGCATGACCCACTCAGACGGGTTTTGCTGTCTGACCAGCAACTCTTCGTTGGCTTGCACACTCATTGCGAGCGGCAAGGCCATTGCACAACCTAAGATTGTGACAAGTAATCGCTTCATGGTTCCTCCATGTAAAGAGTCAAGTCTGTGAACGTGCGTGACGAGGCCATGCGACCAGCGCACTGCCCGACCCCAGACCGGAGTTTTGAGTCGCGTTACTTACGACCCACCTGCATTCTGCGGCCTTGGACACAAGAAGCCGATCAGAATGAACTAGACAAAATCATTACAGATTGGATGGCAGGTTTCTAGCCCGATCCTATCATAATTTATCTTTATTCTATCAGAGTCGGTGTGTCTTGAGCGGATCGCTGCTTTTCGGAAGATCTGCGTAATTCCTCTTCAGTTGCGGGACTCTGTACTCTTCCGGACAATCTGGTGCTGGTACTGCTTGGGTGTGAGCCCGATGGTGTTCTTGAAGAGCTGGATGAAGTAGCTCAGGGAGTTGAGTCCCGTCATGTGACAGACTTCCGTGACCGTGATCCTCGGCTGGTGGAGGAGGTGCTTTGCCCGCTCAATGCGCAGTTCATTGATGTACTGCACGGGGGTCATCCCAAATTCGTTCCTGAAGTGGCGGAACAGTTGGGCGATGCTCATGTGCGCTTCGCGGGCAAGCTGTTTCATGGAGAGGGGTTGTTCCAGATGGGTCTTGAGGTACTCGGCGAGGTGGGCCAAGGGGTGGGTTCCTGCAAGGGGCTTGCTGTGCTTCAGCAGCCGGATCACGGATTGCAGCTGCAAGACCCGAATGATCAGTTCCATCACCTTGATATCCAACAACGCGGGCTGGAAGATGTGTTGTTCTCGGCTGACTTGCACCAGTCCCTCAAGAATCTTGTCGATGTGAGGGGTGTTGGGAAAATGGAGGAAGTGGTGGTCTTCGTACCGCCACTCTTCGGATTCCTCGACGCGGGCCACCTGCTCGTTGAGTTGGGCAATGATCTTGTTCAGCTGACCCGGGTCGATCTCCACCTTGAGGCATTTGGTGGGTGCCTCCAAGTCGGCGTGGGGGAAGTCAATCATCACCTCATCGTGTGCGGGGATCATCAGGGATTCACCCGGAACAAACTCGAAAGAGGAGTCGTCTGTGTGGACGATCTTCTTGCCGCAGAGCATCCCGCAATAGAGCGGGCTGGAGGACTTGAACACCACCCCTTTAGCCTGCACGCTCGTATTGTAGATCGAGAACTCGACATGCTCGGTGTTCCCGAAGACCACCTTGTCCTCGATGCTCTCCACGGCTTCCCGGTCAGGACGGGATTGCTGCAGTGCAATGCTCATCGGCCTCCCCTCATTCTGGTTGCAAAAACATCCCCACCCTGCCGTGCTGAAAGAATCTCTGGCGGGATGGCTTGTGGACACGCTCGGCAGCGAGCGCGGGAGTCATTGTTGACGAATCCCAGAACGGTGCAAGCGGAACCTGCTTTCGGAAAGATGATCCGAAGAAGCCAGCAGGTTCAGATGGGGATCAACCGCTTACCCTTTGGCGGTGTGGGCGGCGATGAGGTCCATCAACGGGGGAGACAGGCAATCGTAGGGTTCAAGGCCAATCTCCTTCAGCCTTGCTCGGATCGCACCCATGTCGTTGGGATCCGTTCCGGACTCGATGATCGAGGAGACAAAGGCTGCAAATTCCGTAGGGGACCAGCCATCCTCATCGGACAGTTCAGAGTGGACGAAATCCAGTCCGTAGAAGGGGTGCCCTTGATTTTCGATCCGCCCGTACATGTGCACACCGCATCCCTTGCAGGCGTAACGTTGAATGGCCGCGCTCGGATCAACGATCTCAAGCTTGTCTCCATTCTCAGTGACGCTGACATTGTCTCGGGACACCACGGCGATCTGTGAAAACACCGTCCCCTCCGGCTTCCAGCACTTCGTACAGCCACACACATGATTGTGAGCGGTCTGACTGGAGATGGCCACGACCACTGGATTATCTGCACAAGCGCATTTAAGCGTACCGCCTGAAAAGCCTTCCACTGCGGGCTTAATGCCGTTATCAACCGAAGGATGTATGGAGATAGCCATTTCGTTTTCCTGAGTTTGTGTTGAAGAATAGACTCAGCCCTGAGCCTTTAAGCCCAATGGGATGAGCACGACAGAGCCTAACCTTCTCACAGTTGCTGCAAAAATTCTCACGGAATCTTATCTTTAATTGTCGTTATCCCATCAGACGGGTGCAAATTGAGCAGTCGGATGCTTTTGCGGGAAGCGGAAGGGAGCAACTCTTTGAGGATCGGATCAGTCCAGCTTGAATTCAGGTCGTAGGATTCTCCAAGGAACTTTTGGGAAGGTTGCAGAACGAGGACTCAGATGCACTCTTGCCGTGGCACGGGGATCATCCGAACACATCTGTGGTGATGTTCTCGTACCAACTCTGGGCGTATGCGGCCTCCCGTGCCCGTAGTGATTCGGGTGCATCCTTGGGACTGACACCACCAGCCCCTTTCACGCTGACAATCTCGCTGTTCTCGACACGATACACTCCCGCCACAGAGATCGCGTGGCCCGGGGTAACGAAGCTGTAGCAGATGTTGAGGTAAGACGGCGGGACCGGACTCTCTTGCCGCAGGTGAGCGACCACCGTTGCTACCGTCACCTTTGCTTGGCTGTTGGCGGCAAAACCTGACTTGGGCATCGCTCCTGCGAGACTGGCATCGCCAAGCAGGTGGACGTTGGGCAAGTGTCGGGATTCAAAGGTTTCCGCATGGACGGGGCACCAACCGCTCTCGTCGGCGAGTCCGGAGATGCGGACAACCTTCCCAGCTTGCTGCGCAGGGATGAAGTTGATCACATCCCCGTACTCCCAGCCGAACTCGGTGCGAACGCGCATTCCCCGCACGTCCAACTCCAGTGGTCGGCCTCCAGCACTGCCCTGCCGCCACTCGATCATCTCCCCGTAGTGCTGCTGCCAGCCGTCCATGAAAAGCTGCTGCTTGGAGAATTGCTCCTTGGAGTCGAGGATGAGGATTTTGGCTTTGGGGTTGTGATGACGCAGGTCGTGGGCAATCAAGCTGGCCCGCTCGTAGGGTCCGGGAGGGCAGCGGTACGGATTCTCCGGAGGGCAAATGATCACGGTGCCGCCCTCCGGCATCGCTGCGAGCTGCTGCCGCAGCCGCGATGTTTGCTCCCCCGCTTGCCACGCATGGGGCATGGCCTCGACAGCAAATTCCCCGTAGCCCGCCATCTGGTCAAAACGGAAATCAATTCCGGGAGCGACCACGGCTCGCTCAAACGGCAGCTTGACCCCATCCTCCAGCAGCACGACTCCCGGCTTGACGCGAGCAGCACGGGCGTGAATCACCCGGATGCCGTACTTGTGTTCGAGCGTCTTGTAATGCTGGGCAAGCTCACCAAATCCCTTGAGATTTCCCAACACAAGGTTGCTGAAAGGGCAGGTATGGTAGGTCCGCTTCGGCTCGACGAGAGTGACCTCAAGGCTGGAATCGAACCGCTTGAGGTACTTCGCTGCGGTTGCCCCGCCGAATCCTCCACCAACCACGACCACCCTGCGCTTTGCGGCCAGCAGAAGTTGTGGAGCGGCCACAGCCATGCTGGTGGCTCCGGCCAGCTTCCCGAAGTTTCTGCGAGTCAAGTTGTGAGTGGAAGGGGTCATGGCTTGCGTTGGGCGAGGGCACGGGCGAGTTGCCGGATTTCCGCATCGGTGTATCCCTTGGCAATGCGGTCCATTATGGTGGCCTTCCGTGTGCCATTCCGGAACTGCCGCAGTGCAATCTCCAACTCTTGGGCTGACTTGCCGCTTAGCGTGGGAATCGCTCCTGAGTTGTCATCGTCAGGAGCGTGACAAGCCGTGCAGGAAAGTGACAGCACAAGCCCCCGCTCCTCTGCTTCTGCGACTTCACCGAGGAAGGCCAAAGGTGCTGCCAGAAACAGGGTTGCAAAAACTTGGTGCTTGAGTGAGATCATCAGGTTTGTCTCCCTGAGTACCTGCTCTTGTTCTCAGGGATGAGCCAGAGTCTCAATTTCCTCCTCGTCGGGCAAGGGTGCCCCGGGTGGGATCGTAACCCCAGATGGCAAGTGTCAGAAACACTAAAGTGCAGACGGCCACATAGGTCAAGGAAAAGGTGTTGAGTTGACCGTAGAGCGCAAAGCGGATCAGTTCAACGGCGTGAGTGAAGGGGTTGTAGGCGGCAATGTCGTGAAGCAGGATGCTCGACTCCTTCATGCGCCACAGGGGATAGAGCGCGGAGGAGGCAAAGAACATCGGGAAGATCACGAAATTCATCACGCCCGCGAAATTCTCCAGTTGCTTGACCACGGATGAGATGAACAGCCCCAAGGCTCCGAACATCAATCCGGAGAGGAAGAGTGCCGGTAGCACAGCGAGGTAGCCCATCAATGGGGCTTCGACCTCCCAAAACCATGCGATCAACAGGTACACCAAGGATTGCAGGATGGAGATGAACACACCCGCGCAGAGCTTGCTCGTCAACAGAAACCAGCGTGGCAGCGGACTGGTCAGCAGCGTTTTCATGCTGCCCATCTCGCGGTCATACACCATCGAGAGCGAGGTCTGCATTCCGTTGAAAAGCTGGATCATCCCCAGCAATCCCGGAGTGATGTACACCTCGTAGAGGATATAGGTTTCGTAGGGTGGAATGATCGAGACACCCAGTGTCGCCCTGAAACCGGCCGCAAAAATGAAGAGCCAGACCAAGGGGCGGACCAAGGACGCGAAGAAGCGGCTCTTCTGCTGAAGGAAGCGCAGAAACTCCCGCTGGATGATGCCCCCGAAGCAGCGTAGATAATGAATCGGTTTCACGAGGCGGCTGGCTTTTTCCGGGGGCGTGTTAGTTTTTGGAAAGCTTCTCGGATGTCCTGTGTTCCGGATTGCTCGACAATTTCCTGCGCCCATCCGTTGGCAATGACTTCGCCCTTGTGGAGGATCACCACGCGGTCGGTGGGGAGCACCTCGTCGATCAGGTGGGTTGCCCAAAGCAAGGCCAGTTGTTCCTGCTCACACAACTTCCGGACGTGTTCCAAAATCGTTTGTCGGCTGATCAAGTCCAGCCCCACAGTGGGTTCATCCAAGATCATCAACTGCGGTTGGTGCAGCAAGGCCCGCACGATTTCCACCCGCCGCATCTGCCCGCCGCTGAGTTGCCGGATTTTCTCGTGGCGGTGTTCCTCCAACCCCAGTCGGCTCAGTTCTTGTGTGCTGCGTTGCTTGGCGTGTGTGCTGTTGATTCCGTGGAGCGCGGTGAAGTACAGGAGGTTCTGCTGAACGGTCAGGTCCATGTCCAACGTGCGCTGCTGGAACACCACGCCAAGTTGTTTGAGAGCTGCGGTGGAGTGGGTGCGGATGTCATGTCCAAAAATGCGAACGGAACCGGAATGCGGATTGTAAAGGCGGGTGATCAGGGAGAACAGCGTGGACTTGCCCGCGCCATTCTGCCCCAGCAGCACCGTGAAGTCTCCGGGTTCGATCCCAAAAGACACTCTGTTTAGCGCGGGTTTCTTGCCGTAGCTGAAGGAGAGGGAATCAACGGTGAGTGCGGAGGTCATGCTCGTCATCAGATGGAGTCCGGGTCTTCGCTACGCCTCGCCCGGGGGGCAAGTATGGAGATCATATACGACAGCCAGTGTATGCTACAGGGAGTGTCGTATGCAACTGTTCCAGTTTTTCCGGAGTAGGCGCAAGCGTTCAAAGGGCTTCCAGCGAACGGACAACATTTTCGGCAATGGTGCGGAAAGCCTGTGTTGCCGGGGAGTCCAGCCCTTGGGACATGACCGGGGTTCCGGTGTCTCCGCCTTGGCGCACAGCGAGTTCGATGGGAATCGCGCCCAAGAACGGCACGCTCATTTTCTGGCTCGTCTGCTTTGCGCCGTGTTCGCTGAAGATCGGAGTCGCTGTGCCGCAATTGGGACAGACAAAGACGCTCATGTTCTCGACGATGCCGAGGATGGGAATGTCCACCTTGCCGAACATGCTCACCGCCTTGACTGCATCGAGCAGGGCGACGTCCTGCGGAGTGGAAACGATGACCGCACCCGTGATTTCGCAGAGTTGCGAGAGCGTGAGTTGGACATCGCCGGTTCCGGGAGGGAGGTCGAGGATGAGCACATCCCCGCCGGGCCATGCGGTGTCGCGTAGCATTTGCTCGATCGCCTGATGCACCATCGGACCGCGCCAGATCATCGCAGAATCCTCGTCCACGAGATTGCCGATTGACATGGTGTGAACGCCGTGGGCTTCGATGGGTTTGAGCTTGTTTTGGAAGACTTCCGGCTTCTGCTCCCGCAGTCCGGTCATGATCGGCAGACTGGGGCCGTAGATGTCGGCATCGAACAGTCCAACCGAAAGCCCCTGCTGCTGAAGCGCGAGTGCGAGGTTGATTGAGACGGTGGATTTTCCCACACCGCCCTTGCCGCTTGCCACGGCGATCGCGGCGTCATAGTTTTGCAGATAAGCGGTGCGTTTCGGTTGCTGAAGCGGACGCTGTGGAGCAGCCTGCGGCGGGACATTTTCCTCGGAATCGTCCGGACGCTCCGAGACGATGTCCACAACGACTCGCTTGATGATTCCAAGCGGGAGAATCGCCTTTTCGATCTGTGCAGGCAGGGTGCCACGCAACGGCGAATCTTCCGGAAGCAAGAGGGTGAATTTTGCAAAATCATCGCTGACGATGCAACTATTGAGGATTTCCGTTTCCGTGAGTGTTTGCCCGGAATTGGAGAGTGTGATGGTAGCGAGGGCGCTTTCGAACTGTTCTTGCAGGGTGGCCATGAAGTCTGTGAGTGTAGGAAAACCTGTGGGTTCGGCTTCCGATTGTTGGCAAAGACTGGTACGCTCAATAGTTTTCCATTTCTGGCTTAAAACGCAAGCATCCCGATTCATGTCCCTGATCGTTCAAAAATTTGGTGGCACCAGCCTTGGCACAGGCGAGCGGCTGCAAAACGTCGCCCGCATCGTGCAATCCGGCACCACCGACCATCAGTCCATCGTGGTGGTTTCGGCGATGAGCAGCTACACCAAGGCCGAGGGCACGACCAGCCGCTTGCTCGAAGCCGGGCAGCAGGCACTGGCCAATGGACCGTTCTTCCGGATTCTCGACCTTGTGGAGCAGGCGCATTTTGAGGCGTTGGAGCAAGCGATTCCGGACCCCGAGATTCAGGAGGAAATCCGGGAATTCGTGCATCAGGAATTGCAGGCGCTCAAGTCCTTTCTCGACGCAATCCACGTCATCCGCGAAATTTCTCCGCGCTCGCAGGATTTGATTGTGGGCACAGGCGAGCGGCTTTCGGCACGATTGCTCTCTGGAGTGCTGCGCAGCATGGGAGTAGAAGCGGAGTACACGGATCTTTCAGAAATCCTCAGCAACGGCGGGGACACCAACGATGAGGCGTTTTACCAGCAGCTTCAACACGCGATTCGCGCCAAGCTGCCGTCCACACACTGCGTTCCGGTGGTGACGGGCTTCATCGGCTTTGTGCCGGGTGGCATCATCGAGCGTATCGGACGCGGTTACACGGACCTCACCGCCGCGTTGATCGCGGCAGAACTGCAAGCCGAGGAACTGCAAATCTGGAAAGAGGTGGACGGCATTTTCTCCGCTGATCCCCGCAAAGTGCCGAATGCCCACGTGCTGGACGCGATTTCACCGACCGAAGCCGCAGAACTGACCTATTTCGGTTCAGAAGTGATCCACCCGTTCACGATGGAGCGGGCGATCCAGCACAAGGTCGCCATTCGCATCAAGAACACCTTTGCTCCGGAAAAGCCCGGAACCGTGATCGTTCCGGAAGGCATGGACGATGACGCCTTGGCGACCCGCAGATTGCAAAACCGAGTGGCGGTTGCTGTGACCACGAAGAACCACGTTCGTGTGGTCAACGTCAACTCCAACCGCATGCTCCACGCCTCCGGGTTCATCGGTCAAGTGTTTGATGCCTTCCGCAAGCACAAGGTGGTCATTGATCTGATCTCGACCTCGGAGGTGAACATTTCTTGCACCATCGATAAATCGGATCGGCTGGACGAACTGGTCGAGGATTTGGGTGCGTTGGGCGATGTCACGTTGAAACACGACCGCGCCATCCTCAGCCTTGTGGGCGAAGGCATGCAAGCGCATGTGGGGGTGGCCGGACGGATGTTCTCGGCACTGGCTTCCGCCGAAGTGAACATCGAACTCATCACACAGGGAGCTTCCGAAATCAACATCTCCTGCGTGATTCAGCAGCAGGACGCGGCCACGGCGATTCAGGCGGTTCACCAGCATTTTCTGGAAGGTTGATGTCTCCGGCAACGGTGCGGACGTTTTTCCGCAAGCTTTCGGAAGCGATTCCGGAACCGACCACGGAGTTGCAGCACAGCAACCCGTTTGAACTGCTGATTTCTGTGATCTTGAGCGCACAGGCGACCGACAAATCTGTCAACAAGGTCACGCCCGCGTTGTTTGCGAACTATCCAGACCCGGCCTCAATGCAGGCAGCCGGGGAGTTTGAGGTGCTGTCCCACATCCGCACGATTGGACTTGCCCCAACAAAAGCGAAGCATGTGGTGAAAACCTGCGGTCAGTTGGTGGAATTGCACGGCGGAAACGTCCCCCGGACCCGTGAGGCGTTGGAAGCGCTTGCGGGGGTGGGACGCAAAACCGCAAACGTGATCCTCAACACTGCGTTTGGCGAGCCGACTATTGCCGTGGACACGCACATCTTCCGGGTCTCGAATCGCACGGGTTTGGCTCCCGGAAAGGATGTCTTGCAGGTGGAACACAGACTGCTAGAGACGGTGCCCCGCAAATACCGCAAGGATGCCCACCACTTGCTGATCCTGCATGGACGCTACACCTGCAAGGCTCGCACTCCAGAATGTGGTCAGTGCGTGGTCTTCCGGCAGTGTGCATGGACCGAGAAAGAGCGTTGACCAAGAAATCACATGAGCCGCGTCGATGAAATCTTGGAGATGATCCGCAGGGTGATGCGCGACCACGCCCATGAATTGGCAGGGCGCCGTGTGTTGCTTTTCGGTTCACGTGCTGAGGGAACGGCGCAGGAACGTTCCGATTTTGATGTCGGGGTGGACGGCTCAGACCCCCTGCCACTGGAGGTTTTTTACCAAGTCGAGGATGCGCTGGACGAACTGCCAATGCTCTACCGCATTGACTGGGTGGATCTCAATAACGTCTCCCCGGACTTCCGGGAGTCGGCCTTGCTGCCACACGAAGGTGCTTCATGATGCCGCAACCGTTGCTTGAAGACTACGCCAAAGCCTTGCTCGAATTGGAACAGGCTCTGGCGGAGTCTTCAGAAAACCAACTGATTCAGGCGGGTTGCATCCAATACTTCGAGTTCTGCTTTGAGTTGGCGTGGAAGAGCGTCAAGTCCGTTGCGGAACAGGAAGGGCTGGAATGCCATTCTCCCAAGACCTGCTTGAAGGTTGCTCATCAAAATGGCTGGGTTGAAGAAGAACCCCTTTGGTTGGAGATGCTGGCCTCCCGCAACCGCATGTCGCACACCTGCGATTCAAGTACCGCGCTCAGTATCTATCACCACCTGACCGAGTTTCTACAGACATTGCAGCAGTTGCATCTCAACTTGAAAACCCACTGTGGCTAACCCGCAAAAGACCGCCCTCATCACTGGTGTGACGGGGCAGGATGGAGCCTACCTTGCCGAATTGCTGTTGCAGAAGGGGTACATTGTCCACGGCATCAAGCGCCGCAGTTCCAGCTTCAACACCGGGCGCATTGACCCCTTCTATCAAGACCCCCATGTGGATCACCGTAATTTTATTTTGCACTACGGCGACCTCACAGACGCAACGAACCTGATCCGGATCCTTCAGGAAACGCAGCCTGATGAACTCTATAACTTGGCGGCCCAAAGCCATGTGAAGGTCAGCTTTGAGACTCCGGAGTACACGGCGAACTCCGATGCGCTCGGCACCTTGCGGTTGCTGGAAGCGATCCGGATTCTCGGCTTGGAGCAAAAAACGCGGTTTTATCAGGCCTCCACCTCCGAATTGTACGGAAAGGTGCAGGAAATCCCACAAACCGAAACCACCCCGTTTTATCCACGCAGCCCCTATGCGGTGGCCAAGCTCTACGCCTACTGGATCACGGTCAACTACCGCGAAGCCTACGGACTGCACGCGAGCAATGGCATTCTCTTCAATCACGAGTCGCCCCTGCGTGGGGAAACCTTTGTGACCCGCAAGATCACGATGGCGGCCGCCAAGATCGTTCGTGGTCAGCAGGAGTGCCTACATTTGGGAAATCTTGATGCAAGGCGGGACTGGGGACACGCCCGCGACTATGCGGACGGGATGTGGAGGATGCTCCAGCAACCAGAACCAGACGATTATGTGCTGGCAACCGGAGTGACCACCTCAGTTCGGGAATTTACGGCAAAGGCGTTTGCGGTCGCGGGCATGGAACTGAAATGGGAAGGCGACGGGGTGGACGAATTGGGACGAGACGCGAATACGGGTGCAACACGGGTCCGGGTTGATCCTCAGTATTTTCGCCCTACTGAAGTGGATTTGATGCTCGGAGATGCCTCAAAAGCACACGCAAAGCTGGGATGGAATCCCGTGTGCGCTCTGGATGAGTTGGTCACAGAGATGGTCCAGGCGGACCTGGAGCGTGCATGACTTCTCCCGCTCTCATTTTTTCCAAGGCCCACCAATTTCTTCAAGAACACCTTGGACTCAATTACCAAAAATATGCCACCAGTACGCTCTGGATGATGTCGGAGCGGGTGCTGCGGCTGGGCATCAACCTCTTTGTCAGCGTCTGGGTTGCTCGCTATCTGGGGCCGGAACGCTTCGGCAGCCTGCATTTCACCCTCAGTTATGTGGATTTGTTCGGGGCAATCGCGCTGATGGGATTGGACCAGATTATCGTCCGCGAACTGGTCAAGCAACCGCATCAAAAAGAGCGGATCCTTGCATCGGCTTTCATGGTCAAATGTGCAGGTGCCTTGAGCGCTTGGTTGCTGATGGCCCTGACGTGGCCTTGGCTGAACACAACTCCTGCTGAAGAACTCATGGTCTTATGGCTCGCAGGAGGAGTGGTGTTTCAGATTTTTGGAGTCTTTGATTTTCACTTTCAGGCGACCGTCAAGGCGCAATACATTGCGTGGGTCCAGATGTCGCAGACCGTGATCGGTTCAGCGGTCAAGATTTATTTGCTCTTGATTCAAGCAGAATTGCCGTGGTTCGCAATGGTGTACGCCATGGAAAACGCCCTGCAGGCACTGCTGTTATATTTGTTTCATTATCGAGTTTTCGGGCAGGTCCGCCTTCTGAAGGGGAAACTGAGTCTAGGTTTGGAGTTGCTCCGGGATTCTTGGCCGCTTATGCTGTCGGGGGTTTCCCAGATGATCTACCTCCGAGTTGATCAGGTGATGCTCCAACAGATGGTGGGAGCAGAGGCAACAGGTCATTATGCTGCAGCAACGAGAATCAGTCAGGCATGGTACTTCTTTCCTGTGATCATCTGTAATGTAGTGTTTCCTAATATTGTCAAATCCAGAGTGGTGGAGAGTGTGATGCTTTATAATAAACGCATCATTAATCTGTTTTCATTAATGATTTGGTCAGGAATTACTGTTTCCGTTGCAGTTTCACTGGTTTCAGTTTTTATGATTGAGTTGCTCTACGGTGTTGCTTATAAAGAAAGTGCAGCAATTCTTCAAGTGCATATTTTTGCAGGAATTTTTGTTGCTCTTGGTATTGCCATCAATAAAAAAGATGTCTGCGAAGCAAAGGAGATGAACATCATGATTCGTTACTTGATTGGATTGGTCTTGAATGTGGTCTTGAATGTGTTTCTGATCCAAAAGTATGGCGGCTGGGGAGCAGCATTGGCTACGCTTTTTTCAAACGTTGCCTTTGCTTATGTCAGCCTTCTTTTCATAAAAGGAGGTCGAGAAAACTTTATGTTGGCAACGAGATCATTGGTGCCTGTTCACTTGCTTAGAAAATAACTTGGTGCAGAATAAACAGTCAAGCACAGTTTGTGTTTACTCGTTTGCAGGCTGGAGTTCAATTTGATTTTCCTGGAAGGATTATGATGCGTGAGTGGCTCCGTTGCCTGAAGGCATCGTTGTATGTTTTGCTCGATACGCTGGCATTGGCAGTGCCGGTAGTGCGCACCCAACCGGAGAAACCTGTGGTTCTTCTCATCCGAGTGGATGCCATTGGGGATTTCGTACTCTGGCTGGATACGGCGCAGGAGGATCGCAAGCTTTATCCTTCAGAGGAATATCGAATCGTGCTGGTGGGGAACAAACTTTGGGGAGAATTGGCAGAATCTCTTCCCTACTGGGACGAGATAATCGCCATTGATCCCAACACCCTCAAGAGTCGGTTGTGGTACCGGAGGGAGACCCTACGCCGGATCCGGAGTTTGAACGCAGTGGTCGCCATCCAGCCAACGTATTCGTCGGACATCTATCTGGGTGATTCACTGGTTCGAGCCTCCGCTGCAAAGGAACGCATCGGCTTCACAGGAGATTTGAGTAACAGCAACCTCTTCAAGGCTTGGCTATCCCGAAGGTGGTACACTCGAAGAATCTCGGCCTCGCTGGAGCCTAAGCACGAACTGGAGCGAAACGCCGAGTTCCTCGGCGAACTGTTTGGAGTGCCGCATCAATCTCAAATGCCTCAGTTGTCAATAGGGTTTGACACAAAACCATGTGGTGACTATTTTGTTGTGGTTCCTGGAGCCGGTAGAACTTTGAAGGAGTGGCCTCTGTCCTCCTTCGTAGCGGTTCTGAACCAAATTCAAATGCAGTGGGGTTGGCATGCCCTTATAATTGGAGGATCAAAAGATGAGTTTCTGGGGAGCAAACTTCAGCAACATGCTACTGGGCACGTAAAAAATCTTGCAGGAAAGCAGAGCCTCAGTGAAGTCGCTAGGTTGTTGAAGGATGCAAGATTGGTGATAAGTAATGATACGGGCACTGTCCATATGGCAACTGCTATGAAGATTCCAACCATTTGTATTCTTGGGGGGGGGCATTACGGTCGTTTCATGCCTTACCCCAAGTCTATTCATCCAGAGAATCTTGCAGTCGTCCATCACCACATGCCTTGCTACAGTTGCAACTGGGGATGCATTTATTCAATTTCAGAACATGATGCGGCTCCCTGTGTTTCAAAGGTGACTCCGGAATCGGTGTTGGATATGGTTGACCAACTTATCCCGCTTTCCTCAGAACAAATCGATGCTGAAAACTGAAAACATCACGCTGGTGCGTACTAGAATTTAGTCAAAAAATAGGCAGAGTTGCTGGAAGAATGTTAAATATGCGAAACAAAACAGTCATAAAATGAGCTCTTTAGTAGTAACATTTATTGTGATTAACATAGTTTTTGTAAAGCTGTACCAGCCAAAAGTATACTCATTTTTCTGGTTGTATTTTTTGTACAGTTTAATTTTTTATTACATAAAAACAATCCTTATTCATCCAGGTTTATAATTAGAAATAATGC
>CAJWCD010000027.1:0-29644 GCA_913020725.1 uncultured Pseudomonadota bacterium
CGAAACGGAAAAATTCCGCGCCGACTCACGCGCTTATTTGCGATAAGGTCTATTGACCTGACTTTAAAAGGGATTACGACACTGAATCTCTCCCGATCTCCGGGCCAATTCCAACGTAGAAATTGACCTGACTTTAAAAGGGATTACGACACGAACAGGGTAGGGGGCGGGTTTGAAACCCGCCCCCTACAGGCTCCAGGAGATCGAGCCTGCCCTGTGGCAGTCCCCCTGCTCCCCAGACTCATTGATGAGGCGGTTGCTCTTGATGCGACAGCAGTAGAGCTTCTGAACGACTCAATGTGAAGCATCAGCCACTTCGCGGCGTAGCAGCCAGCCCTCAGCACAGTCTTGAAGGCGAGTTGCTTGTGAGGCACCAAAAAAAGTTTTGACATCTTGTTAGCACTCAACTATGATGAGTGCTAACAAGTAACTCAAACCCTCATTGAAAGGAGGAATCATGTTGCATCCCATCATCACCCGCAATACTGCCCCGATCCCCTTCGCCGCGTTGGTGGAGGATTTCTTCCACGACGTCCTCAGCGAGAGCCGTCCGCTGGCCCGGAGTTTCCGGCCTGCGCTCGACCTGCGTGAGGAGGACGGCGCGTACCTCGCTGTGGTCGAGCTTCCGGGGCTGGGCAAGGAGGACGTCACCCTCAATCTGGAGGATGGTGTGCTCACGATCAAGGGCGAGAAGCAGAGCGAGCTTGACGAGGAGCAGGACGGACTGCGTCACACTGAACGCAGCTTCGGCAGCTTTCAGCGCGCGGTGCGGCTTCCCAAGGAGGTGGACGCCGAGGGCATCAGCGCCGAGATGACCAACGGCGTGCTCACCGTGCGCATCCCCAAGGCCGCCAAGGCCAAGCGCAAGCTCATCACCATCAACTGATCCCTGTGGATCACGGGGGTACTGAGACGCCCCCGCCTCTGCTTTCCGGACGGCGGCGCTTCCGTTGCCGTCCGCCCCTCATCTCTCCTGAGTTTCAGAATCTCAAGAGACGCTTGACATCACCTCCCATTTTTGGAGAAATGAGAAACCCGCGACAGCGTCACTTTTTTCGAGAAAGACCATGACTGCACAGTTTGCCGACGCGATCCAAGTCATTGACCACGCCGCTCCGGATGCAGCGCAGCGCTTTGCCGCCTCCCTGAAGGACACGGGGTTTGCCGTCCTCAACCCCCACCCGATTCCGCCTGCGTTGATAACGGAGGTCTATCACGGCTGGTCTGGATTCTTCGCCTCCGAAACGAAGCACGAGTACACGCACGATCCTGAGATTCAGGAGGGCTACTTTCCTTTCCGCTGCGAGCAGGCGAAGGATTCAAGCATCATGGACCTCAAGGAGTTCTTCCATGTCTATCCGCACGGTCCGGTTCCGGAAGCAGTGGAGCAACCAACCCGACAACTCTACAATGCGCTCTTGGAACTTGGGTTGTCGTTGCTCGGCTGGCTCGAACAGCACACTCCGGAGGACGTGCGCCAATGGTTTTCCAAGCAGCTTCCAGAAATGATGGCGGACAGTGCGCAGAGCCTCTTCCGCATCCTCCACTACCCTCCGCTCGACGGCCACGAGGAAGTCGGAGCGGTGCGGGCGGCGGCGCACGAGGACATCAACCTCATCACCCTGCTCGTGGCGGGGACCGAATCCGGACTGCAAGTGAAGAACGCCAGTGGCGAGTGGCAGGACGTGCCCTGCGATCCCGGTTCGGTGGTGGTCAACTCCGGGGACATGCTCCAGGAATGCTCCGGACACCACTACCCCTCCACCACGCACCGCGTCGTCAACCCCGGCGGCAGTGTCGAGAACACCTCACGCTACTCGATGCCCTTTTTCGTGCATCCGCATCCGGAAACAGTGCTGTCAGAACACTACACCGCGCGCTCGTATCTCCAGCAACGGTTGCAAGAAATCCGGCTCAAGTGATGGAATTGGCCTTGGAAAACCTGAAATGGCAGTGCGTCGCCCACGCAGTCCTTGCGGATGAAGTTTTAGGAGAAGTGGCGCGTTTGCTTCACGAAACTTGGCCCGATCCGGAATGGCCGCAGGAGCGTATCCTGAAAACGATTCAGACCATGAACGATCAGCAGAAGTACCGCATTCTCGCGTGGCAGGACCAGCGACTCGTCGGGCACGCCACCTTTCTGCCCGGCGTCATTGCTACAAATCGTGGGACTCTCTCGATCATGCAGTTTGCGGGCGTGTGCGTCTGTGCCAAACTCCGGGGTCGGCAGATCGGTCGCAAAGTCGTGGAGTGGGCCTTTGAAAAGGTAGGACAACCCGGATTCGACGTCGCGCTTTTCCAAACGGACGTTCCGGGGTTTTACGAAAAGCTCGGTGTGCGCTGCGTGAGCAATCGCTTCGTCAACTCCACCAACTCGGCAGCCCCCGAAGCCAACCCGTGGTGGAACGAACACGTCATGATTTATCCCAACAGCTTTGATTGGCCGGACGGCACCATTGACCTGCTGGGGCCGGGCTACTGAGGCAGCAATGACTTTTGGAAACTGGCAACGCTGGCTGCTGAACGGAGTGCTGATCCTCGGCACCTTTCTGGCCGTGACAGCATGGCAAGGTCGGAATTTGGTTGCGGAGCAGACGCCTGCGCCTGCATTTCTGCTTCCGGCCTTTTCCGGACCACCGGTCGCGCTGGAAGACTTGCGCGGACGGCGGGTGCTGCTCTACTTTTTCGCGCCGTGGTGCCAAGTCTGCGACCTCAGCATCGGCAACCTCAACTGGGTCCGGAAACTCCGGGACGAGGACTCGGTCGCCCTCTTCGCAGTCGCGCTCTCCTACTCAGATTTGCACAGCATCGAAGCTTTTCTGGAACGCAACGCCCTCGATGTGCCGGTGCTGCTCGGCACTCCGGAATTGTTCAACGCCTACCGCATCCGCGCCTTCCCCACGGTCTATGCCCTCGACGAATCCGGAAACATCGACGGAGCCACTGTCGGCTACGCCACCACCCTCGGTCTTTGGTGGCGGACGTTGTAATTCACCAACAAAGCGCAAACGCCGGGAAGACCTCTCCCTTGGTGCCACGGGGATCGCACCCGGCTTCGAGAACACCGGATTCGGGATCACGGGCAGCGGCGAGCAGGTAGCCTTCGGACCAATCAGCACCGACGGCGATTTCGTGTCCACGCCGTTCCAGTTCCTCACGAACTGCGACAGGAATACGCGGTTCGACACGCAGCAGATTTGGAAAGCGATCATGTGGGGTGAAGAAACCCGGAAAGTGCTCGCTGCTGAACTTCGGGGCTTCGATGGCCTGCTGCACCGTCATGCCGAAGACGACGCGGTTGAGGAAGAACTGGAGTTGCCACTGGTCCTGCTGGTCGCCCCCCATGCTGCCCCAGACCATCCACGGTTTGCCGTTGCGAAAGGCCAGCGAAGGGCTGATGGTCGTGCGCGGTCGTTTTCCAGGAGCGATCAGATTCGGGTGCTGCGCCGGTTCGAGGTAGAAGGTCATCAGCCGATTGCCCAACGGGAAACCCAGTGCAGGAACCACTTCCGATGACTTGAGCCAGCCCCCACTGGGAGTGAAGGCCACCATGTTGCCCTCACCGTCGATCACATCCACATGCACGGTTCCCGGACCCCATGACGCGCCGCCCAGCCGTTCCTCCACCGGAAGCAAGGCTTTTTGGTTGCGCGGGTCGCCCGGACGCAACTCTGGGTTGGCGCGTTCCGGATCGATCAATTTGGCCCGCAGTCGCGCATAGTCCTTGGAGAGCAATTCTGCCAATGGCACATCAACTTGCCGGGGATCACCATAAAACTGCTCGCGGTCGGCAAACGCCAGCTTGACCGCCTCGGTCGCCCAATGCAGGTACTCGGTGCTGTTGTGTCCCATGCCCCGCAGGTCGTAGTTTTCCAGAATCGCCAAGGCTTGCAGCAGCACTGGACCCTGATTCCACGGCCCGCATTTGAAGACCGTGGTGTCGGCAAAATCGAGCGCAGCGGGTTCCTCCAGATGCGTCTCAAAACGCTCGCAATCGGAACGTGCGAGCAGGCCGTCTCGTTCTTGAGAAAAGCGTTCAATTTCTGAGGCGGGATCGCCCTTGTAAAACGCCTCCAGCACCGCCTGCAAACCCGCCTCGCGGTTTCCGGACTGGCGACTTTCCGCTGCTTTCAGGTGATCAAACAGGTCTGCCAGTGCGGAGTTGCGAATCACCTCACCGACTTGGGGAACGGTGCCATTGGGCAGGTAAACCGTAGCACTTGCGGGCCACTCCATTTTGAACTGATCGGCAAGGTCACGGAGGCCATAACGCTCCTGCCCAAACAAGCCCTCGTGGACTGGAAAGCCGTTGCGGACACAATCGAGCGCGGGAGCCACGACCTCCGCAAAAGCAAGCGTTCCAAACTCGCGCAGGGCCGTCAGCAAAGCCCCCAGTGTCGCCGGAACCCCTGCGGCCAGAATACCCGTTTCCGGGACTTCTGACAGACCCCGCTGGCGATAAGCTTCCGGAGTGGCACGTTCCGGAGCGGCAGTATTGCCATTGATCGAAACCACTCGCCCCGTTTCCGCCATGCAAATCAGCATTGGGCATTCACCACCGAGGGTGTGCATCTGCGGGTTGACCACGCCTTCCACGAGGACCGCGCCGACCGCCGCATCCACTGCGTTGCCTCCGGCCTTGAGCAAATCGGCTCCAGCTTGTGTTGCCAGATAGTGTTCGCTAGTAACCGCTCCGTGGGTACCCAGCAGTCGGGGATAGTGGGTGTTGGACTCGGTCGTTTGCTGACGAAAGGCGCGACTCATGTGGTCTTTCGGTGAAAGGATAAAAATTAAAAACTACCTTCTCTTGAAAAACTCGCAAGCGCAGTCGCTGTACGCAAAGGTCTGACTTTGGCTTCTGGCTTCCGCTTCTGACTCCTGAGGTTCAAGCCGCGCACGCCTGCTCCAGCCAGCGTTGGTGAGATTTGTCGGGCAGGAGAGGTCCGATTTCCTCTAGAACACGCACCTGATACGCATCCAGCCACTCCCACTCGTCTGGATTGAGCAAGCGGCGGTCGATGAGTACGGGATCGTAGGGCACGAGCGTGAGAGTTTCGAGTTGCAACCACGGCTTGCCCCCCGGATGCGGCGGATGAGCTTCGGCTTTGACGACCACACACAGGTTTTCGATGCGGATGCCGCCCCAGCCGCTTTCGTAAAAACCCGGTTCGTTGGAGACGATCATGCCCTCCTGAAGCGGAACATCGTGAGAGGTGGGCGAGATGCGCTGCGGCCCTTCGTGAACGCCAAGAAACGCCCCCACGCCGTGTCCGGTGCCGTGTCCAAAATCCAAGCCGTCGTTCCAGAGGCAGGAGCGGGTGATCGCGTCCAGTGCCGCTCCGGTGGTGCCCTCCGGAAACACTTGCCGCGCCAGCCGGATGTGTGCTTGCAGCACCCGTGTGTAACGCCGCCGTTGCAAGTCGCTGGCGCTGCTGACTGCAAGGGTGCGGGTCGCGTCGGTGGTGGCTCCGGCACACTGGATGCCGGAATCGACGAGCAGCATCTCGCCGGGTTCCAGACATTTTTCCGGACTGGGATTACCGTAATGCACGATCGCGCCGTTGGCCCCGGAGCCTGCGATGGTGGTGAAGCTGAGATCGGAAAAGCCTGCTTCGCGGCTGTATTCCTCCCGCAGCCAGTCCGAGTATTTTCGTTCACTGACCGCCGTTCCGGAATCCAAGGCGTTGCGCAGTTTTACAAAGCTCCGGACCAGTGCCGAGCCTGCGCGGCGGTGTGCGGTGCGGCTGCATTCTAGTTCAACGGAATTCTTGAGCGCCTTGGCCAGCACCACCGGATTTTGGGCTTCATGAACCTGTTCGTCTGCAAACGCCTGCCGTGTGCCCATCGTCGTTCCGGCAGGATCGAGCCAGACCCGGAGATCTTCGTGCTCGGCGAGTTCCTTGAGGAAACCGAGGTAATCGGAGTAAGGGCGGAATTTCCACTCCGGACGTGCGTCTTGCAGGCCGCTTTCCGGACGATGGCAGAAGCAAAAAGCCTCGCTGTCTGTGATCACCGCATACGCCTCGAACACCGGATTGTGGGCGACGTCGCTGCCCCGGAGGTTCGCCAGCCACGCGATTTCGTCGAGCAGGGTGAGAACGAGTGCAGTGGTTTTTGCCTCCTGCATTGCAGTGCGCAGTTCCTCCAGTTTTTGGGCGGTGCTTTTGCCCGTGAATTCCACGCCAAGCGGGTAGATGGGGTTGCAAAGCGGCGCGGGACGATCTGTGCAAATCGTATCGGCGGGGTTCGGATGCACGGCGGTCAGGGTGTGTGCGGTGCCGATCAGAGCCTTTGCAAACCGTCGCCATGTGCGTGGTGCCGTGACAAACGGATCGGCGCCCATCCGCAGGTTTCCGGGTTGCTCCGCGAGCCACTCGTGTGGGTCCAGCACTCCGGAATTGCCCTGCTTTTGAATGTCGAAGAGTGCGCCACAAGACTGCTCAGCCTGCAAGTGGTAGCGTGAATCCACAAAAAGCTGCGGGCGACTTTCCCGCAAAATCACGGCAGTGCCGAGTGAGCCGCTGAAGCCCGTCAGCGCCGCCAGTCGCTGCTTGTGGTCCGGGACGTATTCGTTGAGATGCTCATCGGAGGTGGAGACGATCCACGCCTCCAGCTGCTCGGCTGCCAGCCACTGCCGGAGTTGCTCCAAACGGGTTGCAATTGAGGTGGGCATGAGTGGAAATTTTATTGGGTTCAAGGATGTAATGCAGGCAGGTTTTCACACCTGTGGTCACGCTCGCAAGCCAAACCGTACTCTCTGGAATAGAAAATGGGTCGCATGTTTGCAAGGCGTTTGCTAGGATTCACGGATTGACCACGGTTTTCAACAGACCCACACCAAAGACGATTTCATGGCCACTGCCCCGTCTGCTTCTGCCGCCAAGGAGAGTGGCACTCCTGCTCTTTCCCAAGAACTGCTGAAGCTGATTGACTCCCGCCGCACCCTAGCTTGGCGGCAAGGGAAGTCCGGGCTTGAAATCCAGTTTGTCTATCTGCTCGCTGAAATCCAGTTTCCCAAGGAGAAAAGCGAGGTCTGGACGCTGAGCCACAACACGATGGACGTGGAGAACTTGGAGCGCGCTATGCGCCGGGAACTGGAACCGATTGAGGAGTTCTTTGCCGAAGCCTCGCTGATCTGGAACCGCCTTGGCATCCGACCTGTGCTGCTCCGCGCCGAGGAAATGCAAGCGAAGCCCTACCGCTTTGCCGACCTCATCTTTCTCAGCATGACGGTGCCGCACTGGGTGACGCCGCTGGACCGCAATGGCTTTATCTTAAAGGCCACGAAAATCCTCAAACAGTACCGAGCCGACAACCCCGAGAGCATCATCGTCGCCATCACCAAGCATCCGCATTTCCAACTCAAGAAGGATCCGCGCTTTCAGCAGTGGACGGACATCACCCGCGAGACCACGGGGATCGGCAAAAAAGGGCGGATACTGGAGTTGGTCACTCAGCAGTTCACCGCACCGCAAACCATCCGAGCCTACCTCAACGGCACACACACAACCCAGAAATTAGAGGACTTGCTCCGCGCCCACGATGTGCAGCGCGATGCCAACGCCCTCCAGCAGCATCAGGTGAACTACCGCCTGCTGGTGATTGTGCATCCCGGACTGTACGATACGGATGCCAAACGCATTGAGCATCGGCTGGAAAACTGGGGACTGAAGCAGGTCGCGGTGATCCAACAGACGGAACTGCGTCCGGAACTGCTGCGCGAGTACGAGTTCTTCCTGCTGGTGAACTGCGGATTCCCCGAAAGTTTCCGAGACGTCCGGGAGGTGCAGCGCATCACGCGGCGCATCTTCAAGGTGGATAACGAACTGCCCGCCCGGCTCCCCAAAGCGCCGTCCCGTCCGTTTGGAATCCGGAACGAACTGGAGCAGCGTTTCCTCGGTTTGCAGGAGGAACTCAAGGAGCGACTGGCAAGCCCCGGTTTTCAAGCGCTGAGCGAGAATTACAGCGCGTACTGGAAGTTCGTTCAGGAACGTAGCGCGAACGAGATGCAGGTGCAGGCACTCGACCTCCGGCTCACGGGTTTTGACGAGGCGTATTTCTCCCTGCTGCAAATCGTACTGCTGGAAGCGACCAAGCAGGTTCACAGCGGCACGCAGTTTGGGGGCATCATGCGCGGGCTGACGCGCTACCTCATCGTGGACGACTTTCGCAGCCACCTCGTGGATTTTCTGGTCCAGCACCGCTTTCCTCGCGTCAAAATCCACACGATGGACTCCATCGAACTGTTCCAGCACTTCAACGAATTCAAGCAGCAGCATCCGGAATTGAACGGGCCTCGGGCGTATCAGCGGTTTATGCGCGACGATCCGGAGTTCCAGCAGTATGAAGTCGTGGTCATCAACGCATGGAACGTGGAGACCAACGGCACCCTCAACGTCAAGCTCCGGCTCGCGCCCGTATCAGAAGGGGAGGAGGAGACGATTTTGGAGCCGGAAGACATCATCCTGACCTCCCGGAATCTCCATGACGTGATTTCCACCAATCCGAATGAGTTGATCCAGAGCATTCTTGGAGACGCCTCCGGCAGTGAGCGCGGAGAGGAACGCCGGGAGTTGGACCTCGTCACTCGGCAGATCATCTCCCACGATGACCTCACCACCGTTTCCCGTATGATGGGGGTCAAAAAAGGCAAGCACTACCGACTCTTCCAAATCGAAGAGGAGATGGCCAAACTCCAGCAGGAACTTCAGGAGCAGCATAACGCCTCGGTGGAGACGGAAGCGAACAAAGAACAGGGAGGCTCGTGGATGTCCCCGCTGGTGGAGCAACGCACGGCACTTGTGGAAACCACGGCGCTTGGCTGTGCCATCCGCTGGCAGGAGTTGCAGAACAACACCAAGGCGTTCAACTTCCTCAAGATCGAGGCCGAGCGTACTGGGGAGCGAGCAGAACAGGTTTTGCGCAACATGCAGGTCTGTGTGGTGTCCAACAATCCCAAGCTGCCCACCAAGCATCTGCTGACCTCCTTCTCGGAGGATGCCGGGCTGCAACAACTCACGGAACTGCCGTTGCCGCAGGACATTCCGGACTTGGGCTTCACCCTGTACGTTCTCGACTTGGATCCTGAGCATCTTCCGCTGAACAAGGTTTTGGCCTTTCTGCGTGGGCGCAACCGCACCAAAATGTCCCATATCCCGGTCGTGCTGCTTGCGTCTCCAGAAATTCACAAGCAGATCACGCCCCAGATCCAGGCACAACTTGGGCATCTCATCGGCATCCAGACACCCCCGGAAGGGGACGGCACTCCCATGCAGTACCTACTCGAATCACTCGATGATCCGGAATTGGTGAAATATTTCATTCAAGGACTGCTGCGGCTCGATCCCGAAACCGGGGCCCCGCCCGCCTGAAACTCCGCTCAGGTTTCGCGTCCCAACCGCTTTCCCCATGCACCTGCCCACTCTACTGCATTTGACCGGAGGGGTGCTGTTGGCCATTGCCGGGCTGCTGCTCGTTCCGCTTGGTTGCAGCGTTCTCTACCGTGAACCAGATTGGTACGCGCTGCTGCTCACCATTGTCCTGAGCATGAGCGTTGGGATTGTCCTCTGGTTTGGCTTCCGGAAATACCAGCGGCTGGTTGAGCTCAAAGCCAAGGAAGGCTTTGTGCTGGTCGCCTTCTGCTGGATCGTGATCAATGTCATTTCCACGCTTCCCTTCGTCTGGCATGGCTCGATTCCTTCGTTCACGAAAGCGTTTTTCGAGGTCATGTCCGGCTACACGACCACGGGCGCAACCGTCCTCACTGACATCGAGGCTTTACCCCACGGACTGCTGCTCTGGCGCACGCTCACCCATTTTGTTGGCGGCATGGGCGTGGTGGTGTTGTACCTCACCCTCTTTGCCGGAATTGGCTCCAGCGGCCTCCGGCTTTTTCAAGCAGAGGCCGCTCCGGGACAGAGCGTGGGGGGGCGTCGCTTGATGCCAAGGGTGCGAGAAACCATCCGCTGGCTCTGGGGGATTTACGTTGGGCTCCACGTCATCCAAATCACCCTGCTCTGGGCGGGAGGCATGCCCTTCTTTGACGCCTTCATTCACGCCACCAGTTCGATCGCCACGGCGGGCTTCTCGAACCGCAACGGGAGCCTTGGAGCTTACGGCAGTGCTTATTTCGAGTGGGTCTGCATCATCTTCATGCTGCTGGGCGGGTTGGATTTCACCCTCCAGCACAAATGTTTGGTGGGGCGTTGGCAGACCGTTTGGAAAAGCACGGAACTCAAAGCCTACTTCGGCATTGTCCTTGTCCTCGGGCTGTTGGCCTCACTGGTCCTTTGGACGCAGAACACCCACGGCTCGCTGCTGGACGCGCTGCGTTACGGTTTCTTCCAGGTCGTCTCGATCCTGACCACCACCGGACTTGTCACCGACGACTATTCGCAGTGGCCGGAAGCGGCACAGGCGCTGATCTTCGTCTGCCTCTTCATCGGTGCCTGTGCAGGCTCCACGACCAGCGGCCTGCGCATCATCCATTTTGTCCTGATCTGGCGGCACATCCAGCTTGCACTCCGGCACGCAATCCAGCCGCGCTCGGTTCATCCTGTGCGCGTCAGTGGCGAAACCATCGCACCCTCGATCCTTGGAGCCGCTTTAGGTTACTTTGCGCTCAACATCCTCTATGTGTTGGTGGGTGGTGTGTTGATGACCCTGCTGAGCAAAATGGACTGGTGGAGCGCCTTCAACTCGGTGATGGCAACGCTTTGGAACATCGGCCCCGCCTTTGGGATGGTCGGCCCCACTGCGAATTTCCGACACATCTCTGATGCCGGAACATGGTTCCTTTCCTTCACAATGCTCGCCGGGCGGCTTGACATCTATGCCCTGCTCGTCCTCTTCCACCCTGCCTTCTGGCGCCGCTAAGCGTCCGGAGTTGGCACTGGTACGGCTCTTGCTGAATTTACTTTCAGCAACCTTGCTCCAACTCCGGTGTTTCTATGCCTTTCTTCTCTCGCATTCTCTCAATTTTCAGACTAGCGTCCAAAGCCGATCCAGCACTGGAGCGTTCGGAACGCTCCGCCAAAATCGCGGTGCAGCGGCTCAAGGCCGATCAAGCACGCCGCGCCTGACTGCGCCTCCTCTCACTTTCCTTGCGGGAAAGGCCACCCTCCGGAAGCAGTTTTAGGCATGAGCATTCTCAAAGCCTTCTGGTCAACCCTGCGCCCTCCCCACGAGGAACGCCTGCTTTGGGAACGGCGTTGGCACGACGAAACCGTGCAGGTCTGGGAAAAACCCGGACGCCGAGAACTGCGCTTCAGCAACCACATCATCCAAAGCGCACTCACGCTCGCCAACCCTGATCATCTGGTGTTGCGCTACCCTCAGCACATGATGCTCGCGCTGTTGCTACGTCCCCAACCGCAGCGTGTGCTGCACCTTGGCTTGGGTGCTGGATCACTCCCCACTTTTCTGCACCGCTCCTTCCCCAAACTCCAGCAAGTGGTGATTGAACTGATTCCGGAGGTCGCAGAGGCAGCCCACCTCTTTTTCAATCTGCCCCAGGACTCTCGGCTTGAGGTGCGTATTGCGGATGCCTACGAGGCGATTCCTGACCTCACCGAAGACTTCGATCTCATATTTCTCGACACCTTCAACGCCTCTGGCGCTCCGGAGCGCATGAACAGCGAGGCGTTGCTGTCGACGTTGCGGGAACGGCTCGCCCCCGGAGGCTGGGCGGTGGGCAATGCGTGGAGCAAGGTGAAAACCTTTCCGGAGTACCGCAAACGCTGGACGCGAGTGTTTCCTTACGCCATGCAGGTGAGCACCCAGCCCAGATATGGCAATGTCATCTTCTTTGGAACGCTGGACGGTCCCCTGCCCAAACGCAACGAACTGCGCCAACGGGCCTCAAACACTCGCACGGTCGCTCCGCTCAACTTCCGGGAAATGTTGGGGCGGCTGGTGGTGCTGGCAGAAAAACCAATCGTTTCAGAGCCGTAGGGTGTTGCACTTACGAGTTGAATCCGCGCCCTTTTCAAAGGGGAAAATTTCATCAAATAGAATGCGCTCGCCCCTCTGCTGCTGAGAGAGGGGCTGCTTACGGAGGGTGAGGGCAAGAAGCCTTGGGCTACAGGAGCGAGGCGTTCTTGAGCGCGTTGGCGATGGGTGGGCTACCTTGGGCGGCTTCGCGCAGGACACGGACAACGGCGGTGAGGGAGAAGCCCTCAGCGTCCCGGCGCTGCGCGGGGCCGGTTCCACTGCCAGCACGGCTGTAGGTGCAAGAAGACTGGCCATCAGCACCATGCCGATGTAAATGCGGGTCATGAACCTCTTGGGAGGTGAGCGACACAATGCCCCAGATTACCCAACTCCCCACAGAGAGACAAGGGCAATGAGCGCACCCGCTTGGAGCTTTTTCAAATTTTCCGTTTTAACCACCGATGCGGGACATGCCCAAATCGGAACCAGTGAATGCGGTGGACTGTTTGTAGGTGACGGAGGTGGCAACACGGTTTTGTAGTTCAGTTCCGGGATTGGAATGGTCGAGCAGATCGCGGATTGAAATTTCTGTGGGGTTACTGAGACAACCGACGAGCTTGCCGTTGGAGGTCAGCCGCAACCGTGAGCAGGTGCTGCAAAACGGAGCGCTCTCGTTGGGGATGATTCCGAAGAAACCGCCCGGAACCCAGAAGCGTTGAGAGGTGGAATCCGCTTCGGCCTCGGCAGGTGTGTAGGAATAGCGTTCTCCGATTTTGTCGAGGATTTCCTGCATCGTGAAAAGCGGAAACTCGTTGGACTGGTAAAGCGGCCCCATGCGCATCAGTTCGAGGTAACGCACTTCAATGCCATGAGCCAACCCGTAATCGAGCAAATCCACCACCTCGTGGTCGTTCTGTCCGCGCATGACGACCATGTTGAGTTTGATGCGGAGTCCCGCGCCCAATGCGGCGTCAATGCCCTTGAGGACTTGAGCGACACGCCCTACACGCCCCAGTTTGCGGAAGTTCTCCGGAGCAAGTGAATCCAGACTGACATTGAGGGAACGGAGTCCGGCCTCGCGGAGCGGCTTGGCGAATTTTTGCAGGGTCAGGGCATTGGTGGTGAGGCCGATGTTCTGGATTCCGGAGTCAGCAATTCCTACGACCAATGGAACCAAATCCGGGTAGAGCAGCGGTTCCCCGCCCGTGATCCGGACCTTCTCGATGCCAGCGTGATCGTGCAGCAAACGCACGAGTCGGAGCAGTTCATCGGGATGAAGCTGATCCGGCGCGATGCGGTGGTCTCGGAGGCTAGAGACGCAATAAGTACAGGCCATGTTGCAGATCTCGCTCACCGAGATCCGCAACTTGTTAATGTTGCGACCGTAAGAATCGATCACAGGGTTCTCCTTTCCAAAGTAAGGGGAGGCGCCTCTGTTTCCGGAGACACCCTATCGTCCGTGGGACCGTGGTTGGCACCGTAGGTCCAGCGGATCGGAGAGCCGATCAGATGCGGTTGTCAGTCTAGAAAAATGACAAATTGATGAGGTCATGTCAAGCGGATCACTCCGCTTGTGCCCACGCGAGCAGAGATTCGAGCATTGCGGACTTGAAACGCGGGGCGTCCACTTCCAGTGCCACCTGCACAATGGCCTCCCCCAGCGACTCGCGACCCCGGCGGTCCACCACGGTCATGCCGCGTGTGAGTTCCCCCCGGACTTCCACAGCGATGTGTCGTGATTCGGTGCGCACCAAATCCGGATGCAGCACCACACCTGCGGCCAGTGGATCGTGCAACACACAACGCGGCCAGTCCGTGAGCTTGCCGTAAGCGTCCACCATGAAACGGATGATTTTGAGCAGGAACGCAGAGCGTTCGTTGTCCAGTGCCTCCAGCGGGGCAAGGTCCGGTTCTTCCAAGTAAACCTCGTGGGTCACATCCAGTCCGATCATCGTGAGGTCGGCCCCACTTGCAAAAACAATCTGCGCCGCTTCCGGATCGTTGGCGATGTTCGCTTCTGCAACTGGAGAGACATTTCCAGTGAAAACCGCCCCACCCATCACGACCACTTTTTTCAAGCGCTTCGCCAAGTCCGGATCACGTAGCAAGGCCACCGCGATATTGGACAGCGGTGCCGTGGTCAGCAGCACCAGCTCGCCTTCGTGTTCTCGGCTCAAGCGCAGCAGAAATTCATCTGCAGCTTCCGGAATCACCGAACGCCCCGGCGAATCGAGGTGGGTGTTGCCAAGTCCATCGTCCCCGTGGACAAACGGTGCTGGATTGAGCGGAGCAAGCAAGGGTTTGTCCACACCTCGGGCAACGGGGGTGTCGAGTTCTAGCAACTCCAGCACCTTGAGCGTGTTGCGGGTGGTTTGCTCCACATGCACGTTGCCTCCAACCGTCGTCACTCCCAACAGTTCCACCTGCCCCTGACGTTGCGCGTGGGCGAGGTAGAACAAGGTCAGGGCGTCATCAATGCCAGTGTCAATATCGGCGATCAGTTTCATCGGCTTGTTCCATCTGTCTGGTTTTTTTAACCTGCGGTGAGTGGCAGACTCCTGAACCGCAACTAGCGTTTTCAGGAAACAGGCGACTCCACCACCAATTTCTTTCCTGCGACAAGGGAACTCATCAGCGCCATCGTTACAATGGCACTGAGGATCAAGGCCCCCCCGACCAGTGCAACTCCCGTGGGCGTTTCCCCGAGTCCGATCCAGACCAGAATGGGTCCAGCAATGATCTCGGTGAGGGACAGCAACGTGAGCTCGACTGCCGCCAAATGCCGTGAACCTGCGGTGTAAAGCAGAAAACCCAAGCCGATCTGAAACAAACCCATTCCACTACTATAAAGCATATCGAGGGGGAGCAACAGGAACCCTTCGGCTTTGGCTAGAATCCCGATGGTCGCAAACAGCGTGGCGAAGCAACTTGCAATGAAAATCGCGGGCAGCATGTCCACCGTGTGCCGCGCCCGCAGGGACACGGTGAGTCCCGAGAAACCCAGAGCTGCCAACAACGCAAACAGTTCCCCCAGCCCGCGCCCCCACGAAAGCTCTTCTCCAGCCATGATGGCCAACCCGATCATGGCGGTGATCATGCAGCCCCAGGTGTAACCTGCGATGCGCTCTCCTAGCAGCACCCGCCCCAGCAACGCCGTGATGAACGGAGCCGCTGCCAAGATGAACATCGCATTGGCAACGGTGGTGTGTTCAAGGGCGAGGATGTAGCTCATGAAGGCAATGCCCAGGCACAAGCCCCCAACCACTGCCGGAACTCCAGCATTTGAAAAGGCACGGACGATTCGGGTTCGGTAACAGATTCCCAACCAGAACGCGAGCATGGCCAGCAGCGCCGCCGAGCGATAGAACAACACCTGCCACGGAGACGCTTCGGCAATCAATCGGTAGATCAGCCCGGAAGTGCTCCAGAATACGCCTGCCGCAAGGACGAGGGGCACTCCGAGTGTTCGGTTCGATGGTGGTGGTGCGGTCACAAAAGCAGGTATGAAGAAAGTTCTGGAACCCAGTGGTTCCAGCAAAGAGGTTGGGATGACACCCCGTATCCGATAGACTGGTTGACAGCGGTCACCCAAAGTCAAACAATGGGCAGAAATCAGCTTGCCCTGCCGTTGGTCCGATTACAATCCTAACCTGATGATCATGTCTTCGTGGGTTGGATTCCAACATTCCGGTTGCTTTCAAAAGGGCAAGGGGTGTAAGGTGTTTTCCAGCGATTTGTAAAACTTAAACAAAAGGTACGATTCACGATGGAAAAGATGCGCGCTACCCGCATGGTCGAGGTGGGCAGAATGGAATGTGAGGAGATCGAAATCCCACGCCTTGTAGACGGACAGGTCATGGTCCGCAGTGAAATGGCCTCAATCTGCGGAAGCGATCTGCATGTCGTGATGATGGGGGCTGGGCTGGGGCACCCGTGTCCTTGCCCACACGGCTACCCCGGACACGAAGGCATCGGGATCGTTGTTGAAAGCAAGTCCGTCGACTTGAGCGAGGGCACACATGTTCTCACCTTCCCCAATCCTCCGGTGGGCGAGTGCTTCAACGAATACCAGCGCATCGGCCCCAGTTACTGCGTGCCTCTACCGGGTTCGGATTTGCCACGCTCGCAATTGATGATGGCACAACAACTCGGAACCGTGTTGTACGCGATGAACCAGAATCCCTGTGATGTGCAGGGTAAAACGGTGGTCGTGATGGGTCAGGGGTCCGCCGGCCTCTTCTGGACCTACTTGCTGAAGCGGGCGGGAGCGGAGCGAGTGATCGCCGCAGATTTGTCGGATGCCCGGCTTGCCGTTGCCAAGCAGTACGGAGCAGGCGTTTGCATCAACGCCCAGCAGGATGACCTGCTCGCCGCCGTGAATGACCTCACCAACGGAGAGGGAGCCGATTACGTTGTTGAGGCGGTGGGGCGTTCCGAAACTTTCCTCCAGTCTGTTGATCTGGTGCGGACGGACGGTGAGTTGATGTGGTTTGGCTTACCCAGCGTGGATGGCAACATCCCCTTCCAGTTTCAACAATTCTTCCGCAAGCGGCTCAAAGCCATCTCTGACTACGGATCACAGGACGAGCCGGGTGCTGCGTCGTTTCGAGAAGCACTGCGGCTCATTGCTGAAAAAGAGATCGATGTGGCCCCGCTCCTCAGTCACATCTTCAGCGTGGAAGACATCGAAAAAGCGATGCACCTTGCCCACGCGCCACAGGACGCAGGTGCCCTCAAGGTGTCCATTCACTTTGAATGACCTCCACATCATAAACCGTGTCAGCGGCTCATCGTGTGGGGTCGAGGATCACAGGGATTCCCGCAACCGTGATTGAAAGTTGCGGGAGTTGGAGGGAGTAGTAGTGTAAGAGGGTAGGCTGATCAAGCCGCCACAACGCGCTTCTTGCGGGCGGGCTTTTTCTGTTCGGTCTGAGCAACGGGGACTTCCAGCTTATCACCAAAGAGGAGGTGCCGCGTGTTGTAGTGTCCGTTGGCGATCACCATCTGCATACCCAGCTTCTTGTCGAAGTTGAAAAGCAGCGGCCCCTGAAGGTTGATCGTGACATCTTTCAAATCACGGGTCATCGTCACAATCGCCCGGACGCTCACATCCTCCAGATTTTCGGTGTCGAGCTTCTTGAGGTGTTCGGAGGAGACCTCAATCTGGTAGTCCAAGATCGCAAAATCCGGATCAATGGTGACAAACGCCAGTTCAGGATTGTCGAGCGACTGCATCCACTGGAACGGAGACCCGGACTCGTCCTCCAGTATGGCGAAATGCCGATCACTCGTGAACCCCAACATGCCATTGGGCAGGGTCAGGATTTCGCTCTCCTGAATTTCGACTTCTCCAAATCGCGTGGTCTGAATCTTCATGATTCCCTTTTGACAAGTACGACGGTCAACCCGGCGCGGTTTCCTCAGGCTTCCGGAAGTTCCGGATCACCCTCACTTTTTACTAAACAACCCCTTGAGGTTCTTGAGCGACACCGGTGATTCGGCGGCGGCTCGCTTGTTCTCTTCCTGAATGCGGATGTAGACCTCTTCGCGGTGGATCACGTAGCTTCGCGGAGCATCGATGCCAATCCGGACTTGCTTGCCCTTGACTTCGATGACCGTGATTTTAACGTCATCCCCGATCGTGATGCTTTCACCCGACTTCCTTGTCAGTATCAGCATGCCTGTCCACTGGATTTTCCCCGGCAGGCACAACTTGTTGTTCCGGTGGTGGCGGTAAATTCACCAGAACTGTGCCCATGTGGGGACGATTACTATCACAACGCCGATCAGCGCAGGAAATCCGCAAGGGTGGGTTGGATCAGACGGCTACCCGTGTCCAACGCCAGTCGGTTGTTGACCTCGGCAGTGTTCACCTCCAAGGAGGTTTTTGCGAGATCCACGTCCCGGATTTCCGACAAACGCTTCTCATGCTCAAAGGTCTGGTCTTCTAGCTTCCTCTCAGCCGTCTGGAGTTCGCGCACCAGATTTCCGGTGTCGGCCAGACGCTTGAGAATCTGCTTTTCGGCCAGCTCAAGCTCTCCCAAGCGTTTTGCAATAGCAGTGCCATCGTTTTCCAGCATGGCGCGCTCCAGTGAGGCGATCAGGGAGAAGGCATCCACCTCCCCCTCGCCCTTGCCCAGCAGCACCTCTTCCGCCGTCACGCCCAAAAGGGACGTGACCCCGGTGGCAATCATGATCTCTTTCTTCTCCGGAGACCCGACATAGTCCACTTCGGGGTTCTTGGCAAAGATAAACTCCATGCCTTCCGGGAAGACAATTCCCTGTGCCTCCGACCCCAGCAGTTGGTCCATCTCCTCCACGTCAAAATCAATCACGCGGTCCAGATCGATGTCAAAGTAGCCCGCCGACTGATTCCCCAAGCGCCCCTCCTCGTCAGAGAAACGCAGGAACACGCGGTCGTCCGGACGCCCCTTGGGGTTGAACATGTGAACTGCCGGGCGTAGCACCTCGTCTTCGGTCCACGTCTTGCCACCATCATCGGAAAGCTGGCAGCGGGCCTGTCCGAAAAGTCCGGTTTTTGTGATGCGAATGCGGTAGTCGTTGGAGGAGTGTCCGTCGAACTGTGCCCGAAACTGCGAGACATCGAGCAATTCCCGGATGTCCTGCTGCAAAATTCCAGTGGTTTCGACCTTTGCGGGCTGATGGGGCAAATTCTTTTTGAGCGGCGGCGTGAGGCTTTTCACCCCGGAAAACACATAAAGTTTGCCCTCACGAGCATTTCCGGCATCCAGCAGTCCTTTGCGCAACGCGCTCAACTCGCGGGCGGTCATCAGCCGAGATTCATCGTTGGAATCGCTGCCAGACTGCGAGAGGGTCAAGGTGCGCACCTTGCCAAGAATTTCCAGCATCTGCCCCAGTTCCAACTCGCTGCGCTCCAAAAAGGAAACGTTTTCAGCAAGGTTGCCCCGCAGTTGCTCGTTGGTGGAGAGTTTGGTGACAATGTCCTGCATCTTGACTGCGCCCATCGGATCATCCGAGGGGCGATTGATGCGCTGGCCGGATGCCATCTGCATCTGCAACTCCTGCAATTTCGCGGAGTTACGCTGGATGTTGCCCATCACTTGTTCGCGCTTGGCGACTTCGGTCACTCGCATCGTCACATATTGATGAGGGTCTGCATCATCTCGTCAACCGTACTCACATAGCGCGCCGATGCCTCGTAAGCCTTCTGATGCTGGATCATGTCGGCCAACTCCTCGTCCATGTTGACCGCGCTGATCGAACTGCGGATCTCCCGGAATTGTTGAACCATGTTGTCCTGCTGCGCCTTCTCCACCTGATTGCGCTGAACCTTGAGTCCAATGTCACCCAAAATGCTGTTATAGTACTCGCCAAACGTGACTGTCTCATCTCGCATCGTCGGCTGGTTTTGCAGCTTGGCAATAGCGAGGGCAACCTGATTGTCCCCGGGGATGAGGTCCCGTCCGGTAGAAATGGCATTGGGATCCTCAAGAATGCGCGGACTGATCCGAAGATCGGCGGCTCCCTTGAGTGTTTCAAAGAAACTATTGAAACCCATCACCTGAGTGATGGCGGTTTGGTCATCTCCAAAAATGAAGCGTCGTGGTTGCCCGCTTTCCAAGAACATGGAGCCGTCTTCTCCAATGGACGCAGCCAGCAAATTGGGATCGTTGACCGTCTGGTTGATGCGCTTCACGATGTCTTCCAACGAATCCACTCCGGCCTGCACCTCAATCTCGTAGGTTTCCAGAATGCTGTTGTCGCGGTCCACAAGGTGGAGTTGGAAAACGCCGTCTTGGAGAAACGGCATGGGCTGGGCACGGGCTTCCGGAGTGAGTGCGTAGGCGCTCTTCATCAGGTCAGTCGCAGAACTGATCCCCGTTCCGGTCGCATGAGGCTGGTTGACTTTCGCGGCAACGCCAAAGGCGAGTTCATCCAGTTGGTTCATGTAGCCAACAATGGTCTCGTCACGCATCTGGATGAGTTCGGTCATCTGCCCGCCCCGGAAGCTGCGGGTGAGGTCACGACGGTGGTCGTGGGTAGCGATGCCGTCAATGCTCACCATGCCCGCCTCCCCACCGCGCAAAGTGGCATCGAGTTCAAACACCTGATCCCCCTCCACGAGTGTCCAATCGCGTCCAATGATCACCGAGGTGCGCCCGTTGGAATTTTCGATCATGTTGACATCCACCAGCTTGGAGAGTTTTTCCACTGCCAATTCCCGGGCATCGCGGGCGTCGTTCGCTTGGTGCCCGCTGATCTCGTAGCTGTAAATCTGTCGGTTCAATTCCTTGACCTGCTGGGCGAGGTTATTGATCTGGTTCACTGCGCCTTGAATGCGGGCATCGGCTTCCTTGCGCAACGACTGCAACTGCGCGTGCCTCTCCCGAAAGCGCGTAGCCAGCGTGTCGCCCTGATCCCGAACTCGTGTGCGCACCACGTCCGATTCCGGCTGGTTGGCCAACTGACTCCACGAGTTCCAAAAGTCGTTCATCGCCCGGTGCAGCCCACTATCGCTCATCTCACTGAAGACAAGCTCCAGCTTTGAGAAGAACTCTTCACGGGTGGTGAAAACCCCGGACCGTGGGGTTTCCTGCACGATCTTGCGCTGCACAAAGCGGTCAAACACCCGAGTCGTCGGCGAAGGTTCGGTGCCGTTGCCAATCCCGTTAGGTTGCGGAAACGCAGTCTGGGTGCTTTGCTGCTGGCGCGAAAAACCCTCGGTGTTCTGGTTGGCAATGTTGTGCCCCGCGGTCGTCACTGCACGCTGACTCGCACTCATGGCGCGGCTGCCCATATTGAGGGCACTGTTCAGACTTGGCATTGCGGCACCTTACGGAACGAAGCTGACATCACGGGACTCAAATGGCAGCGCGGGCGATCTTACTCCCGGCATGTTGCAGCTCTCCAACTCCGGAGTAGGTCTGCTGATGGCCGTGGAGTTCCACCATGAAACGTAGAGCGGTTTCGACGGAGCGCAAGCGTGCACCCGCTTCGGCGGAGTTGCGGTCAGCCCGTTCGCGGATTTCCGTGATCAGTTGGGTGAGGTGCTCGTGGCAATCCCGAAGTTCGTCAGCCTGTTTTGGCTCAATGCGGGCGATGATGGCGCGCAGACGAAGTTCTTGAGGATTCACGCCCCAGTCGTCAGCAAGTTTTCGGACGACTTGAAGGCGCTCGCGCTCCAGCCGTTCGATCTTGCGGCTGTGGCGTTGTTTGGAGACTTGAAGCCGCAGCAACTCCAAACCCGACACGGAACCAAAGCTCTGCGCTTCGGACTCCAGCAGGTTCCGCAATTGCTCATGCAGCTCGACTTCTTGGTGAAGGATGGCGGTCAGCCGTTCCAGCATTGGGGTCAAGATATCCCTTCAAAAGCGGGGATCCCGGAAGACTGACGCGCCTCGATGTGGTGGGGTGACTTCAGGAAATACCTTCCTGAAGTCCTTCCAGCAACAAGTTACGTGCCAGTTTCTGTGAATCCACCTCGTATTCCCCGCTCTTGAGCTTCGCCTTCAATTCCGCGACCTTATCGGCACGAACTTCCGGCTCAGCCTCAAGGCGGAGCTTCATTTTATTCAGGGTGAAGGTTTCAGCCCTCACCGAACTCTCCGGCTGCAAGCCGCCCTCACGGAGCTGCGCCTGCTCAAAATCCCTGCGGTGTCCTCCCTTGACATCTTGGAGCACCGTGGGTTGCTGGCCAGTGATCTTCATGTCCACCTCTTACGTGACAATGGTTGCTGACGGCAAGTCCGCAGCATGGCCTTCAGCTTAAGGCCCGACGTCCCCGGATGCAAGCACTGAAACAGTGCTCCCATCCGGTGTGCCGACTGCGGTCTACACTCACCGTGCGGACAGAAGGGGGAGTGATCCCCCAGACCAACCCCAAGCCTTGCGGGCTTGGAAAGTTGGTGGTCTCACTAACCTTATCGGCACTTGGCCACAAAACTTGAGTCATTCTCGCAAGTGGGGCTGGAGTTGCTTGTAGATCATCTCACCCAAACCCAGCGAGCCGGAATCGGCCAACTGTTCGGAGCGGTGCTGATCCAGCATTTCCCGGAACACCCGCTCCCCCTCAGAAACCTTGATGAGGTCCGATTTCAGTGTGGCCTCCCGCATGGATTTCAACATCTGCTGCGCAAAGATCGCCTCAAAGTCGCTGGCCGCCTCCCGGAGTTTCTGCTCGTCGCTCAGTTGCGCGCTCTGCAGTCTGTCCAGACGCTGCTGCTCTTGGTTCATCACAAAGGCCGTACCGTTTTGAAGAGGAGGGATCATGTCTTCTTTCTAGTGAATCACAAGTTCTGCGTGCAGCGCCCCAGCGGCCTTGATCGCCTTGAGAACCTCGATGAGGTCGTCGCTGGACGCGCCAATTTTATTGAAGCCATCAACGATCTCCTTGAGATCAGCTCCACCTTTGAAGAGAATCACGTTTGACTGCACGGTGATTTCCTGTGCAACCGACTCCCCTTGTTCGTTCTGTGTGGGAGGCTGTGGGATCTTGACCTCGACCTGGAGTCCGCCCTGAGAAATTGCAATCGGGGAAATCCGGACACTGCCGCCCATCACGACGGTTCCAGAACGCTCGTCCAGCACAACCTGCGCAACACTATCCGGCGTGATCTCCAAGTTCTCGATGTAGGACACCAGTTCAACGGTGTTTCCCAAGTAACTGTCCGGAACCAACACCTCCACGGTGCCCGCATCCTTGGCACGAGCCGTCCGGATGCCGAGGTTCTGGTTGATGAGCTTCGCCAGCCGGAATGCCGTCGTGAAATCCGGACGGTCGAGGTTCATAAAAAGTCGGGCGCGGCTGTTGAGGTTGAGGTTAGTCTCGCGCTCAACAATCGCTCCTCCGGGCACCATCCCCACCGACGCCACCATCCGTGAGCCAATGGGCAGGTTCTCCAGTTCTTCCGGAGGCAGGGCTTCGGCGCGACTCACACCGCGCGGAATTCCGGCAACCGGCCCCTGAGCCAGCGCGTACACCTGCCGATTTGGTCCACGCAAAGGGGACATCAGCAAAATCCCGCCACGCAGCGAGATCGAATCCCCCAGCGTTGCCGCTGTGACGTCAAGGCGCTGTCCGGATTTTGCAAAGGGCGGCAGGGTTGCGGTCAGCCACACTGCCGCAACGCTCTGACCCTGAATGTCCTGACTGCCAAGGCTGATGCCGATGCGTTCCAGAGCGTTGATGATCGGCTTGCGGGCGAGCAGGCTGTCCGGAGAATCCCCCGTGCCGTCCAAACCCACGACGATGCCAAAGCCGATCAACTGGTTGTCTCGTGCTCCGCGCAACGCCGCGATGTCCTTGACCCGCACAGCCAGCGCAGCATCAGCCCACACGAGCAGCGCGAGGCTGACAACGGCGAGTAATTGGCGGCGAATCCGGGATCGTTTCATGGGTAGCTCAAGCAATCTGGGTACAATGGTCCAAGGTGCCCAAAGCAATACAAGTTCAATGCCAGCAGCAGGAAGGCCAGAAAGGCAGGTGGTCGGGAGCTCTCGGCGGGGCTCGGAAACCGCTCAGACAGCGGCAGCAGTGGTGGTTTGCAGGTGTTGGTACTCCGGATGGTGTTCGAGGAAACCGCAGCCCAAAACAAGATCCATCAGGGAAAACAGTGAATCCGGAAGCTCGCACATCACCCAAAGCACCGTCTGCACACCGCTGCACGCCTCAGCAACCGAGGTGAAACAGCGGATGTAACGCTCATAGCGTGTGGGTTCCCGTTCGGCTCCCGGAATCGCAACCGCTTCGACCTGAAGGTAGTCGGCAAGGTCGCCCACGCGCTTGGTGTGCCCGAAAATGAGCTGCCCGTACTGGATGTGCAACGCTTGAAAACGCTGAGCGGCGGCTTGAGCATCATCCAAGCTGTTCGGGAGACCGTCGGTCAGGTGAATCACCGAACGCAATCCCTTCGCCTTCGCTAGCAATCCCTGAGTCGCTTCAAAGGCGGCATCGTAGGCGGTGGTGCCTCCGGGCGAGAGGAAACTGTCGATCTCTTGCTGGGAATGTTGGGCGGAGTCGCTGTAGGGAATGACCGAAACCGAAACCTTGGGAAGCAACTGTTTGAGCGTGTTGAGCAACGCCGCGCAACCAAGGTTCGCCATCTTGAAAATCTCGCGCTCAAAGGTCGAAGCGCTGACATCGAGTAGGATAACCACCGTGTGCTTCACGGATCGCAGCGCCTGTTGCGTTTCCGGATTTAGCAGCGAGGGCAACTTGCCTTCCTGCTGCAAGGTCAACGCATGTTTCGCCGCAGCGGGGAGGGCGCTGTGCTGGGTTTTCCGTTCCTGAGAAACCAAGCTGGAGGTGTCCGGTTTCAGCAGCGGAGGCGAGGCGAGATCAAAGCGTGTGGGCACTTTGAAATCGAACATCAGTTCCTCCAGTTCCTCCTTGATTTGCCGACTGCGTTTCGCGTTCACACGACGGTTGGCCTGCGTGGGACGGAGGGCATCGTGTGCGTGCAATTGCGCTTCCCGGAAGGTCTGCAATAGCGCGGTGCAGGCGTTGTGTTTGAGAACGCACATGCGGGGGCTGCCCCATTTCGACTCGGGAATTTCCCGACCCTTGTAGTAGGGCAAACGTCGCCCACCAATCAGCTTGATCTCAAAGCGTTCATCCACCTTGCCCAGTCGGAATCCCAACTCCAGCATGCGCAGCATCTCCCGGATCGTGAGCACACAACGGCGACGTGGAACCACCACAGGAAAGCCCAGCAGTTCCGCGTGCTGAAGGCACTTCATCAACACCTTCCGGTCCCCACCTTGCTTGTCCTGACACAACGCCATCAAGTGCTGGAGTTGCGATTCCATCGCGCTGAGATTGCCCGCCAGCACATTGTGACGCAGCGACTCGCCCGTCCGCTGCCGGGCGGTGCGTTTCAGGTCAACAGGAGGCGGGGGTTTCAAGAGAGGGTCCGACATTTCAGGTCTTGTAGTTCATCACTTCTGCCTGCGCAAAAAGCATACCAGCTTTTGAGGCGTTTCCTCAGAACCCTGAGTGGGACCAGACCGGAAGGAATTTTGGCCTGCTTTGTGCTTTAGGCAGGGGGGACTCAAGCGGTGTCCGGGGAGGAAAAGCTTGCCCGGCCCCTGTTCCCCATTGCCCCAAGGAGGGGGCGATGGCGCCCCAATGCTCACGCCTATTTAGGAATTGTCATGGAGACCATGCTGCTGGGATTCTGCCTGCTGTCCCTGCTCATCACCACGCTCATCGTTTCGGTGGAGCTGATTCAGGAACGCCGCGCGTTTGCCCGCAGTTCCCTGCCGGGAGACCCGCCCACAGAGGCGTCGGCATCGGTTTTGTCGGAAGCCCCCGCACAGCCTGCGGAGTCAACTCCGAACGTCCATTCGATTTACTCCGCGCTGGAACAAAAACTGGTGCGCTTGGGCTACCACGACAACTCGGCCCAACTCCAGTTTCTCAACCGCACCCTGCACACCCAACACGCCTCCCTCACGGACCTCTCCATGACGGAACTCCAGACGGTGGTCTCCTTCCTCAAGCACCATCAAGATTCGGTTGCGGTTCACGAACCGACCCCGCAAGTCGCTTGAGAGACCAAATTCGTAGCTTCGTTCCGCCTGAGCAGCGTATGTGTTTAGCGTGTTTGTTTGAGGGCCAACGGCCCGGACAATACCAGCATGGGGCAACGCCCCATGAGCGGTGGGCCACGAAAGGCAAAGGGCTGAAAGCCCGTTCCAGACTGCCCGGAATGCTCCGGGCCTTCAGCCCTCTCTCAGCGGGTGGCACTTCTTTTCATGGGGCACTGCCCCATGCTGGTATGACGACGCGCCGTTGGCGCTCTCAAATGGGACGCTAAACACATAACTTAGCAGCAAGACAGTTTCGCCGACCAACCCCAGGCTGCAGATGCTGCGTGAGTTCAAGGCGCACCCGGAGTTCGGTAGTATCCCCGTGGTCGTCCTGACTCACGAGGAGCGCGACCCGCTGCTAGACACTTGCTTCCAAGCCGGGGCGGAGGACTACCTGCCCAAGCCCATCCGACAGGAGGTGCTGCTGGCGCGGCCACGCTTGGCAAACCGCCCCGTCTCTGACGACCCCCATGACGGTGCCCGGATGAGGCACTTCAATCCCTATCCCGTCTTCCCCTCCCTGCTCCGCTCCCCGCCCCGCAGGTCTCCCGCGAGCAGGTGGACGACGCCGTGCGGGACTTCCTCACCCAAGGCGGAACCATCCGGTGTCTCGCGCCACCCGACCCCGATCCGGAATCCGAGGGCTTCCGCGCCGTGCCCACAACCTTCCAGTCGGAGTTGCAGGATACCCTGCGGGAGGAGGAGTGACCGAACTCCGCCGTTCAAGTTCAGCAAAAGCGGCGGGCCTTCCGGGGTCTCAGCGCCAGCCGGAACCAGCCGGTTCCTGCAAAATCTCCGCATAGCGTTGCGCGCGTTCCATGTAGGTCGTGGAGGCGCGGTTGATGGTCTTGAGCACGGACTCGTCGTAGGTTTTCCGGACCTTGGCCGGAGAGCCAACCACAAGGGAAAACGGGGGGATCTCCGTGTCTTCCAGAACCACCGCTCCCGCTCCAACGATGCTGCCCCGACCGATGCGGGCGCCATTCATCACCACCGCTCCCATGCCAATCAGGCAGTCATCCTCGATCACACAACCATGAATCACACACTGGTGACCAATGGTGACGCGGTCTCCCAGCACCAAGGGTTTGCCGGGGTCGATGTGGCAGACACTCAAGTCCTGAATGTTACTGTCCTCGCCAATCGTGATTGTGGCCTCGTCGCCACGCACCACGCAGTTGAACCACACCGAGCTTCTGGCCCCAATGGTCACTTTGCCAATCACGCAGGCGCCGGGGGCGAGATAGACGGATTCGTGCAGTTGTGGGAGGTGTTCTCCAATGCTGTAAATCGGCATTTTCTTTCCAGTGGGTGGTGTTGATTAACCGTTTTTGCTCAATGCGGGTGATCAGCCGCGCCAGCGTCCGCGTGTTGCCCGCCCGCACTCCGGGCGCCAACTCCAACGAGGGGGTTGGTCCGCATTTTTTGGAGGCTGTCACACTTCCAACTGCGCACTGAGGATGCGGAAGAGGTCGCGGTCGTCAAGCACCCGTCGAGCCTCGAAATCGGTACGAGGGATGGAACCGGATTCGGCAATCTCACCTTGGCCGCACACCCAGCACCTTCTGCAACTCGGAGGTTGCTTTGTTCCGGAATCCGTCTAGGGTTTCGGTTCCGCGAGTGTGCAGAACCTCCACCTTACCCTCACAGAAGATTAGCGCGGATTTTGGAGAACGTCAAAAATTCCACAAGAGGACTATTGCATTGCCCGGAAATACACTTACAATGGACAAGCGTGTGGAAACATAGACCACCACAATCGGGAGAGGACCATGGGTGAAGTCAAGATTCAGTACCAGAACTTGGTGGAGATGCTGGAGGACTCCGTGCAGAAGTATGCGGATCGTCCGCTCTACGGAACCAAACGAGGTGGAGCATACGCTTGGACGAGCTATCGTGAATTCGGAAAACTGGTCGAGCAGTTCCGGGGCGGACTCGCCGCGCTGGGTGTGGAGCCGGGGGACAAGGTCGCGGTCATCAGCCGCAACACCTTGCAGTGGGCGGTGGGGGCGTATGCGACCTACAGCCTTGGCGCGCAGTATGTGCCAATGTACGAAACACAACTGCTCCGGGAGTGGGAGTTCATCACCCGCAACTGCGGAGCGCGGGTGTTGCTAACCGCAAACTCTGAAATTTACGAACAGACCAAGACCTTTCCGGAACAGATCAGCTCGATGCGGCACGTCGTGCTGCTGGAAGGCAGCGGCGCCGAACAGACCTTCGATCGGCTCTGTGTGGTCGGCGAGCAAGTACCCGCCGCATCCAGTTCTCCAGAACTGGACGCGCCGATGGGCATGATCTACACCTCCGGAACCACGGGACACCCCAAGGGGGTCGTGCTGAGCCACAAGAACATGCTCGTGCAAACTGCCGCAGGCATCCCGCTGTTGCGCAAGGGCTGGGAACCCGCCGAGATGAAAACCCTCTGTTTCCTGCCATGGGCGCATATCTTCGGACAGGTCGCCGAGGTTCATGGACTCATTCAAGAAGGCGGCAGCGCCGCGCTCGTTGAAGACGTCAACACCCTTGTGGACGAACTGGCACTCGTCCAGCCCACCGTGCTCTTCGCCGTGCCTCGCGTGTACAACCGCATCCACGAGCGCTTGCAGGGCCAGATGAAGGAGAAACCCGGATTCATTCAAAACCTGTTCTACGGCGGACTGCGCCGCGCCAAGTTGGAGCGCGCAGGACAACCGTTGAGTGGAATGGATCGGCTGCTGCTCGGCCTTGCCCGCAAGATTGTCTTCAAAAAGGTGCAGCAACGCTTCGGCGGCAACCTGCGCATGGCGGTCAGTGGGGCGAGTGCGCTCAGTCCAGAGGTCGCAGAGTTCGTCAACGACCTCGGCATTGACGTGTACGAGGGCTACGGTCTCAGCGAAAACACCGCCGCTCTCACGATCAACTACAAGGGCAACCGCAAATTCGGCTCGGTGGGCAAGCCGATTTCTGGAGTGCGCATTGAAATTGACAAATCCGTAGAAGGCTCCAAAGCCGAAGATGGCGAGGTGATTGCCTATGGCGAGGTCATCATGTTGGGCTACCACAACCTCCCGGAACTGACAGAAGCCACCATCACGGCAGACGGAGGCCTGCGCACCGGCGACCTTGGACACCTCGATGAAGAGGGCTACCTCTACATCACCGGGCGCGTCAAGGAACAGTTCAAACTGGAGAACGGCAAGTACGTCGCCCCGGCCCCGTTAGAGGAATCCCTCAAGCTCAGTCCCTTCATCAACCAGATCCTCGTCACCGGGCTCAACCGCCCCCACACGGTCGCGCTGATTGTCGTGGAAATGGAGACGGTGGAGGACTTTGCGGTTTCCGAAAGCCTCGGCGGAAGCGGCGAGGCGTTGCTTCAGGAGCCGCGCATCCGGGAACGCCTTCAGCAGGAACTCACCCGCTACGGAGCCGACTACGCCGGCTTTGAGCAGCCCGAAAATTTCGCACTGCTCGCCGAGGAGTGGAGCATTGACAACGGCCTGCTCACCCCCACACTCAAGCTCAAGCGCACTGTCGTCGAGGACCAGTTCCAAACACAAATTGACGCGCTCTACGGTTGAGCAGGTGCACCGTGCCACGCAAACGGGCCAACGCCGCGGACCTCGCGGATCAAAAACCCAAGCATCCGTGAACCTCCGCGCAAATCTGTGGCGGAAGAACTGAAAACCGACCACCGAAAACAAAAAAGCCGAACACGCTCCAAACAGGGAACGAGTCGGCTGACGAGGAAAAGCATGGTCTGATTGTGCTTGCCCGGCTCTTGCTGCTTCCCGTTAGCTCGTCGCCGGAAGTGGTGCCGATTGGGACAGGGCTTCTTTGCGGGATTCTAAACGGCGAATAACTTCGGCAACCACCTGTTCCATCAGCGCATTTTTTCTGCTTTCCTCCGTTTTTGCCAGAGCCTCCAGCGTGTCCTCCTTGGCCTTGCGGACGATGGTGCGGCGGTCCCACCAGGCATAGCCCAGCATCGCAAGGAAGAACGCGGTGAAGATCAGCATCACCTGCTCAAAGCGCTGGTTGATGTCCTCACGCTGTTCCACAAAGCGCCGATTTGTGGACTCCATGAACATCTGGAGCGTGGTCTCCATGCGCACCATCCGCTCCCGGTCCGCTTGCGTGAAGCCAAACTTGCTGCGCCTGA
>CAJWCD010000028.1:0-29341 GCA_913020725.1 uncultured Pseudomonadota bacterium
AACTCCTGAGCAAGCCGAACGTGAGTTCTTGGATGAACTCGCTTGCCACCCTTAATTCATTGTCTCTTTTTTCTGGGCAGGGCCACCGGACGTGATGCTGTTCGACGAAGTCACCTCCGCGCTCGACCCGGAAACCGTCAAGGAGGTGCTGGTCACGATCAAGGAACTCGCCGAAGAAGGCATGACTTGCGTCCTTGTCACCCACGAGATGGGCTTTGCTCGCGAACTCGCAGATCACATCTACTTCACGGATCGTGGGGTCATCGTCGAACACGGCCCGCCCGCCACTTTCTTCACCGAAGCCTCCGACCCGCGCACTCAGGAATTCCTCAACCAGATTTTGTAGGGTTTGTCGACAGAACCGGACTTGCCGATTGCCGAGTTCGACAGAGTGTGTAAAATTCACTTAGGGATATTGATTCCCTGAAAAATCGCTTTCTGTCATTTCCGAAGGAACCTCATGCCTAACACAAACCGTCAAATCCTGCTGGCCTCGCGTCCTGTAGGGGAACCCAAACCGAGCGACTTCAAGCTGGTTGAAGCGCAAACCCAACCTCCGGGAGCGGGGCAGGTCTTGTGCCGCACCGTTTACCTCTCGCTCGATCCTTACATGCGTGGTCGCATGAACGCGGGAAAGTCCTATGCCAAACCCGTGGAAATTGGCAGTGTAATGGAGGGGGGCACGGTTGGGCAGGTGCTGGAATCGCAGCATCCGGAGTTTTCCGCAGGGGAAATTGTGTTTGGTTCTGGCGGCTGGCAGGAGTATTTCACGCTGCCCGGAACAGCACTCCGCAAGGTTGATCCAAAATGGGGGCCAATCTCCACCGCCGTCGGAGTCTTGGGGATGCCGGGTGTGACCGCCTACACGGGTCTGCTCAACATCGGCAAACCGCAAGCGGGCGAAACCGTAGTGGTCGCTGCCGCGTCCGGGGCTGTGGGTTCGGTGGTCGGGCAGATCGCCAAAATCAAGGGTGCACGGGCAGTAGGCGTTGCGGGGTCTCCGGAAAAGTGCAAGTTCGTCACCGACGAATTGGGCTTTGATGCCTGCCTCAATCACCACGATGCTGACTTTCCCGAACAACTCGGCGCGGCCTGCCCGGATGGGATTGATGTTTATTTCGAAAATGTGGGCGGCAAGGTGTTTGAGACCGTGCTGCCGTTGCTCAGCAATTTCGCTCGTATTCCCGTTTGCGGGATGATCGCGCACTACAACGCGACCGAACTTCCTCCGGGGCCAAACCTGATGCCGGTGATTCTGCGTAACATTCTTACCAAACGCCTCACCATGCGGGGTTTCATCGTCTGGGATTTCGCCAAGCAGGAGGCAGAGGCATTGACGACGATGGCGGGTTGGATTCAGGAGAAAAAACTCAAATTCCGCGAGGATATTGTGGAAGGATTGGAATCCGCTCCGGAGGTGTTCATTGGGTTGCTCAAAGGCGAAAATTTCGGGAAACTCGTGGTGCGCATTTCTGATGATCCCACCTGAAAAATACGCTTTGTGACACTGAGATAAAATCATGAAACAACGCTGGAAACACCGACCTGCAGGATCCAACTGGGGCGAATTTGGTCCGGATGATCAACTGGGGCGGCTCAACCTGCTCACGCCGGCAAAAGTGCTGCAAGGCGTGGCGGAGGTCAAGGCGGGCCACAGTTTTTGCCTGAGCCTGCCGCTCGACTATCCGGGGGGCAACGTCCTTAATCCGAGCCGTTTTCCGCCGCGACGCTTTGCCACCGATAACGAGGGGCAGCCACGCTTCAACTATCTGCTCGACGCGCTTGATCCGGACTGGATTGATGTGGTCTGCGATGATGCCGTGCTGCTGCACACACAATATTCGACGCAGTGGGACAGCCTCTGCCACATCGGTAGCCAGTTTGACGCAGACGGCGATGGCGAGGCCGAGATCGTCTATTACAACGGTTGGCGCGGTGGCGAACACATTTTGGGTCCGGAACACCTGAAGTCGGGGGCGCAGGGCTGTGCTCGGCATGAGGGATCAGAGGCGAGGGCACTCGGCATCGAGAACATGGCGGCGACTGGAGTGCAGGGACGTGCGGTGCTGGTCAATCTTTTTGCTCACTACGGACGCGAACGCAAACTGGTGGGTTTTCGGGAATTGCAGGAAATTTTCAAAGAGGACGGCATTGAGATCGAATCTGGAGACATGGTGTGTTTCTACACCGGGTTCGCTGATGTCGTGCTGGAGCAGCAGCAGCAGCCCACCGCCGAGGTGCTGGAAAACCGTTGTGTCTGTCTCAACGGACGTGATCCCGCCTTGCTTCAGTGGGTCACAGACTCCGGAGTGGTTGCCCTGATTGCCGACAACTATGCTGTGGAGGGCATCCCTGCTATGCCCGCCGCAGGACTGCATCCGCGCTTGCCCCTCCACGAACACTGTCTCTTCAAGTTGGGGGTGCATTTGGGTGAGCTGTGGTTCCTCAGCGAACTCGCGGGCTGGCTGGCCAAAAATAACCGTTCCCGCTTCCTACTCACCGCACCACCGTTGCGGTTGCCCGGAGCCGTCGGATCACCGACAACGCCGGTGGCAACGGTATGAGTCAGAAAATCAAACCCACCAGCCTTCTTCCCAATTTCACAACAGTGATACGAACCTTTTTCTGACGGAAAAACGATGCCGATTTCAGCAGTTCCCCTTGCCAAAAAGACCATTGCGGTGAAGGATCGGACGATGGCCTACGCCGAGATCGGCACAGGCGATCCGATTGTTTTCCTGCACGGCAATCCCACCTCGTCTTACCTGTGGCGCAAGGTGATGCCGCACTTGGTGGAGTTGGGGCGCTGTCTGGCTCCGGACCTGATCGGCATGGGGGATTCAGACAAGCTGGACGAAGAAGGTGCGGGGGCTTATCGCTTTGTGCAGCATCGTGAGTACCTTGATGCGTGGCTGGAAGCGGTCGGTGTGACCGAAAATGTGGTGTTCGTGGTGCACGATTGGGGCGGGGTACTCGGCTTCGATTGGGCCAATCGCCATCGTGGTGCAGTGCAAGGGCTGGCCTACATGGAAACCATCGTCTGCCCGGTGACATGGGACGATTGGCCGGCAGACGCGAAGGGCATCTTTCAGGGGTTTCGTGCCGAATCCGGGGAGCGTTTGATTTTGGAGAAGAACTTGTTTGTCGAGGGTGTTTTGCCCAACGCGGTCCTGCGCGACCTCACCGAAGCGGAAATGGCCGAGTATCGCCGACCATTCCTCGATGGGGGAGAAACGCGCCGCCCCATGCTCACTTGGCCCCGCGAAATCCCCATCGAGGGTACTCCGGAGGATGTCACCCAAATCGTCAGTGATTACGGAGCGTGGCTGGCGGCTTCCGAATTGCCCAAGCTTTTCATCAACGCCGACCCCGGTTCGATCCTCGTGGGACGACAGCGGGAAGTTTGCCGAAGCTGGCCTAACCAAGTGGAAATCACCGTGCCCGGCAACCACTTCATGCAGGAGGATTCTCCGGATGAAATCGGACACGCGGCCGCAGGGTTCGTCCGCAAGCTGCGCGGTTGAATCACCCCACTGAGCGGACAGGATGCGAACTGTCGGAGTTGAGGTCGCTCACCAAGTCTCGGTGGAACGCCCTATAGCCCGATGCGACCACCTGCCAGCGGGACTTCAGTTGCCCGTGCAGTTGGGGGAGTTGGTGGAAAGGCACCTGTGGGCACACATGGTGTTCGGCGTGGTAGGGCATGTTCCACATCAGCCAGCGCACCCAGCGGTTGGAAAGCGTGGTGCGTGTGTTCGCTTCCGGATTCGTGCTTTCCTCGCAACCCGTATGTTCGGCCAACAGGAAGAGGCGTAAAAACGGCTGTCCAAACAGCAGTGGCAGCAGCCAGTAACACAGCAATCCGCTCCAGCCCAGCATTCCCCAAACAAGACTCCCGCCGAGCAAACCCAATGCAATCCGGGCTTCGCGGACCACTTGGCGGTGTTCCTGTTCCGGAACGAAGTCATCCCGGATGTCGCCCTGCGCGTGTCGGCTGAGTTCCAGTAGCCGATCCTTCCAGAACGGCAGTGCCGAAACCCAGCATACATACTGCGCCAACGTCTGTGGTTTCGGCGCGGACAGTTCGGGATCCTTTCCGGAGATTTGGGGGTGACGGTGATGCGCGTTGTGGAAACGCCGGAAGTGCGTCGCCGGAATCAGCAGTGCAAATCCGCAAAGGGTGGCGATGCGGTCGTTCCATTTCCGAGATTGAAACGCAGTGCGATGCACCGTTTCGTGCAGGCAGGCGAAAAAACTCACCCAGACCACGCCCTGCACAATCAGCATCGGCAGCAGCCATGCCGTGTTCCACGCGATACTCAACCCCCATGAACTTGCCAGCAGCACTCCCAAATGTCCGGTGAGAGCAAGGCCCCCCTGAGCATTCGAGTAGTTCAGTTTGAACAGAGGTGTCATCAGGCGGATTCTGGGAAACAGCGTATCGAGGCAGTGTTTGCTGCAAAAATCATTCGTAAGGCGAACAATGCCCTCTGCATGGCAACACTCCTTGCTTGCCCTCATACTCTCTCAAATTTTGATACAGCACAACGCTTAATTGAAATCTGGACAGAGCACGAGATCGGAATTTCAGACTCGGCCTCAATGGTTTGCCTAAATTAGTTGATTTCATGAGAAAAAAAGTTTGTAATGATTTTTTTCGCCGTTATAGTGATTTGTCGTCTGTGGGTTGCCACTGCGGACCGAGGGAGTTTTTTCCCGGCCTTCTGGCCCTCTCCAGTTCCGTCCCGTTTGCTTCCACACTTCTCATCACACCGAAACCAGTACGCCAAAACATGGTGAAAGTTGATATCATCCGGGCTGTTCAATTCCAGATGCAAATTCAGTTCGGAGAAGCCGAACTGCTAGTCAATCAGGTATTAGACCTGATGAAGGACGCTTTGGAGAACGGTGAAGACGTGCTGATCACCGGACTGGGGCGTTTTGAACTGCGGGACAAACAGGCCCGTCCGGGACGTGACCCGAGATCCAAGCAAGCTTACGAAATCGCAGCCCGTCGTGTTGTCACCTTCCACCCCTCGAAACTCTGGCGGGACGAGTTGAACGGCAAGGATTGATCTCCGTTCCCCCCTTGAATTCTGCTCCAAAAGCCGTCTGCTTTGACCTCGACGGCACCCTGCTTGATAGCCTCGATGACCTTGCGGACAGCATGAACGCAGCGCTCCGGGAATTTGGGCATCCGGAGCATCCAACCAACGCCTACCGTTACTTTCTCGGCGATGGTGCACGGGTACTTGTCACCCGGACGCTTCCGGAAGCGCATCGGAATCCGGAAACCGTCGAGACGGTGTTTCAGTGCTACCAAGCCATCTACCGCAAAAGCTGGCACAACAAAACCCGCCCGTATTCCGGAATCCCGGAATTGCTGGATGCGCTGCAAGCCCGTGACCTACCCCTCACTGTCCTCTCCAACAAGCCGCACGCCTCCACAGTTGTGTGCGTTGAGGAAATTCTGAAAGACTGGGGATTCAAGGTGATCTTGGGTCAACGGGATTCTGTGCCGCGCAAGCCGGATCCGGCAGGAGTCTTTGAAATCGCGGAAAAACTTCAACTGGCACCCGGTGATTTTCTCTACCTTGGCGACACCGCCATCGACATGCAAACCGCGACCGCTGCCGGATGCGTGACCGTGGGCGTGCTTTGGGGATTCCGAGAGGCAGATGAACTCCGGGAACACGGTGCGCAGCACCTGATCGCAACGCCGCTGGACTTGCTGAAGTTGCTCCCGCCCGTCCGCGTTTGACACGCTCGGAAAATCATCCTACACTGATAGTGCTTCGTTAGGGGTGGTGGTGAAAGTCACCTGAGAGAGTCCCTTCGAACCTGATCTGGATAATGCCAGCGCAGGAAAACAAGCTTTTCTCCAAAGGGCCGACCTCCTCGGCTCTGTCCTCCACGAAGCCTATTCCGAAACTGATGCTTGGCATCATCATCTGTGGAGTTTTCCCATGTTCAAATTCCCGTTCGCCCACCTGCTGTTGGGCGCAGTCCTCACGTTTTTCATCACAATGCCGGTGCTTGCTCAAACTCCGGACCTCGTGGTCTATACCTACGATTCCTTCAACAGTGAATGGGGGCCGGGACCGGTGGTCTTCAAGAGCTTTGAGGAACACTGTGCTTGCACCGTGAAGGTGATCGCCCCCGGAGATTCCGGAACTGTCCTCAGCCGCACCATCCTTGAGAAGGCCAATCCCAAGGCGGATGTGTTGCTCGGTGTCAATGACAGCGAAGTCCACCGTTCATTCCAGTACAACATCTGGGAACCGTACCGCTCGCCCAACCTCAAGCACGTTGTCCCGGAGCTTCAGTTGGACCCTCAGCATCGCGTCACGCCCTTTGACCACGGTTACATCGCCTTCGTCTATGATTCTGAGGCGCTGCCGCATCCACCGCAAAGTCTGGAAGCCCTCACCGATCCGTCCCTCAAGGGCAAGATCGTCATCGAGAGTCCCAAGACCTCCTCGCCCGGACTCTCTTTTTTGCACTGGACGATTGCGGTCTATGGCGAAGACGGTTATCTCGCCTACTGGAACCGCCTGAAGCCCAACCTGCTCACGATCACCGATGGCTGGTCTGCGGCCTACGGCATGTTCACAAAAAGCGAGGTGCCGATTGTGCTGAGCTACATCACGAGTCCAGCGTATCACTTGGAGTACGAAAAAACGGAGCGCTACAAAACCGTACTTTTCAAGGAAGGCATGTACCGCCAGATCGAGTTTGCCGGAATTCTCAAGGGGGCTAAGCATCTGGAACGCGCTCGGCAGTTCATTGACTTCATGCTCACGGCAGAGTTTCAGGACACGATTCCGTTGACAAACTGGATGTTCCCCGCCGCGCCGCACAGTCCGCTGCCCGCTTCGTTCCGGATCGTGCCCAAGCCGGAGCTGCACCTCACGCTGGACCGCAGGCGCATTGCGGCCAAGAACTCCGCTTGGCTGCGGGCGTGGTCCCGCACAATGAGCAACTGACCCGGCCATGACTGCGGGGCGTTGGATGGTTTGGGGGCTGGGCGGATTCGCCCTCGCCGCCTTTATTGTCGGCTTCTACGGGCCGATCTTGCATTTTCTGATCGGCCCCGATCCCCTCAACCCTGCAGCTCCGGCCTTGAGCTGGGACATCCTCCGTGAAGTGCTTTCCGATTCGTGGATTCTCGGTATTTTTGGTTTTTCGTTGTTGCAGGCGTTTTTAAGCGCAGCCCTCTCCATCCTCGTCGCGCTGCCGGGTGCGTGGGTGTTGGCTCGCTACGACTTTCCCGGACGCCGCTGGTTTGAACACCTCACGTTGCTGCCGTTCCTGCTGCCCACAATTCTGGTGGTGCTGGCGATGGTGCTGTTCTTCGGCAACCGGGGCTGGCTCAATCAAGCCCTCGGCTGGCTCGGTTTTCCGCAAATTCAGTTCCTCTACTCGCTCTCCGGAATCCTTATCGCCCATGTCTTCTACAACGTCCCGCTCGCGCTCAAGCTCATCTCGGCGGCGTGGATGCGGCTTTCTGGACAGTACGAACAGGCCGCCCAAATGCTGGGGGCCAACGTTTGGCGACGCTTCCGAACGCTGCTGATTCCGCTGCTGCTGCCTGCGATCATCTCGGCTTTTGCCGCCATCTTCTTGCTTTGCCTCAACAGTTTCGCCATCCTGCTCGTGCTGGGCGGCGGGCCAAAGCATACCACGCTGGAGGTGCTGATCTACCAGCTCGCCCGCATCGAACTCGACATCCCCCGTGCTGCCTCGCTCTCTTTGCTGCAATCCGGGTTGGCCATTTTTCTGCTCGCGCTGCTTCTGCAACTGCGCCCGCCCACGCCTCGGCAACGTCCTCCGAATTTACGAAAGCTCGGCGCCGACCTTCAGAGCAAGTGTCCGGAAGCGTGGTTCGCCCTTGCCGTGTTGGTGGCCCTCACCACCTTCGCGCTGGGTCCGTTGCTTGCCGTGTTGGTGGATTCTGTGCGCATCTTCAAGCACGGGCAGTGGCACTTCTCTTTCCAAACCTATCTCGACCTTTTCGGTTTCCGGGGGAACACACGCTTTCTGGATTCGTTGCGGAACTCCTTTGGGATTGCACTGGGCGGGGCCACCCTCGCAATGCTCTTGGGCTCCGGAACCTTGCTGCTGATTCTCAACAGCTCCAAGCGGACCCGGCCTTTGCTGGAAGGGGCGTTTTTACTGCCTGTGGCACTCTCCACGGTCGTGTTCGGCATTGCGTGGTTTCACCTTTACCAGCGTATCCTTGCTGGCCAAGTCGCGCTCGTCTGGGTGATCATCGCCATGCACGGACTGCTGGTCTGTCCTTACTGGCTGAGGATCATGCTCCCTGCCGCCGAGGCGGTTCCAAGGCAGTGGTTTCAGGTTTCCCGGCTGCTGGGGCACACCTCCGAAACCTTTCTGTGGCGGGTGCTGCTGCCGTGGCTGCGGCCTTCGCTCGCCACCGCCTTCTTTTTCGCGTTCACGCTCTCACTCGGAGAACTCAACGCCATCCTGATGATTGCCGATGACACGGTGCAAACCGTGCCATTGGAGATCTACTCCGCGCTCGGCGGCTATCGGTTCGCCCGGGCCTCGGCACTTGGAGTGGTGCTGTTGTTGGCCTCGCTGCTACTGCTCGTGTTGCTCAATCTCGGTGCCCAAGGCAGAGTCGGCAGCAATTTCCGAAAAAGAAACTGACATCCTTTGAAAATTTTTGGTAATCTAGTGACTCGCACTTGTTGAACCAAGACGTGTTGCACGGGGGAGTTCATGGAAGAGACGGAAAATTTGGAGCAGCCTTCTGAGCGTCAACGCGCCGTTGAGGACTGCTTAGAGGAAGCAATTCTTGAGTACGCGATTGGTGTTTTCCCCTATGCGGAGGCACTGGAACTGATCCCCGGTTACCGCCCGGAGTCCATCCGCAACACCCTCTTCCAGATGATTGACGAGGGCACAGTCAAGGTGGGATTCTATTACGAGGAGATGCAGGAGAACCTCACGCTCTTCTACTTCCTCTGCGTGGATGGCGAAACGCACATCGTCTTCGGGCTGGACCCCAACCATGTGCAGGTGAGCATCACCGCAGACACCAACGGCATCTTTCGCATCAACGACGAGCAGTACCTCGACATCCTCCAAGTGCCACTCAACTGACCCTCTCCTTTTTCTGACTTCTTCGTGACCGACAATCTCCCCGCTCCGCTCGCACTCATTGGCATGTCCGGAGCCGGGAAATCCTACTGGTCTCACAAGCTTGCAACCTACGGTTATTTGCGCATCGGCTGCGATGATCGTATCGCCGACCACTTGCAAACCCTGCCGAACCAATCCGGAAGTTCCACCCGCCGGATGGCCGACTGGATGGGGCTACCGTTCGACCCCGGATATGCGGAGGCGGAGCGGCAGTACATGGGGTGCGAGGTGGCGGTGACGGAGGAAATCTGCGAACTGCTGGAGAACACTCCGGCAGAGCAACCCGTGGTCATTGACACGACCGGCAGTTTGGTGTACGTTGGCGAAGCCTTGCTCAAGCGATTCAAATCACTGGCAACGTTGGTGTACCTGAGCATGCCCACGGAATTCTCGGAGCCGCTTTACAAAACCTTCTTGAACGACCCCAAGCCGATGGTCTGGCAGGGACACTTCACCCCTCGTCCCGGAGAAGGCAATGACGCGACCCTCGCCCGTTGCCTTCCGGAACTGCTGGAGTCACGCCGCCGGGACTATTCCGCGCTTGCCGATCACCAACTCGATTTCCAAACCCTGCGCAAGCCCGGAATGGAGATTCAGGACTTCCTGCACCTGGCGACCTCGAAAGCCCCGCCTGATTCCGGCCTCGCTTTCCTCTTGAAAGCCAAGCAACGCCGGATATGATGCTCGTTGCGGCTTGACCGTTGGGCGGTTCATGCTATGATTTTTGATTTTGATCTCAACCCAAAATAAGGAGGAATGATGGACCTCATTTCAATTGACGGATGGTACTTGCTGTTGCGCTGGATTCATTTATTGGCGGGCATCACCTGGATCGGCCTCTTGTACTATTTCAACTTCGTGCAGGGAGAGTGGTTCAAGGAAACCGAGGCGAGCGCGAAATCCGCCGCCGTCCAGAAACTGGTGCCCCGTGCCTTGTGGTGGTTCCGCTGGGGAGCGATGTTCACGTTCCTTGCGGGCGCCCTGACCCTGATGACCAAAGGCCATCAGGCCGGCTGGGAAATCTACGCGACTTCCTGGGGCATCTTCATCTTGACTGGAAGTTTGCTCGGCACCTTGATGTTCCTGAACGTCTGGCTGATCATCTGGCCCAAGCAGCAGGTCATCATCGCCTCGACCAATCAGCTCGCTGAAGGCGGGGAGGCGTTGCCGGATGTCGCCGCTTGCACGGCAAAAGCAGGCTTGGCTTCCAGAACCAACACCCTGTTTTCGATTCCGATGCTGCTCTTCATGGCCAGCGCGAGCCACCTGCCGATGAGTGTCACCGAAGAGACCAACTTCACTTCGCTTTTCTGGGTGCTGGCGGTCATCATTGGAGTGATCCAAGTCAACGCGATTGTTGGAAAACCGGGGCCGATGGCTTCCGTCAAAGGCGTGATCACCTCGGGTTGTGTACTCACGGTCGTCCTCTACGGAGCAATCGGCATCCTCGCCTAAACCTTGCGGTAGTGAATCCGGAGGCCCGCTGGCTTCCCGGGTTCCCTGCCCAAGTTTCTGCCGCTTTGCGGATCTGTTCCTGATCGCTGTTTTATACGTCAGTGTCCGTCTTGCGTCTCTTCCATCAAGTTTTTCTCGCCTTCTTGTTGGCATTCGTCCTTGTGTTCTCAGGGTGTGAGAAGTCGGATAAAAACCAGGAATCGTCCCCAACCGCTCAAGCCACTGAGGAAGCCGCAGCAACTCAGCCAGCCGAAGCGGGCATTGCCAAAAGGGGAAAATCCCTCTACTTCGCCAACTGCATCGCTTGCCACAACACCGACCCCACCAAGGCCGGAAGTGTGGGGCCTGCCATCTCTGATTCCTCCAAGGAACTCCTGACTCTCAAGGTCACTCAAGGCACCTATCCCGAAGGGTATCAACCGAAGCGGACCACAAAACTGATGCCTCCCCTGCCCAACCTCAAAGCAGGCATCCCGTTCCTGTACGCTTTTTTGAACCCGTAAATTTCAGGTGACCTCCCATAGTTCAGTCTTCCTGAATTTTCGGTCCGTCAAATCCCCCTGCTGAATTCAGAGCGCGTTTCTGCTATCCTAATCGTTCCAAAGACGATCCGCCTGGTGAGTTGCACCCATGTCCGTTTTTCAGTTGCCTTCGGGCCTCCCGTTGTTCCCAGACCCGGACGCCGCCGAACCGGATGGGTTGCTGGCGGTGGGTGGTGATCTTTCCCCACAGCGGTTGCTCGCGGCTTACCAGCGTGGCATCTTTCCGTGGTACGAGGACGGGCAGCCCATCTTGTGGTGGAGTCCGGACCCAAGGCTGGTGTTGTTCCCGGAGGAGTTTCACGTCTCTCGCCGCTTGCGCCGCACACTACGGCAGGGTGTCTTCACGGTACAGTTTGACACGGCCTTTGCCGAAGTCATTCGCAACTGCGCGGAAATCCGGACCAGCACGGGCGAGGGCACTTGGATCACACAGGAGATGCAGGACGCTTACAACCACATGCACGAACTCGGCTACGCTCATTCGGTGGAGGTGTGGCAGGAGAGGCAACTGGTGGGAGGCGTTTACGGAATTTCATTAGGACGCTGCTTTTTTGGCGAATCAATGTTCAGTTGTCGTAGCAACGCCTCCAAAATCGCGCTGGCCACTTTGTCAAAACGAGCCGCTGAACTAGAATTGGAACTGATTGATTGCCAAATGACCACGCGACACTTGCTCAGCCTCGGGGCACGGGAACTGCCGCGCCGCGAGTTCCTAGGACTGGTTCGAGAGGGGATGCGTTACCCCACTCGGCGTGAACTTTGGAGTTGATCCCGAATCGCTATGGCTGTCCGACCTCGCCGCACCCTGCACTTCCAGCTTAACGTTCCGGTGGTACTCTCGTTGCTTGGGCTGAGTGCCTTCTGTCTCGCCGTGATGTTCTACTTGGGGCTGATCACGGGCAAGAGCCTGCGGGTTCCGGCAGTTCCCATCGCACAAACCCCTGCAAACGTGGAGGGCGAATCTGGGGGAAAAACGCTCACCGAGGAAGAGTTGTCATTCTACAATCTTGGCGAACAGCAGTCTGACAACTTGAACCTCGACCTCAAGAAACTCAACAAACTGCGCGAGAAAACGGACTCCCTAGCCGCTGAAGAATCCACTCCAACCACAACCCCGCAAGCCCCCCAAACGCCAAAATCACCAACCGCCACAGTTTCCAAACCCAAACCACCGCAAGCCTCAAAAAACCAAGCACGGTACACGATTCAGGTGTTCTCGTCCCGTAAGCGTGCCAACGCCGAGGTGGTTTCGACACGGCTCCGCCGCAACGGTTTTCCGGATGCCTATATTGACCGCTATGAATCGGCAGACAAACGAGTGCTGTATCGCGTGAGAGTGGGGAAGCTGGACAAAACCAAGGCTCAAGCGGAGGCACTGCGGCTCCAGCAGCTCGATTTCATCGAATCCGCACAGATCACGCGAATCTAACGCTCCGGATGTCCGAATACTTCCACAGCACGAACTCTCCGTACTATGCGGTCGCCACAGCGTTGCCGCTGCTGATTTGTTACGAAGTCTTGGTGGTTGCCACCCAGACCCCGTACTGGGCGATCCGGAACGCTGCTGATGTTTGGATGCGCACTTTTTTTCTCGCCTTTGAAATCAAGCCGCAGCACCTCAGTTTCCTGATGATCGGGGCTATGATCATTGCCCTTCCGTTTGCCCGCCGCTACGCCCAAGGGGTGGAGTTGCGCCCCCGCTACTTTGTGATGATCCTTGGAGAGTCACTGGGGTACAGTCTCCTACTGGGCATCGTCCTGCGCCTTGTACTCAGCAATCTGCTACTCTCGATTGGCGGCAGCGACATTGGCTTGCTGCAAAACCTCGCGCTCTCGATTGGAGCTGGGTTGTTTGAGGAGTTTTTCTTCCGGGTGCTGCTGCTCGGAGTGCTGCTCTGGTTTATCAAGCACCTCATCCCCAACGAGAACTTTGGTGGCATCTTGTCCGTTTTATTGGCTGCGTTTCTGTTTTCCGGTAGCCACTACATCGGCAACATGGCTGATTCGTTCACTTGGTACAGCTTCCTCTACCGCTGGCTGGCGGGTGTCGCCTTCACGGCCTTGTACTACTTTCGAGGTTTTGCCGTCACCTCCTGCACCCATGCCCTCTACGACATCCGGGTGCTGCTGTGAGTGGTTGGTGGTCAGTGGTCCGTTTTCGGCGGCCGATTATCTATTGTTGTCTTTGCCCCTTTGGGACTTTGAAACTAACGAAACCTCATGACTGAAATGCGCGTCCCTCTGTTGGATCTCAAGCCTCAACTTAACGAACTCCACGAGGAAATCCTCAGTGCCGTGACCCGTGTGGTCGCATCTACCCAGTACATCATGGGGCCGGAAATCGACGCACTGGAGCGCGAGCTCGCCGACTATTGCGGAACGAACGATGCCGTGGGTGTGTCCTCCGGAACGGATGCCCTGCTGCTCTCGCTGATGGCGCTAGACGTGGGAGCGGGTGATTTGGTGCTGGTGCCGGATTTCACCTTCTTCGCCACCGCCGGGGTGGTTTCTCGGCTCAACGCGACTCCAGTGTTTGTGGACGTGGACCCCGTTTCCTACAACCTCGATCCCGAACAGGTCCGGATCACTCTGCAACGGCTCGGTACCGATGCGAGTCGCGTGAAGGCAATGATCCCCGTGCATCTCTATGGGCAGTGTGCGGACATGAAGCCGCTGCTGGAAATCGCCAAGGAGCAGGGATTCGCCGTGATTGAGGACGCCGCGCAGGCGATTGGCGCGGAGTACGAACTGGACGGAAAAGTACGGCGAGCTGGAAGCATGGGTGAGTTGGGCGCCTTCTCGTTCTTTCCGACAAAAAACCTAGGCGGAATCGGTGATGGCGGCATCATCACCGTCAACGATCCGGAGCTTGCCAAAACTCTGCGCATCAAGCGCGTGCATGGCGGCGAACCGAAGTACCACCACAAAGTGATTGGCGGCAACTTCCGGCTCGACCCCTTGCAGGCGGCGGTGATCCGCGTCAAGCTCCCTCGGCTGGAAGCCTGGCACGCGCAACGTCGGGAAAACGCGGAGCGCTACACGCGCCTGATCAACGAAGCCAGCATTGGCGAGTTTGTGCGGACTCCGGAAGCGGTGTTGCCGGAACACCTCACGAACCGACACATCTATAACCAGTATGTGATCCGGACGCAGCAACGCGATGAGCTACGGGCGTTTTTGCAAAGCCGCAACGTGGCGTCCGAAATCTACTATCCGATTCCCTTCCACCAACAGGAGTGCTTCGCGTACCTCAAGCCCCGCAGCGACGACTACCCGGTTTCACGCACGGCAGCGCAGCAGGTGCTGGCCCTGCCGATCTATCCAGGGCTGACTGTGGAAATGCAGGAATACGCCGTGGCGCAGCTTCGGGAGTTTTATCTGGGAGGATGATCCGGTTGAGATGATTACCAATCCCGGGTAGTCTCCCCCTTGAGTGTTGTTCCTCTGAAAATCGTGAAAAATAACTCCCCGATAGCTACTGGCTATCGGGCTGGAATTTCATCCCCGCATCCAACGCGAAACTTACAACCACTCGCTCGTCACCCAAAATTGGCGGCTGACGCTTTATCCAGAATCGGAGGGCTGGGGAGAACTCTTTGATCTGGAGGCAGACCCCGGAGAGCATTGCAATCGGTTCAATGATCCCGCCTATCGGACAATCCGGGAGCAACTGACACAACGGCTCATACAGGAGTTTCCTGCAAGGCCGGAGGCCGGAACCATGTTGCTTGCGAAGTGGTGAAGGAGATGTGAAACGGGAAACGACCGAGGTGAGTCGTTTCCGTGAGGAGGGGGGAACCTACTCGGCGTCCGGATTGATGAACACCATGCGGTTGCCGGACACCGACTGCGTGGCAACCTCGATTTCCAAGTCGCGCAGATCCCGACGGATTTTTCGGCGCAGGCGGCTTTTTTCCTCGGATGAGAAGAGTTCGAGTTCGAGGTAGTTCCGGGTGTTCTTCAGTTCCGAAAGTTGCTGGAATCCGGGGCTGCCCTCAAGGTAGTCGAGGATCGCGTCTTCCTGATCGAAGGAGAAGTTCCGGAAGATGATCAGGTAGGCGAATCCAGAATCCCCCACGTTTTGGTAGAACTCGGCAATGCGTGAGATTGCCTGCCGTCCGGCTTCTGCTCCAGCACGAACCCCCGCCTTGCCCAGCATTCGGTACCAGTCGTAATTGCCGGGTTTCTTAGCGGAAAGCTCCTTGCCTTCGGTGACAATATCGGCGATCTGCCGTCCTGTGGCAGCATCGTAAATTCCCAGTCGCAGGGTGGTCTTGACCGCCCAGAACCCGCCGCCGCGCTGGTCACGTTTCCCGGCAATCATTTCCATCTGCACGAGGATTTCCGCTTGTTGGTCCAGCGCGAGTGCCAGCAAGTTGTCCACCGCACGATCCACCAAAGCCTCCTGCTCAATGGCCTGATAGATGCGAGTCATCTGCTGGTCGTTGAACATCCGGAAGCCCGCCTTGTTGAACTCTTCACGGACCACTCCCAGCGTGGTGGTCACCGCCCCGTTGTCGCGGGGTAGGGCATGGGGGTCTTGGCTGTGAGAGACGATCATCAGTCGCTTGTTCCCCATTTTTTTGTGGAGAATCCGGAGCGCGGTGAGGCTGTCCTTGATTTTGCCTTCCTCGACCTCGGCCCGAATGGTCACCTCGTACACCGTGCCCCCGCTGGCGAGACCCTCCTTGAGGATTTCGTAGTTGGAAACGAAGCCTTGGCTGGTGCTGAGGATTTCGTCTCGAATCACCTCGTAGTTACGGGCCAGCGTGTTGGAATCAATCACCACGCCAACCCCTTGTTCCACGGCTTGGCGCTGGGCGTTCTTGAGGGCCTGAATCCGTGCACTTCCCGTGTTATTACTATAGATCGTCGCCGATCCGGTGGCCTCGACTTCGCGGGAGTGCAGCGTTCCAGCGGCAACACAAACGAGCAATCCGGCAAGCAAAATTTTCCAGCACATGGACAGTTTTCGGGAAAGGATTATTCCAGCGTCAGCGGTTGCACCGGTTGGGTGTCCGCATCCGTTTGCATTGGCGTGACTGCTTGACTCTGCGTCTGCTTGGAGAGTCGTGGCAACTCAACAGGCTTCAACGTCGCGGCTCCGGAACCAGTGGTTTGGGCACCGCTGGCCAACGACACTGGAAACTGCCGTGCCTCCAGCCGCACCGGACGGATCATCGTGGTTTCGGGAGGTGGACGCCGACCTGCCGCGTCAATGGTCTGCTCGGCAATCGGGTCCAGCGGGTTGTAATCCCCCAGCCACACTTGAGTGTCGGTCCACGCTTGTGCGTATTTCGGGTCCGGATGCAGCAGGTTTGCTTGCGCAAAGTGATGCGCCGCAAGCGGCAGGTTGCCCGCCAATTGGTGAACCACGCCGAGATTGTAATGCACGGCAAGTCGGTTCCGCGCCTCCTGCTCTCCGGGAACCCGCGTGTGCGCCTTGACGAGGATGCCGTAGCGATAAACGTTTTCACGGGAAAGCCGCTGGTGCAGTGCCATGTCCAGCCCCGGCTCGTCAAACGTTTGACCACGCAGGCGCAGCAACTTGCTCATCACCGCCTTGGGCACTTCGGTAGCACGCAATTCGACATAGGCGGGCGTTGTGAATGCAAAACGATGCTGCTCCGGAAAGGGCTGGGGGGCATAGAGAACCGTGTTCCAGGCCTTGATCGCCAAGGCGTAATCTCCGCCTTCGGCATGGCCGATACCCTCCACAATGCGGGGATGGCCGAAATTCACGAAGCCCATGGTCCACGGCACCGGAACTGTGCCGGGATCGAGAGCGACGACGTACTCGCGAGCCACAGGGTTGATCTCGTCCACCAAGCGGCGCATCATCAGCCCTCCGAGGCGGATGACCTCATCCTCCGGGTCCGGAATCAGCAGCATGCGATCTTCACCCGTGTACACTTGCTGGTAGCTCACCAACAAACGCTTTTGGGCAAGGGGTTGTTTGCGGGTGCGCTTGGTGAACTCGAACTCGATTTCTAGGTCGATCGTGCGGTGAAGCAATTTCTCGGTCTGTTGATTCTCGATAAACTCCACCGCTTGCTTCTTCACGAGTTCCCCGGAACTCTGCGCCTGCGCGACCTGTCGGTTCATCAGCACCACTGTGGTCTGCGGACGGGATTCATCCACATCCCGGATGGACAGCACACGCACCTCGGCGTTGATCAAGGCGACATCGTCTGTGGTGGCATCCGGATAATCCTCCAGATACTCGAAAAAGGAGGAACCCTCAATCTCCCGGATGAGCAGATCTCGCAGGAGGCTGGATTTCTCTCCTTTGAAGCGGTCAATGTAGAGGGCGGTGATCCCCATGAAAGGCTTGCCTTGGGAGGGAGGGTAGTAATGGATTTGCCCAGTTGTGCAGGCACTCAGGACGAGCAGCGCCAGCAGTAACACCCCCCATTTGGGAAGCTGCTGTCCAAGCGCCTCATTCTGCCGTGAGGTCGTTGACCGTGTTCGTGAGGGTTTTGCCTTGGTCAATGGTCCAAGTGTCCAGCGCCGCATCGTCGTCTAGGTTTCCTGTTGCCGTGGCCACAAAGCTCGTGGCGGTGGCGGTCAAGGTGTAGGAATAAACCACATCGCCTCCGGTTTCAAACTGCACGTCCAAGTCGCTCAAGCTGCTGGCGTAGGTCCGGTTGGTGGCGAAGTAGATTTTCTGCGCGGTGTAGAGGGCACTGAGGTTGGTCCTAGCCTCGGTCTGCCGTGTGCGTTGGAGGTAGCCCTCCAAGCTAGGGTAGGCCAAGGCGGCGAGGATGCCGATGATCACCACAACGATCATCACCTCGATCAGGCTGAAGCCATTGCACCGTCTAACGCGCATGGAAGCGAAATGCAAGAAGCGTGATCAGGGGAGAATCCGCTGAACGGATTCTGATGGTACAGGCTTTCAGAGGAAGGCGTTTTTGCTAGAAAAGTGTGGACACAGAAGAGGCCGCGAGTTCCAGCAGTGTCTGCGGGAACACCCCGAGGTACACCACCGCTGAAGCAGCTCCCACCAGTCCGGTGAGCGCAAACCCCGGCGATTCTGTCGTTTCCGAAACCGCACCGTCCGGCACCGAACCTTCGCGCATGTAGAGGTACACCACCACGCGCATGTAGTAGTACACCGACAGTGCGCTGTTCAGCAGACCAATGATGGTCAACCACACCCAGCCTTCCTCTAAGGCTGCTTGGAAAATCTGTAACTTGCCAATGAATCCTCCGGTGAGCGGAAGCCCAATCAGTGAGAGCATGAAGACGCTCATCAAGAAAGCCAAGACGGGCTTGTGTCTCGCATAGCCGGCAAGATCATCGTAGGAGTCCGGCGCCTTGCCGAAGTGCCGCACGGTCAGGATTCCGAAGGCTCCCGTGCCCATCACGGCGTAGGCACAAGAGTAGAAAATCACGCTGCTGAGCGCTGCTGGCGTCCCAACCACCACGGCCACCATGATGTAACCTGCGTGGGCCACCGAGGAATAGGCGAGCATGCGCTTGACGCTGTTCTGCATCAGGGCCATCACATTGCCAACGGTCATAGTCAGCACAGCAATCGCCCAGAACAGATCCTTCCAGAGTTCCGCCTCCAGCGGGATGCCCGTGAGCAAGACACGGACAAACATGGCAAATCCTGCTGCTTTCGCCGCTGCCGAGAGGAACCCCGTCACTGGTGTGGGGGCACCGGAATACACGTCTGGAGTCCACATGTGAAAGGGAACCACCGCAACTTTGAAGCCCATTGCGATGATGATGAGTGCAACTCCGATGATCGCAAGCGGGTTGTTCAAGGCACCCGGCTCCTGCAAGGCGGCGACGATTTCCGGAATGCGGATGCTGCCGGTGGCACCGTACAGCAGAGAAATCCCGTAGAGCAAGAAGCCAGTGGAGAAGGCTCCAAGCAACAGATACTTCAGCGCAGCTTCGTTCGACTCCGGAACTCGGCGGCGAATGCCGACAAGGATGTAGCTCGAAATCGACATGATCTCCAGTCCGATGAAGATCACGAGCAGTTCAAGACTGGAGGTCATGAACATCATCCCGACCACCGCAGTGATGAGCAGCACATAGTATTCGCCAAAACCGATGCCGTGATCTTCGAGATAGTGCAGTGAGAGCAGGACCGTGAGGATGCCGATGACGAGGTAGAGGGATTCAAAGAGAATCGAAAAACCGTCGGCCACGATGGTGCCATAGAAACCCGTTGCACCGGAATCCAACAACTGACTCTCGGCGACAAGCGCGCACGCAAACCCAACGATGGTCGTCACCGCAAGGGTCGTGCGTTGTGAACCCGGAGCAAACAAGTCCAGCAGCAGAACCACAAAGGCGACTCCGAGCAGAATCAGTTCTGGGATGAGGGGAACGAGGTCTGTGGTGGTGACGAATTCCATTCAGTTCCTTCCGACGTGCGGCACGAGGGTTTGGGATCGTGGGATTAATGAGTTTGGCCCGGACGGTGACCGCAGGCGTATCACCGTCCGGAAACGCTCAGGTGAGGATCGGGAAGTTGAAGACCGCCCCTTCCTTGATGCCAGCGGGCCAGCGAGTGGTGACCGCCTTGAGCCGGGTGTAGAAATTGACGGATTCCGTTCCATAAATATGGTAGTCCCCGAAGAGCGAACGCTTCCAGCCTCCGAAACTGTGATAGGCCACGGGCACCGGGATTGGAACGTTTACCCCAACCATACCGACTTGAATACGATTGACGAAATCGCGGGCGGCATCGCCGTCACGAGTGAAGATCGCCACGCCGTTCGCGTACTCGTTGCCTTCGATGAGAGCAATCGCGTCTTCATAGCTTTCCACACGGACGGTCGCAAGCACGGGTCCGAAAATCTCCTGCTTGTAAATTTCCATGTCGGTGCGCACTCGATCAAACAGACAACCGCCGATGAAAAAGCCGTTCTCGCAGCCGGAAACGACAAGATCGCGTCCGTCCACAAGCAGTTCCGCACCTTGGTCCACTCCACTCTGCACCAGTGAAGCCACGCGGTCGCGCTGCTCGCGGGTGATCAACGGTCCCATTTCCATGCCGGGTTCCATGCCAGAGCCCACGCGCAAGTCCTTGACCTTCGGAACCAGTCGTTCCATGAGCGCATCGGCAGTCTTCTCGCCCACCGGAACCACCACCGAAATCGCCATGCAACGCTCTCCAGCCGAACCGTAACCTGCTCCCATGAGGGCATCAGCAACTTGGTCAAGGTCTGCATCCGGGAGGATCACCATGTGGTTCTTTGCGCCGCCGAGAGCCTGCACACGCTTGCCGCTGTTGGTTCCGCGTTGGTAGATGTACTCCGCAACCGGGGTCGAGCCGACAAAACTGATGCCCTGCACATCCGGATGGTCAAGCAGTGCATCCACAGCTTCCTTGCCGCCCTGCACCACGTTGAACACGCCGTCCGGCAGTCCGGCTTCCTTGAACAGATCTGCCATCAGCAGCGAGGCGCTGGGGTCTTTTTCAGAGGGCTTGTGGATAAAGGTGCAGCCGCAGGCGATGGCGATGGGAAACATCCACATCGGCACCATCGCTGGAAAGTTGAAGGGGGTGATGCCCGCCACCACACCCAACGGCTGCCGCACCGAATGCGCATCAACCCCAGTGGCGATTTGTTCGTTGAAGGTGCCCTTGAGCAACTGTGGAATGCCACAGGCGAACTCGACCACCTCAATGCCCCGGATCACCTCACCCTTGGCATCCTCGAAGGTTTTGCCGTGTTCACGGGTGAGGGTCTCGGCGATTTTATCAGTGTTTGCCTGCAAAACTTGATTGAATGCGAACATCACCCGCGCACGTTTGACAGGCGGAGTGTCACGCCATGCCGGAAATGCCTCCTTCGCAGCTTGCACAGCGGTGTTCACATCTGTTGCCGTGGACATGGTCACTTGGGCAATGGCCTCTCCGGTTGCCGGATTAAAAATATCCTGAGTCGAACCTCCGATACTCGCTTTTCGTGCGCCGTTGATGTAGTTTTCGACTAGAGTGTTCATGATCCCTTGTTTTTGTTGCCGTGTTTGTTGTTGCTGTCCCGGCTTTGGGCCAAAGCATCAAGATGTCACAGCCCTCTTCCGCAAGCAAGTCATTTTGGAGGTGTCTTGGAAAGACGGCTTGTGCATGGCTGGGGAAGCAGATACGAAATAGGGGAGAGGGTTTCCCAAACTAGACTTGAGCAGAAAAACTGATGAAAAAATCGATTTTCACCTACGCCTGGGATGTACTTGAGGAGGGCACGGAAAACGCCTTCGCCCGCATCCGCGACCTTGGCGCGAACACCGTGGCTCTCGCCGCGAGCTACCACGCAGGCAAGTTCCTGCGTCCCCGTGCTCCCAAGCGGCATGTGTATTTTCCGGAGGACGGCACGGTCTATTTCCAGCCCGACCTCTCCCACTACGGCACCCTCCAGCCGCAACCCAATGGACTAGTTGCCGAACGCGACCTCTTCCGCGATTGGGAAACTCTCAATCCCGGACTCGACCTCACAGCGTGGACCGTCGGCCTGCACAACACCCGGCTGGGGCAGGCGCATCCGCAGTTCTGCTCCCGCAATGCTTTCGGCGATCCGTACTTCTACAGCCTCTGTCCTGCGTTTCCCGAAGTCCGGGACTACCTCAGCGCACTCTGCCTCGACATCGCCCGTCACGAAGCGGTTTCGACCATCACCCTTGAAACCCCCGGATGGCTACCTTACTCGCACGGCTACCATCATGAATTTGCACTGGTGCCGTTGAATTCGTGGGCGGAACACCTGCTCGCGCTCTGCTTTTCGGAAGCCACCTGCAACGCAGGTCGCAAGGAGGGCATTGACATGGCCGCGCTGCAACGTTGGGTTGGCACCCGGTTGGAGCGTTTTCTCGCCGAACCCCTGGCTCCGGGTGAGCACTTGGCGAGTCCGTGGCTGATAGCGGACCTGCTGGCCGAACCCGAGCTTGTCGCTTACCACCGCATGCGTTGTCGAGTGGTCACGGATCTCATTCAAGAAATCAGGGAGGTGTTGCCCCGACGAATAAAGCTCCGAGTCACCCTCACCGTGCAGCGTCCCTCCGCCGGATGCTGGATCGAAGGACACGACCTTGCCGCTTTGGCCAGCGTTGCGGACGGCCTTGATTCCTGCGCTTACCAGTCCGGACCTACCGAAATTTTTGAGGATTCGTGGGATGTCCGGAACCGTGTTGGTGATGAGACGGATTTGAGTTTTGTGTTACGTCCCGTGCCACCCGACCTCTCCTGCCAAACCGATGTGGTCACGGCAGTCCAAGCGTTGCGTTCACTGAACCCATCTGGGATTGCGTTCTACAATTATGGTTTTTTGCGTGAAGCCCAACTCGACTGGGTGCAGAATGCTTTTGCCACACTGGATGGGCCTGCATAACTCCGTGGTTGCTTGCTCCAGGAAATCGGAATTTGCCTGACTTCCACGCGAGTCCTGCTTACCATATTTAGCGGATGATCGAGATCATTCTGTCCGTTTTTTGCCAATTTCGAAACCTAGCAAGATGAAACCCCTTGACGGGATTCTGGTCCTCACCTTGGAGCAGGCGGTCGCCGCGCCGCTCTGCTCGTGCCGACTCGCCGATGCCGGGGCGCGGGTCATCAAGGTCGAGCGGGCCGAGGGCGACTTTGCTCGCGGTTACGACAGCGTGATCCACGGCGAGAGTGCGTACTTCGTCTGGCTCAACCGGGGCAAAGAATCGGTCATGCTCAACCTCAAGGATCCCGAGGATTTCCAACTGGTTTTGCGTATTTTGGAGCAGGCGGATGTGCTGGTGCAGAACTTCAAACCCGGTGCCCTTGAGCGCATGGGACTCGATTTGGAGGAACTGCGTTGTCGCCATCCCAAACTCATCACCTGCAATATTTCCGGATTCGGAGAAATCGGTCCGTTTCGTGACCGCAAATCCTACGATTTGCTCATTCAGGCAGAAAGCGGACTTGCCTCAGTCACAGGCACTCCGGAGGCTCCGGGGCGGGTCGGCGTTTCGATTGGTGACATTGCCACGGGAATGGTCGCCTACGAAGCGGTGCTGGAAGCCCTGATTGCCCGTGGGATCAGCGGGCAGGGGCGGGACATTTCCGTTTCCATCTTCGATGTCCTCGCCGATTTCATGACGGTGCCCCTCATGCACTACGACTATGGCGGCAAGGCACCGAAGCGCATGGGGTTGCGCCATCCTTTGGTTGCCCCCTATGGCGTGTACACCACGCAAGACGGCATGCCGCTGCTCATCTCGATCCAGAACGAGCGCGAGTGGCCGCAGTTCTGCAAAGTCGTGCTGCAACAACCGGAGCTGGGCGAGGACGAACGCTTCTGCACCAACATCGTGCGCGTTCGCAACCGCCCGGAACTGGAAGCACTTATCGCTGCTGTTTTCGCCATCTGTACTCGTGAAGAAATGATCGCTCGGCTGCTGGAATCTGACACCGCCTACGGTGAACTCAATGACATGGCCAAGCTCTCAACGCATCCTCACTTGCGTCGTGTTCGCGTGGACACCCCATCCGGACCCGCAAATATTCCGGCTCCGCCTGCTCTGGTCAACGGAGAAACTCCAGTTCTTCTAGGCGTTCCCGACCTTGGCGCACATACGACTCAAGTTCGGCAGGAATTCGGAGGCAAAGCATGAATCACTTTGAGAAGAGATACATCCTCATCACCGGTTGCTCCTCCGGAATCGGCTACGATGCGGCAGTCACGCTCAAGCAACACGGACACACGGTCATCGCCACTGCTCGCCAAATGCAGGATGTGGAGCGGCTCCGGAGCGAGGGCTTGACGTCGTTTCAACTCGACCTCGCGGATTCGAATTCTATCCGGAGCGGTTTCGAGCAAGCACGGGAACACACTGGAGGGCGCCTTGATGTGCTGTTCAACAACGGAGCCTACGCACAGCCCGGAGCGGTCGAAGATCTCACCCGCGACACCCTCCGGAAGCAGTTTGAGACAAACCTGTTCGGCTGGCACGAATTGACGACCCTCGTGGTTCCGGTGATGCGCAAGCAGGGCAGCGGACGAATTATTCAGAACAGTTCGATCCTCGGCTTCATCGCCCTCAAACACCGAGGCGCTTATGTGGCCAGCAAGTTCGCGCTTGAAGGGCTGACGGACACGCTGCGTTTGGAACTGGAGGGCACAGGCATTCACGTCGTCCTCATCGAACCCGGGCCGATCCTCACGAAAATGCGCCCAAACAGCCTCAAAGTGTTCGAGAAAAACATCAACGTGGAAGCCAGCGTCCATCGTCCGCACTACGAAAAAACCTTGGCACGACTCCGCAAGCAAGGTGCGGCGCAGCCCTTCACGCTGCCTGCGTCTGCAGTGACGAAACGGGTGATCCACGCCATCGAAAGTCCGGTGCCGCAAATCCGTTATCCCGTCACCTTTCCAACGTACTTGTTTGCGGTCCTCACTCGCGTCCTTCCTGATCGCCTACTGGACCGTTTGCTGACCAAGGCTTCCTGATCGCCCTTTGCCCATTCAGAAAATGCCTCACCTGATTCAACTCAACCAAGAACCCAACACTCTCGTCGTGGAGTGGTCCGATGGTCAAAGCTCGCGCTTTCCGCATTTTTGGCTCCGGGACCACGCGACAGACCCGGACAGCTACGACGAGCGCACCGCACAGCGGGAGTTGTTCACGGCGGCGGTGGCTCCGGACATACAGCCCGAATCTGCCGAACTTGCCGAAGACGGAACGAGTCTGCTGGTGTGCTGGCCCGGAACCGTTGAGCCGTCTTGCTACACGACGGAGTTTCTTCACGCCTTTGCCGCTCCAGAAGCAGATGGGGAACAGCGATGCCCGCAGTCATGGCACAACGCCACACTGACCACGGAGGCAATCCGCTTGGACTACTCCGACGTGCTGTCTGACGATTCCGGATTGCAGAGTCTACTGGAAACAATTGATCAACACGGGTTTGCGCTGCTGGCCAATTGCCCACGAGCAGTGCCTGCGGTGGAGCGACTGGCCAACAAAATCGGCTATGTCCGGGAAACGATTTTTGGCGGGGCTTGGGATTTTGAGGCGAACGAGGCGATGGCTGATTCCGCATTCTCGCCCAAAGAGGTGCGTCCCCACACGGACGGCACCTACAGCCACGATGCTCCGGGAGTGCAGATGCTACTCTGCCTCGACTACGAGGCCAAAGGCGGAGATTCAATCATGGCGGACGGGCTGGAGATCGTGCGGCGCTTGCAAATGGAGACACCGGATGCCTACCGAACGCTCACGCAGGTTCATGTTCCCGGACAGTACCGTGGAGACGGGGTGCATCTACTCGCCCGCCGTCCAGTGCTGCGGCTCAGTTTGGAGGGCGAAGTCGTGCAGGTCTCCTTCAACAACTACGACCGCGCTCCCTTTCGGCTTCCGGATGCGGAAATGGCTGAGTTTTACGAAGCCATACGCGCCTTCGACAGCTTGGCGAACGATCCGCAACTCCAGTGGCGGCACTTGCTGGCTCCCGGCGAAATGCTGATTTTCAACAACTGGCGTGTGTTGCACGGGCGTGGCGAGTTCCAGGGGCGCCGCCGCATGTCCGGATGCTACCTCAACCGCGAGGACTTCGAGAGCCGACTGCGGATGCTCCGGGGTTGAAACTAGAGACGATGGGCTTTGCTCACAGATCATTTTGAACAGGAATCCCATGAAAGCCGCCGTTTGCCGAGAATTCGGAAAACCCCTCGTGATTGAGGACGTCGAACTCGCTCCGCCACAAATTGGAGAAGTGCAGGTGAAACTCGCCGCCTGTGCGATCTGCCACAGCGACATCCTTTACGCCGAAGGTGCGTGGGGTGGGAGGTTGCCCGCCGTGTACGGACACGAAGCCGCCGGGGTGGTGGAAACCATCGGAACCGGAGTGAGCGGCATTCAGCCTGGAGATCATGTGCTTGTCACACTGATCCGTTCCTGTGGCACCTGTCATTATTGCTCTCAGGGCAAACTGGTGCGCTGTGAAAGCACCTTCCGGCTCGATGCGCAAAGCCCGCTTCGTGCTGCCGATGGACAGTCCATCGTCCAAGGACTCCGCACCGGTGCCTTTGCCGAAACGGTCGTGGTGGATGCCTCACAGATCGCTCCCATCCCCAAGGAGGTGCCACTGGATGCCGCTTCGTTGTTGAGTTGCGGGGTGATCACAGGATGCGGCGCGGTTGTCAACACCGCTCAACTGCATTCCGGAAGTAGCGCCGTGATCATCGGCACGGGTGGAGTCGGCCTCAACAGCGTTCAGGGTGCAGCGCTTTCCGGAGCGGAGCGCGTGATCGCACTCGATCTTTCTGACTCCAAGCTGGACGCGGCCCGAAATTTTGGGGCCACCCACACCGTCAATATCAGCAAAGAAAACGCGCAGGAAGCGGTTTTCGGATTGACGGACGGACGCGGGGCCGATTATGTGTTCGTCACCGTCGGAGCCAAATCCGCCCTTGAGCAGGGTTTCGGATTACTCCGGAAGGGCGGTGCCTTGGTGATCGTTGGCATGACGGCGGACAATGTCACCATTGCCTTTGATTCCTGCGCGTTTGCCGGAGCTGAACAACGCCTGCTCGGTAGTAAAATGGGTTCGACTCGGCTGACCGTGGACATCCCGTGGTATGTCTCCCTCTACCAACAAGGACGGCTCAAGCTTGATGAATTGATCTCCGGACGCTACCCACTGGAACAGATCAACGAAGCCATCGTGGATGTGAAGCAAGGGGAGGCACTTCGCAATATCATCGTCTTCTGACTTTGGACAATATGACCTCACGAGACCTCGACATTCACAGCATCGAAACCTTCAGCAACCAAACCATCGGGCTGGTGCGGGTTCGCACCCGCGATGGCTCCGAGGGCTGGGGGCAGGTTTCGCCCTACAACGCTGACATCACCGCGCTGGTCGTGCATCGCCAGATTGCTCCGTATGCGCTTGGTCAAGATGCGCTGGGCCTCGGCCACCTTGTCGCAGAAATCCCGGAGCACGAACACAAGTTTCCCGGCTCCTACTTGCGGCGGGCGCTTGCCGGATTGGACACCGCACTCTGGGATTTGCACGGCAAGCTGGAAGGCAAGAGCGTCTGTGAATTGTTGGGTGGCACCCCAAGGCCATTCCGAGTTTATGCCTCCAGCATGAAACGAGAAATCACTCCGGAAGCGGAAGCAGAACGCTTTGTACGCTTGCGGGATGAGTTTGGTTACGATGCCTTTAAGTTCCGGGTGGGCAAGGAATGCGGACACGACGAGGACGAGTGGCCCGGACGCACCGAAGCGATTGTGCCTACAGTTCGCAAGGCGCTTGGGGATGAGGTCGCCCTGCTCGTCGACGGCAACAGTGCTTACACTCCGGAAAAGGCGATTTCAATCGGTCGGTTGCTGGAAGACCACGGTATTTGCCACTTTGAGGAACCGTGCCCGTACTGGGAATTGGAATGGACGAAACAGGTCACGGATGCGCTGAACTTGGATGTCACCGGAGGCGAGCAGGACTGTGACCTGACAATCTGGCGGCGCATGATCGAAATGCGAGCGGTGAATGTTGTCCAGCCGGATGTGTGCTACCTCGGCGGCATCACGCGCACCCTCAAGGTCGCGGAAATGGCACAACAAGCCGGACTGCCCTGCACCCCGCACTCGGCCAACCTTTCGCTGGTGACGGTTTTTACACTGCACCTGATGGGCGCCTTAAAAAACGCTGGACCTTATGTTGAATTCTCCATTGAGGGCGCGGATTATTACCCGTGGCAATACGGCATTTACGAACCTGCATTGGTCGCAGCGGATGGCAAGGTGCAGATTCCGGAGGCTCCCGGTTGGGGCATCGAAATCAATCCGGATTTTCTGGAGCAAACTCAACATCAGATCAGCGCCTTGGATTGAGGAAACTTCATGAAAATCAAGGATCTGAAAACTTTCGTCGTCGGCAATCCTCCACCGCATCATGGTGGACGCTATTTCGTTTTCCTCAAGCTCGTCACGGACGATGGCATTGAAGGCGTGGGCGAAGTCTATTGCGCCACTTTCGGACCGCACACGATGGCGAAAATGATCGAGGACGTGTTTCAACAACACGTCGAGGGCATGGACCCGTTCCAGATCGAAACACTTTGGCGGCAGGTTTACGGACGCGGCTACACGTTGCGTCCGGATGTTTCGCTGATGGGGGTGCTGAGCGGGCTGGAAATCGCGCTCTGGGACATCTGCGGAAAGTCTGTCGGCAAGCCGATTTACGAATTGCTCGGCGGGCGTGTTCACGAAGGCTTACGCACCTACACTTACCTCTACCCGCAAGCCGGGGCCGTGTCTGACGATGGCCCGAACGTGTACAACGATCCGGACCTTGCCGCCGAAGCTGCCACCGCATGTGTGGCACAGGGTTTCACGGGGGTCAAATTTGATCCAACGGGACCGTACTCGGCCTTCGATCCGCGTCAGCCCTCGCTGGAATCGCTGGAGCGCTCGGAGTTGTTTTGCAAGCGACTCCGGGAGGCGGTTGGTTCGAGGGCAGATTTGCTCTTCGGAACCCACGGGCAGTTCACTCCTTCCGGTGCGATTCGGCTGGCACGGCGGCTGGAAGCTTACGACCCGCTTTGGTTTGAGGAACCCACGCCTCCGGAACGTCCGGAGGCGATGGCCAAGGTCGCCCGCCAGACACGCATCCCGATTGCAACCGGAGAACGGCTGACCACCAAATACGAATTCGCCCGTGTGCTGGAAACCGGAGCCGCGTCCATCCTGCAAATGGCGCTGGGACGTGTCGGTGGTATTCTGGAAGCCAAGAAAATCGCAGGCATGGCCGAGGCGTTTTACGCTCAAATCGCCCCACATCTTTACTGCGGCCCCGTCGAAGGCGCGGCGAATCTCCACATCAGCGCCTGCTCTCCGAACTTCCTGATTCTGGAAAGCATCCAACGCTGGGAGGGCTTCCACGCCCAAATCCTCAAAACGCCGATCCGCTGGGATTCTGGATATGTGATTCCCCCCACCGAGCCCGGACTCGGCATCGAACTTGACGAGGACGTCGCCCGTGCCCATCCCTACACCGGAACCGCCTTGCATCTCGAAATGGCCGACACGCCCATTCCGTGAAAATTTTTTGGTAGTGGCATATAATGAAATGATATCCTCTTGAGGTGATGTCTCAACCTTCCAAAGGAGATTAGCGATGATCCGGACCAGCCAAGTTCATCACTGCCGCGCTTGCGGCAGCACACACATCGTCAAGA
>CAJWCD010000029.1:0-29171 GCA_913020725.1 uncultured Pseudomonadota bacterium
CCATGATCCACTGAGGCGACCAGTGCGGCTTCGAGTAGTGCGGCCTGACTTTGACCGTAGCCCGAAATCGCGCAGTACACCAATTGCGGATTGACCTGCTTGAGCATTTCAAAGCCAAGTCCAAGCCGGTCCATCACTCCGGGGCGAAAGTTTTCCACCACCACATCCGCCGTGCCTACGAGCTTCCGGAAAAGCACTCGACCCTCCTCATGCTTGAGATTGAGGGTGAGCGAACGCTTGCCCGCATTCTGTGCCAGAAAAGAGGTTCCCATTAGGCGCTCATTCAACTCCAAGTCTGCCCCCAGCTGACGTGCAAGATCCCCCCGCTCCGGAACCTCCACCTTAATCACCTCAGCCCCCAAATGCACCAATTGATGGCAGCAGAACGGCCCTGCCAGCACATTGGTCAAGTCTAGGATCCTGATGTGTTCAAGCGGCTTTACCATATCTAGACCTTACCGCAAGTGATCGTGCGAATCGAGGCTGATTTTTTCGGGCACGGCAGCAGCAGCAAGGAACACGGTGGCCGCTTTGGATTGCACTTGGCGGCCACCTTTGTACAATCACTGGGGGTGCGATACTGCGCAAAGCGAGGGTAAGAACAGCAGCGCGGCCCTAGTGGTGACGCTGCGGAGCGAGGTTTCTTGACAAAACGCAGGGACCCTGATTGATTAAATCAGGAAAATCCGTATCCTAAAAAATGAGGAAGGCTCAGGGAATTTATCCAACACCTTTGAAGAGGGAATCAGATGATGAAGAATCAGTCCATCATTTTCTTGCTGTTTTTGAGTTTCACATTGCTGCCCTCAGCGGAGGCCAGTGAGTGGTTTCCGGTGCCGCAGTTCATGAGCGAATCCGAAATCGCAAAAGTGTATCAGGACGCTGTCCGGAGCCAGATCATTGAGCAAAAGGGAGTGCGCAACTCCAGTGGCAGTTCCGGATTAGAACTGAACTGGTTGAAACAAGTCGCGCAGTCGGAGCGTGAGTGGCAGATGAACTTGCAGGAGTTGGAACGCGGCTACCGCCGAGCCCTCAGCGAGGTGATCCTGCGCCAGACGGAACATCAATCGCGGCTGGTGTTGGTCAGTCAGTATGACAATCGCATTGCCACACTGGAAGCGGAAATCCGGGAACTGGAGGTGCGGAGTCGGCAGGTCGCGGGCGACCGCCAGCGCTACGAGCAGGGACTGGACAATCTCCCCTTGGCGATGGTGGCGGTGGTCAAGGCGCTCTACACGGAAGAACTCGCGGCGCGGCTCAAGGAGAGCGGGTACGAGGATTCTATCTTCCGCAAGGCCGGAGAGATCGCACTGACCGTCATGCTGGAAGCGTATTCCACACAAAGCGAAATCCCCTTTCGGCAGGGAGGAACCCGCGTGAGCTTTCTCTATCCGGAGAACATCTCACGCTTCGACGAGTCCGCGAACGAGTACGTTTACCTGTTCCCCATCATCGAGATCAACCCGTTCGCGGAGCAGAAGTGGGCACAAACCGATGAAATGCCGGGAGTGACGTTCCAGTCCTTCATCTCGCTGGAACAGGCACAGGCTTATCTCCAGCAGGAGCAGGTGGGTGATGCACGACTGACCGAGTGGATTGAGGCAGAACTGAGCACGTTGCAGGCGAACAATGAGCATGTGCTGCAAACCATCAACGGCGCCTTGCGGCACTACAGTACCTTCCGGGAAGGCTTGGCCAGCGAGATCGGCTTGTTGCAGGCACAGATCGGCAAGTTGCAGGTCAAGCGCAACGAACTTTCCGGGAAGGAGGCGCTGTCGCAGAGCTTAGCCGCACTGGAGCAGATTCGTCAGGACTATCGCAGGCATTACGAGCAGCGGGTGCTGTTGGGGTACGAGGAGTATACGATGGAGTTCGATGTGATGTTCAGCGGCAGTTCGCCGGAGCCGCGTCCCCGGAAAACTCGTGCAAGTGGGGAGGATCAGGGCTTGATGGTACGCTCGCAGGAAGTCGTCAACGTTCCGGTCAGCGGACGACCCCTCAAGGACATCTACGCCGACATGATCCTCTCGGCCAATGGCAAGGCCTCCGAGCCGCCACTGATTCCGGAAACGTGGGTGATCCGTGTGAAAGCCGAGGATGAGGCCAGCGAGTTGTTGCAGGGGAAGTTGCGTTGGGGCATTGATCGCGAGGAATTTCAACTGCTGCAACTCAGCCGCCGCAGCATCGGTTCCCGCACCCAGTACCGGATTGCCGTCGCCAAGCGGATGCATCTGCTCTCAGAGGAAAACTTCCCGCCGTCACAAGCGGGAGTGTGTGAGTTCACCGTGTTTTTCCAGCCAGGCAATTTGAAGCTCAACAAAAACTCTCGTCAGGTGATCAACGAAAACACGGAGTGCCTGCTCAAGTATCCCAAGCAGTTGGTGGAACTCACGGGGCACACAGACGGAAACGGGAAAATCAAGAAGGGCGACAACTATGTGAAGCAGGGGATCGTGCAAGCGACCGCTGTGATGGACTACCTCGTGTCGCAGGGTTTTGATCCGGATCGCATTATTCTAGCGAGCAAGGGGGCGAGTATGATTCCAAATGGTTCCGAAACCTCTGATCCGAACAGTTTGCATCGGGTGGAGGTGATTTCCCGTCCGGAGATTTAGCGGGAGTTGCTCACTCGCGCTGCGGCCCGGACAGCGGTTCCGGGTGGTAGTGGCGGAGCAGGTAGAGCAGGGCCTTGCCCAGCACCTTGCGGCTGTCGCCAGGCATGACGAGGCTGGAGACCGAACCGAGCTTGAGCGCTTCCTCCGGATTGAGCAGTTCGCGCTCGTAGCGGGTGCTCAACTCGGCGAGCGCAGCGTCGCGCTCGCTGGTGGAATCGGCTTCCGGAACTCCTTCTTTAAGCCGCTGTTGGTGGTCTGAGAAGATTTGGCGGTACTCGTCTTTGTAAACGAACTGCCGACCCGCCGGTCCCATCACGGCAATCCGCGCACTGGGCAGGGCGAACACAAAATCCGCGCCGATGTGGTAGCTGTTCCACGCGCAGTAGGCACCGCCGAAAGCGTTGCGGACGATGAGCGTGATGCGCGGCACCCGTAGGTCCACGATGGCGTCCAGCAGTTCCCGACCCGCCTGCACGATTCCTGCCTGCTCCTGTTCCGATCCGGGAGCGTAGCCACTGACATCCTCCAAGAAAACCAGCGGAATGTTGTAGAGGTTGCAGAAGCGGATGAACTTTGCGCCCTTGCGTGAGGCGTGGACATTGATGTTGCCGGAATCGAAGGCGCTGTTGTTGGCGATGAAACCGCAGACGTGTCCTCCCAAACGCCCGAAGGCGGTGGTGAGCTGGCGGGCGCGTCCGGGTTGCACCTCGAAATAATCCCCGTAATCGGCAATCTGCTGAAGCAGCAAACGCATGTCGAAGGGGGTGTTGAACTCGGAAGCAGGATGGGTGAAGGTCTTGCGCAACAGGATGGCCTCCTCTGCCATGCAGTCGTCCAGTGACAGGGAAGTCTGGCGGAAAGGGGCGAGGCTGTGGTTGTTGTCCGGAAGGTAGCTCAAGAGGCGCAGCGCCATGCGCAACGCTCCTAATTCGTCCGGAGCCGTGAGATCGACCACGCCGCTTTGGCTGTGAACCTTGGGACCGCCGAGCTCGTCCGGAGTGATGTCCTCGCCCAAGGCATGGCGCACAACATCCGGGCCTGTCAGTCCGAAGAAGGTGTTTTCAGGTTGGATCAGAAAGGAGCCTTGCCGGGGCAGGTACGCTCCTCCTCCGGCATTGTAACCGAACATGAGCATGATCGAGGGCACCACGCCGCTGATCTTGCGCATGGCGCAGAAGGCCTCCGAGTAGCCGTCCAGCCCGCCGACTCCTGCAGGCACGAAGGCGCCAGCGGAATCGTTCATGCCGATGAGCGGGATGCCGTGTTCTCCGGCCAGCAAAATTAAGCGGGCGAGTTTGTTGCCGTTGGTCGCGTCCATCGCTCCGGCACGAACTGTGAAATCGTGTCCGTAGAGGGCGACATCACGTCCTGCGATGTTGAGGATGCCCGTGACAATTCCGGCACCATCGAGCTGCGCCCCCCAGTTCTGGAAGGTGATCTGCGGCTCGTGTTGCGTGAGAACCCGGATGCGCTCCCACACCGTCATGCGTTCCTTGCTGTGTTGAATACGAATCCGTTTGGAACCGCCGCCTTGCTTGGGTTTGGCGATCAGTTCCTCTGCACGGTCCAGCATGTGGTCGTAACGGGAACGGTTCGATTCTCCGGAGGTGTTGGTTCCCGGAGCGAGCGGATTGTCGAGGGTGAGCAAGGCTGACATGAGTTTCACAATGAGCGAGATGGTCTGAAAAGACCGGACATTCGTAATTTACGAAAAACCACTCGAAGGGCAAGCCGAACCTCTCAGCAAGGCAGAAGGCACCGCTCACTGGCCACCAGCAACCGACAACCAGTAAGATGCGTATTGTGTTCATGGGCACTCCGGAGTGGGCGATTCCTACTTTGCGGGTGCTGGTCGAGTCAGGAAATCCGGTCGTGGGCGTGTTCACCCAGCCGGATCGCCCGGTGGGCCGCAAGCAACTCCTGAAACCGTCGCCCGTCCGGGAGTGGTCGGAAGCTCAGGGTTTGCGTGTTTGGACTCCGGAGCAAGCCAGCAGCCCGGAGACGCTGGAAACTCTGAGCGACCTGAAACCGGAGGTGGTGCTGGTCTGTGCTTATGGGCAACTGCTCTCCCAAGCGCTTCTCGAACTGCCTTGGCTGGGATGCTTCAATCTGCATTTCTCGCTGCTCCCACGCTGGCGTGGAGCGAGTCCGGTGCAGGCTGCCATTCTCGCAGGGGATCCGATCACTGGAGTTGCCCTCCAGAAAATGGTACTGAAGCTTGATGCCGGGCCGCTTTTGTGTGTTTCTGATTCGGTTCCGGTGACTCCGGAAGACACGAGCGAAATGCTGGGAGCGCGCCTTGCGGAACTCGGAGCCAAACTTGTGCAAGTCGCATTGCCCCGCTTTGCTGCGGATACACTTGCTTTGACCCCGCAGGACGAATCCGCAGTGACGAACTGTCGCATCATCCGCAAGTCCCAAGGAGGGATCGACTGGTGTCATGAAAGCGCTGAGCAGATCGAACGCAAGCTGCGGGCCTACACCCCGTGGCCTGGAATCCATTGTTTCACGCCCAAGGGCAAACGTCTGCAGCTGGTGGAAGTGAAGGTTGTACTAGGCAGTTTTGAACCCGGACAAGTGTATCCGGAACTGCTGATCGGCACCAAGGCAGGAGGGTTGCGTGTTTTGCAACTCAAACCCGAAGGACGTGGGGTGATGATGGCTGAAGCCTTTCTGCGAGGACATCCGGAGTTGCTTGGAGCAACCCTGCCCTAAACGCAATGTTTTGTGGGGATCTGGGCTTGTGGTTTAGGGAAATTTCCATTAAAGTTTGAGGAAATCAATCGGTCAAGGAATTCATGCAATCTGAGTTCAAACTCTACGCAGGCGGGTTTTTGCTGGCGTTGTTGGTCAGCAGCACACTAGTGTTGATGGTGCTGCACCGCTTGAGCCGCGTCTTGCAATCTCGCAGACAGCAATCCCTCCGGGATCAACGTGTCGAGCCAGTACCCCGCTTTGGGGGCATTGGGATTGCCGGTGGGTTTGTTGCAGTGCTGCTGTTGCTGGCGTTCGTGCCGCTCAAAGCAAAAGGCATTGACCTGCGCACCCTGCTGGGCGGAAACCTCGGAGTGGTTTTGCTCGGAGGAAGCGCTGCCTGCCTGCTGGGGTTCTGGGATGACTTGTTCGTCATTCGCGCTCGTTACAAGTTTGCTGGGCAGGTTGGAATTGCCCTGCTGACGGTGGTTTATGGACCCGTTGTTGAGTCCGTTAATCTACCGTTTTTCGGGACGCAAATTTCCTTGGGGGCGCTGGCGATTCCCCTGACGATGCTCTGGATTGTTGGATTGATGAACGCTATCAATTTGGTTGATGGCATCGATGGTCTGGCGGGGGGCATTGCGATAGTTGCGGTGGGCTTCATGGCCATCATTGCTGGCATCTGGAACCATCCGGAGTGGGTGTTGGTGTGCTTGGTGTTGTGCGGGGCGACTCTGGGTTTTTGGGTTTTTAACAAACCAACCGCCGCTATTTTCATGGGGGATTCCGGCAGCATGTTGCTGGGATACCTGCTGGCGGTACTCGCTTTGGAGGTCGCACGGGTTCCTCAAACAGGCGTCGTCCATTTGGCTCCTGTCGTGATTCTGGCAATCCCGATTTTGGATACGGTTTTTGCGTTGTTCCGACGCTACCTCAAGGGGATTCCCTTTTATTCCGCCGACCGGGATCATCTGCACCACCGTTTGCTGCAACGCGGCCTGAGACCCTGGCAGGCGTTGACCGTGTTGCTGGGGCTGGGCACGCTGTTTGGCGGGCTGGGCGTTGGCATGCTCCTGCGTCCGGAGTGGCAAGGGTATTTTGTGCTGGCTGCCCTCGGATTGGCCTACATGACCTTGTACTTGTTGGAGTATGAGGTTGTCCTGAATCTAGTGAAGCACCTCCGAGATCAACCGGATTTGCGCCGCCGCCGTAGCCTGATGGTCCACCTCGCGGAGGACATTGACCTTTTTTTGAGCAAGGACCGCACTCGGCAGGACTTGCTCCAGAGCTATGCGTTTTGGCTGTCCTTGGCCGGAATTGATCGTTTTGAACTCTTGCACCAAGGTCGGCGTCTCCACCCGCGCTCGACAGAGGAGTCTCGTACAACAAGCTTTCGGGAGCTGGTCTTTCGTGAGGAAGAATACGAGATTCACCTCGCTCTTGATGAAGCCACCGTGAGGCTTGACTCGGACGTTAAAGGGGAACTGCTGGATCGTGTGACCCACGAGTTGTTGCGCCAGTTCTCTCAGCGTCAAGAACCTGTCGGACGCCCCGCTTTGCAGGTGCTGGAATCTTCCCGCAACTTTCACTAACTTTCGCTCCGACGGCCCCATCGGAATTGGCACTCACGACGGAGCGCCAGAACACTGGTGAATCTTCTGCACATGCCGACGCACCTCCTTCACCTTCCGGTACGAGCGTAGCGCTCGGCCTAAACGCCGGGGAGTGAAATAGCGCAGCAATTGCGCCGAGTCCAGTTTCTGAAAATTCTCCGGCCCCATTTCCTGCTGTAACTGAGTCAGCAGCCGTAGCATTGGGGATTGTCCATGATTGTAAGCCGCGACGGCAAGCAGTGGTCGCGCCTTCCAAGGGACCGGAATCGGCACCCCGTTGTGGTTCCACCGATAACGCAGGTAGTAGCGCACGAGCATTGCGCCCAGCAGGATGTTTGTTTCCGGATGGAACACGCTGTTGGGATCGTTGCCGAAGTGCTGCTCCACGGCGAGATTAAATGCGCTTTGCACAGGTATCAAGCGATCCGCCACTCGCCACCCGCGCCGCAGTCGATAGCTGAGTCGGCGCACCGCCGTGTCGTCCCACGCCTGCTGCCCCTGCCACTTCAGCCGCCACAGGGTTTTCCGGACCATCTCCGGGCCGATGCGGTCCAGCCGCACCTGTTGGGGAAGAGTCTGGAGGTCGAGAGGAAAGAACTGCAAGCCCAGTTGTTGCTGCCAGCGTTGAAACTCCGGATCGTGATGCAGTAAGCCGAGGTATCGGTAGGCCCGCTGCAAGCGGGTTTCCCACTCCGGCTGCTTCCGGAGTTGGTTGATCTGCCGTAAACCAATCGCTGTGAGTTGAGCCACGCCTCTTGCTCCGGTGCGGCTGGTCACGGTGAAATCGAGCTGGGATTCCTGAAAAAGCAGGCAGAAGAAGGTGGGGAACGGCAGCTCGAAGAAGTGCGCTCCTGCATGAGCGGTGACGAAAACCCGCAGGAGCCGTGTTTCGGTGACCGCCCGATCCTGCGAATTCAGGAGCCGCGCAAGCACTTCGCGATGCCAGCGGCTGTTCATCAGGTAAGCCGTCAGTTCGCGCAAGGAACGCTGGTCCGGAAGACGTCCCACCCCACGCCCATACCGCAAGCGGCTGAAACGGTCGAACCCCAACATCAGCTTGAAGAGACTCGGCTGAGGGTTGTTGGAGGATGCGGCGGTGTCCGAAGTTTCGTGAAGTCCCTGCAACTCGGAAGCGATGACTTGGTTCAAGTGTGTTCGATTGATGCTGTGAAGTCGATCCGGTCGCCGGGTTGGCGTGAGGGGGCTGGTCGGGATCGGAGTCAGATCGAGCAAGCTGGAAGGCGGTTGCGGATAGCTCGCAATCGGATAACCCTCCTTCACGAGCAGACTTCCGAAAGCATCCAAGGGGCCAAGGGACTGCGGCGTGAGCATCCCGCAAGTGACGAGTAGCGCAGTCAGAGGGAGGAAGGAACGGGATGCAGGCAATGTGGCACCAAGGCGTGAGGTGTGCTAAACTTGTAAACCCTACCACTACTTCGCATCATTCGCTATCCCTGTGTTGTCTGCAAAGCCGGAAACTCCGGAAATCTGGATTCGCCAAAAAGCCGAGGAACTTGGTTTTGGTTTGGTTGGATTTGCCAAGGTCGCCCCCAGCCGAACCATTGGGATTTATCAGGATTGGCTCCGTCAGGGTTATGCCGGAGCAATGGAATATTTGGAGCGGCATGCCGAGCTCAAGGAAGATCCCCGGCACTTGCTTCCGGAAGCGCAAACCCTCATTGCTCTCGGAATGCACTACCAAACCGTTGATCCGGACCTAGTGCAGTCCGACAATCCAGCGTTGGGGCGGGTGAGCCGTTACGCGTGGGGGGATGACTACCATGAGGTCATCCGGGCTAAGCTCCGAGAACTGTCCGACGGCATTCAGCAGGAATTTCGGATCGGTGACGGGCAGCAGCGCCCGTGTGTGGACACCGGCCCGCTGCTTGAGCGCGAGTTCGCGCATCATGCCGGGTTGGGCTGGTTTGGCAAGCACTCCAACCTCATTCATTGGCCACAGGGTTCATGGTTTTTCCTCGCGGAGCTGCTCGTGGATTTCCCACTGACTCCGGATGCCCCTTTCACGCGAGTGGATTGTGGTTCCTGCACCCGTTGCATTGCAGCGTGTCCCACTGATGCGATTGTCGCAGACCGCACTGTGGACGCACGCCGCTGCATTTCCTACCTCACCATCGAATTGAAAGAAGCGATTCCTCAGGAACTCCGGACTCGAATGGGCAACTGGATTTTCGGGTGCGACATCTGCCAAGAAGTCTGCCCGTGGAATCGGAACACTCCCAGGACTTCCGAGCCTGCGTTCCAGCCGCGCTCAGGATTCCAGCATCCGGAACTTGTCGAGTGGATGGGAATGACTCAGGATGAGTTCAGTCGTCGTTTCCGGAAAAGCCCGCTCAAGCGGGCCAAGCGGCGTGGGTTGCTGCGCAATATCGCAGTGGCACTGGGAAACTGGGGCAGTCCAGAAGCAATCCCGGCACTGGGAAAGGGGTTGCGGGATCCGGAATCGCTCGTTCGGCAACACGCCGCTTGGGCACTCGGACGGATTGCTGCTCCGGAATCACAACGCCTGTTGCGGCACTCGCTTGTTTCAGAAACAGACAAGGATGTGCGCCGTGAAATTCGGGACGCATTGGACCGGCATGAAAGTGCGAATCGCATTGACTCCATAAGCGATTTCTCAGATAATCATTAGTTTTCCTCTGCCCAGTTGGGCGCAATGAGTTCACCCTAACCCGTGCCTGTGGGTGCGGCCAAATTTAAAGGACACAGTGACTGAAACAGAAATCAGCAACACGGTCATCGAACCGTTTATCTTCTTTGAAGAAGACGAGGATTTTGACGCGTTTTATGAAGAAAGCCTCCTAGGCGTCAAAGAACAGGACATCGTCAAGGGCACGGTAACGGACACCACCAAGGAGTGGGTCACCATCGACATCGGCTTCAAATCCGACTGCCTCGTCCCGACGACCGAGTTCCTGAACGAAGAGGGAGTGGTTGCGGCGGACATCGGTGAAATTTTTGAAGTCTTCGTTGAGGCGCTGGAAGACGACGATGGAGTCACCATTGTTTCCAAGCGCAAGGCCGAGAAGATGCGAACGTGGGAGAAGGTTGGCGAAATCTTCGAGCAAGAGGGCACCGTCAACGGCACCATCAACGCTCGTGTCAAGGGCGGCATGCAGGTGGACATCGGGGTCAAGGCGTTCCTGCCGGGATCACAGGTGGACCTGCGGCCCGTCCGCAATCTCGACCAACTCTTGGGCGAGGCCTTTGAATTCAAGATCCTCAAGTACAACCGCAAGCGCGGCAACATCGTGCTTTCTCGGCGGGTGTTGCTGGAGGCCGAGCGCGAGGAGAAGCGCAAAGAAACTCTCAAGGTTCTCAAGGAAGGCTCGCTCATCGTGGGCAGTGTCAAGAACATCACCGACTACGGGGTCTTTGTGGACTTGGGCGGAGTCGATGGCTTGCTCCACATCACCGACATGACGTGGGGGCGCATTGTCCACCCCTCGGAGATGTTCAACATCAGCGATGAGGTCGAGGTCGTGATCCTCAAGTACTACCCGGAAGAGCAGAAGGTTTCGCTCGGCTACAAGCAGAAGTTTACAAACCCATGGGATCAGGTTGCCGACAAGTACGAACCCGGCAGCAAGATCACAGGCAAGATCGTCAGCCTGACCGACTACGGTGCGTTCATCGAGCTGGAACCGGGGGTCGAGGGCTTGATCCACGTCTCTGAGATGTCATGGACGAAGAAGGTGCGGCATCCGTCCAAGATCGTCCAGCTTGGCCAAGAGGTCGAGGCGATCGTCAAGGATTTGGACGTCGAGCGCAAGCGTATCTCGCTCTCGATGAAGGAAGCCGAGCCTAACCCGTGGCGGCTCGCCTTGGATCGCTACCCGGTGGGCTCCATTGTCATGGGGCGAGTCCGGAACATCACCGATTTTGGGGTCTTCATCGGACTCGACGAGGGCATTGACGGGTTGGTCCACATTTCAGACATCTCGTGGTCCCAGCGGCTTTGCAAACCCTCCGAGTTGGCTAAGAAGGGTGAGGAGATCGAGGTCAAGGTTTTGAACATCGACGTTTCGCAAGAACGCCTCTCGCTGGGGGTCAAGCAACTCATCGGGGATCCGTGGAAGGATTTGGATGAGAAGTACCCGATCCGCTCTGAGGTGACGGGAACCATCGTGAACATCACGGACTTCGGTATCTTCGTTGAGGTTGAGGAAGGGGTTGAGGGATTGGTCCATATCTCCGAGGTTGATTCTTCGATTCCGAAAGCCAAGATCCCGGAGTTCTATCCGGTCAACACCGAGGTTCATGCTCGTGTGATCAAGGTGGATCTGGAGGAACGCCGCTTGGGCCTGAGCATCTTGGGGGTGGTTGCAGTCGAATCTCCGCTTGAGGACTCGGAGCAAGACGCAGAAGCAACTCCGGAAACCGAGGAAACTCCTGCTGAAACGGAAACTGCTCAGGCAGTAGAGGTTGAGGCTGCTCCGGAAGTGGAAGAAGCTGCTCCAGAGGTGGAAGCCACTGAGGCTGCTCCGGAAGTGGAAGAAACTGTTCCAGAGGCGGAAGCCGCTGAGGTTGCTCCGGAAGTGGAAGAAACTGCTCCAGAGGCGGAAGCCACTGAGGCTGCTCCGGAAGCAAAGGAGGAAAAACCCAAGAAGGTGGCCCCTAAGAAGACTGCCTCCAAGAAGACGACCAGCAAGGCGAAGAAAGCTGACGACGAGCAGCTCGCCGGCTCCTCCGAGGAGTAAGCTCTCGCACCGGGGTGCCTACGGGCATCCCGGCCCTGCCTCTGGTCAGTCAATCTGGTTGACCCTCTCTTTTTCGCTCAAGTTTTCCACACTCCTGCCGATAGGGAAATCAGAGACTTGCCCGGAGTGTTCCGGTCAGGCATCCATATTGCTCACTTCCCTAAGAAAGGACCCCATGTCCGGACAAGACCATAACCTGAGCCTTTCGAGCCCGATGCACTCCGATGATTTTGACCAGCGCGTAGCACGCGCCGTAGAGTCGTTTTTGTACGATTTGGATTACATGCTGTTGGAAGAACAGCACCTACGCCCGCGCTTCAAGGTGCCGTTGGTGCGCCCGTTGACGGTTTGCAACTGAGTTGTCAAGACCTCGCAGCCGCTCTGGGCGGCTGCGGTACGATCAGGCTACGCGCTTTTCGGCAACCCTCTTGGTGGGCACACACCCCGGTAGCCGAATCTCAAAAAACACTCCTTGATCCTCTGGGCAGTTCTCCACTTGGATCGTGCCTCCGTGCAACTCCACCATCCTTTGGCTGATCGCCAGCCCTAGCCCCGTACCATCGAGTTTGCCTTCTGTCTGGAAAGCTTGAAAGAGATTGGGCAGGACGGACTCTGGAATGGGGGAGCCGTTGTCGTACACCCGAATGACCAAGTCGGTGTGATCCGGAACGAAGCTGATTTCGATGAGTCCACTTTCGTCATCGAGCAATTTTTCCCAAGCGTTTTTCACTAAGTTGACGATCACCCGGACGAGCTTGCGAGAATCCGCAGAAAAGCTAAAATCCGGGTCGCTGGGAAACAGGTATTCAACGACCACCGGATGTACGACAAACCCAAGATGGGTGTCGAGTTCGGATTGGAAGTTCTCGAGATCGATGGCTTCGCTGTGCAATTCGATGCCGCGTGCAACTTCAAGGATGTCGCGGGTGAGTCCCTTGATGTTGACTGAGGAATGTTCGATACGCCGGATGAAGGAGAGTGCCCGGACGAGGTCCATGCTGGACACCGACTCCTTATTGAGTTGTTGAAGCAGAAGGGAGGAGAAGGTGAGGATGGAGCCGTTGGCGTTACCAATGTCATGCCCGAATTCCGCAACCGCGTAGCCCAATTCCACAAACCGGCGCTCCTGCTCCTTGGCCTGTTGCAGGTTGGTGACGGTGGTTTCCAACTCTTGCTTGGAATCCCCCAATTCCCGGACATGCTGGGAAAGTTGTTTTTGCATGGACTGGAACCGTGGCCACACCTCCTGAAGGATGCCCACTCGCCATTCAATATCCGAGCGCGGCTGTCGGCCTTGCAGTTCTTCGAGGTCGGTGGATTCATGCCTGCGTCGGTACGCCAGAAACTCACGGCAGAGGATGTTCACCTGCCGGATGATTTCCGCCGAACGTAGCCAAAGCAAAAAAGCCGTTGCGAGCAAACCCGCTGAAACCGAGATCAAAATCCGGAACAAGAGGCTGGGATCAGGGAGTGCGTTGAGAGCCGCCAGCGCCTCCTGCCACGGGAGCAACTCGGTCAGGGCAAAGACCAAACTGGCGACCAGCAACCCCAGTAGCAGAAAATGAAACTTCCGCACCTTGAAGCGCCCCTCGCTTTGTGGGTTGCCCTTGAGCTTCGCCTGTGGGGGCGGGTTCAGGGTGAAGTCCCGTTTCTTGCTGCGGCGTTTCGTTTGCTGATAATCGGTTGATTGGTACATGCTCAACTTGTGGGCTTCCTGCTAAAGCCTCTGGAAGGACTGAAAGTTAAAAAAGACATATCGTGAATGCGCCAAGGATGCAAGCGGATACTCTGTTCAAGGGAAATCGCTTCATGCGAATGCAGTGATTTAAGCTTGTGAATCTAGCAGAAAATGCCATGCTAGATCGTTTAATCCGCCCGACGGGAAATCCCGGATTTGGGCGCGAATTTTTTCGCCAAAAAAAGGACAACCTCATGAACGATTTTGCTTCCAGCGCTCGCGCCGACCACAAGGTGGCGGACCGCTCCCTCGCCGATTTGGGCCGCAAGAAAATCACCCTTGCCGAAAACGAGATGCCGGGCCTGATGGCCCTCCGCGAGGAGTATGGCGAGAGCAAGCCCTTGACGGGTTCCCGGATTACGGGGTCACTACACATGACGGTGGAAACGGCGGTACTGATTGAGACATTGACGGCGCTGGGGGCCGAACTGCGGTGGTCCTCATGCAACATCTTCTCCACACAGGACGAAGCGGCGGCGGCGATTGCAGCTACGGGAGTTCCAGTCTTCGCATGGAAGGGTGAGACCGAGGAAGAGTACTGGTGGTGCATCGAGCAAACCTTGCAATGGCCCGGAGGTCAGGGGCCGAACCTGTTGCTTGACGACGGCGGCGATCTCACAGGCTACGTCCATGAGAAGCACCCGGAACTGCTTGCGGAAATTCGGGGCGTTTCTGAAGAGACCACCACTGGGGTCCATCGGTTGCATCAAATGATGCAGCAGGGGACGCTGAAACTGCCTGCGTTCAATGTCAACGACTCGGTCACGAAGAGCAAGTTTGACAACCTCTACGGCTGCCGTGAATCGCTGCTGGACGGCATCAAGCGGGCAACCGATGTGATGCTCGCAGGCAAGCTCGCGGTGGTTGCGGGCTACGGGGATGTCGGCAAGGGATCGGCAGAATCACTCCGGGGGCCAGGAGCGCGGGTGGTTGTCACCGAGATTGATCCGATCTGTGCCCTGCAAGCCGCGATGGCGGGCTACGAGGTTCGTCCGATGGCCGAGGTTGCCCCTCTTGCAGACCTCTTCGTCACCACGACGGGTTGCTGCGGGGTCATCCGCCGCGAGCATTTGGACGTAATGAAGGACAACGCGATTGTCTGCAACATCGGACATTTCGACATCGAGATTGACGTGGCTTCAATCAACAACGACCCGAACATCGAGCGCATCAACATCAAGCCGCAGGTGGATCAGTACGTCTGGCCGGACGGCAAGCGCATCCTGCTGCTGGCCGAAGGTCGGCTGGTGAACTTGGGCTGTGCGACTGGGCATCCGGCGTTTGTGATGTCCAACAGCTTCTGCAATCAGGTGCTGGCGCAGCTTGACCTCTGGGCGAATGGCAACGACTACGGGAATCAGGTCTATGTGCTGCCAAAATTGCTGGACGAGAAGGTGGCAATGCTGCACCTTCAGAAACTCGGTGTGAAGTTGGAACGGCTCACTGCGCAACAAGCGGAGTACACTGGGATTCCCGCTGAGGGGCCGTACAAGCCCGAACATTACCGCTACTGAGTCTGGACCTCGTGCAGGAACCCCAAACGGACCCCCTCCATTTCCGCAATGCACTAGGACGTTTTGCCACCGGAATTGCAGTGGTGACGATGTTTGTTCCGGAGGACGGATTGCTGGGCGTGACGATCAATTCTTTCGCGTCCGTTTCTCTGGAACCACCCCTTGTGCTTTTTAGTCTGGCGCAGGATTCCCAGATGCTGGAACCTCTACTGGAACAGGAGCGTTTTGGCATCAGCGTTTTGGGCAGCGATCAGCAACGCCTCTCGGAGCAGTTTGCGTTTGAGGAACACCCCCGGAGCTATGACAAGGCAGACATTGACATGGATTCCGGGCAGACGCCGTTGTTGGTTGGGGCACTTGCTGTACTTGATTGCCGGGTGCGGCAAGTGGTCGAGGGGGGGGATCACCAGATCATCCTTGGTGAAGTGGAGTCTTTTGAATTCCGGGAGGGCGATCCTCTCTTGTATTTTCAAGGTCGGTACGCATGGTTGAATTCTCGCTGATCCGTTTACGGCGATCCTTTGTGTTCGCCTGTACCCTGCTCGCCCTGCTGCTGGCGGGAGGCTGTCAGAAAAAGCCGCAGTACAACTTCCGCACGGCAACGCAGAGCGAACTGGACCTGAAGCAGTCGGACACCTACCCGACGGTGGAGGATCAGGCGCGGTCTCCGTACATCGCCTTTGCGTCCACTGAGTTTATCGGACGGCTTTCGCGCTACCACAAGACCTTGAGCGAAAGTTTTGTGCTGTCGGCGCTGGAGGAGTATTCCGACCTCAAGGTGATTGAAGATCAGCGTGTCCGGGGCGTGCTGGAATTTCAGGAGTTCCAAGGCTTCAACCGTAATTCTCAGCAGGATTTGCTCCGGCTGGGCAAACGGTTGCAGGCCGAGTACGTTGGGTTGCTGCGCGTGACCCCCAGTCCCGTGCGGGCCTCTCCGAACGACTGGAGCACCTACATCGGCCTGCAAGTTTACCGCATCAACCCGCCAAAGTTGATGCTTCGGGACGAGTTTACCTTCGTCTTCTCGGAATCCGCCCAACAGCTCCGGGGGCTGCGCACCAACATCCAGAAAACCCTGCCGATGGAGGGGTTCATTCTGGAAACCTACAACGACCGCGCCTTTGCCGTGGTCAACTTGGGGCGTGACCGCAACATCACGTCTGGACGTCGCTGCAAGGTCTATCGTCGCAAACGCCGGGAACGTATCGAGACGGACGGTACCAAGATCACGGAAACAAACTACGAGGAAGTCGGACAACTGCAAATCGTCGAGGTGCTGGACTTCACCTCATGGGCAGTGGTGCCCCCGGAGTTCCGGGGAAAAATCCTCAGCGGCGACCTCGTGACTGTGCAGCCCGGAGCATGAGCAGCGGTTGCCCAAAAAGCGCTGTGCGTCAGCATGGCCTTTCCCAGCGGCGCAACCTCACTCCAGAACAACGCCAAGCCTTCACTCTTCGGATGTGGGAACATTTGGAATCGTGGGCACCGTTCCAGCAAATCCGCACTCTCCATTGTTCGCTCGCGCTTCCGGAAGAACCGGACACGACCACTTGGTTTGAGCGGGTTTGGGCCTTGGGCAAGCAGACCGTTGTGCCCTGCATGATGCCGGGAACCCGGGAACTCAAGCACACTCGGTTGACTTCCCTTGCACACCTCCAGCGTGGAGCTTTTGGCCTTCCCGAACTGCTTCCAGAATTCCGGGAATGGGTGAAACCGGAGAGCCTCGATCTCGTGCTGGTTCCGGGTGTGGCGTTTGACCGGAAGGGGGAGCGGCTCGGTTTCGGCAAAGGCTACTACGACCGTTTTCTTACCAAAACCTCGGCCTTGCTAGTGGGGGTTGCCTTTTCTGCACAGGTGATTCCGGATGTGCCTACGGAATCCCACGATGTTTCCATGAATGCCTTGCTCACTGAAAACGGGATCACCATGATTGACCGAGTTGACGCATAAACCTGTGATGGCATGGCTTGTTCGAGACGCGCTCAAAACCGACGCGCAAGCAATCATCAACATCCTCAACCCGATCATCGAAACCGGACGCTACACCTCGCTGGACACGACGTTTTCTTTACAGGAGGAGGAGGCGTTCATTGAGGCGTTTCCAGCACGGGGAATCTTCCACGTCGCCACCCACCCCGAAAGTGGTGAGGTTGTCGGCTTTCAGGACCTTGAAACCTTTGCGGCCTACACCCATGCCTTTGACCACGTGGGAATTATGGGGACGTTTGTCCATCCGGATTGCCGCAGGCAGGGAGTGTCGTCCGCGCTGTTTGCCGCAAGCTTTGCAGCGGCGAGGGACAAAGGGTATGAGAAAATCTTCACCTTTGTCCGAGGGGATAATGATGTGGCGCTGTCCACCTACCTCAGTCAAGGGTTTCAGGTGATCGGAACGGCCAAAAAACAGGCGAAGGTTCAGGGAAACTACATTGATGAGAACCTCATCGAGAAATTCTTGTAGCACGGATTTGGTCACTGATCGATTGAAAAAACCAGCGGCAGAACGACGATGAAAAAATGGCTGTTTGTCTTGTTGATTTTGAGCGGAGTTGGCGTGTGGCAGCATCAGAAGGTGCTGACCACATATGCGTCCTTTTTCACGGTCAACAATCCCAGCAAGGGCGCAGACGCAATCATTGTGCTGTCCGGAAGTGCAGCCACGCGCATTCCTCGTGGACTGGAACTCTACGGCTCTGGCTATGCCTCGAAGGTTTTTCTGACCGACGAGAAACGCAGCATGAATCCCAAGTTCCGTAAGTTTTTCCCGACGAACGCTCAACTTGCTGAAGCGATCATCGCAGAATTGGGAATGGAAGTGGAAACGCCGGTGATCCCATCGCTCAAAGGTGGGGCGACTTCGACCTTCGATGAAGCCTACGATGCTCGGACAAGGGCTGAATCCGAGGGTTGGCAGCACTTGATTTTGGTGACCGATGCATTTCACACCCGCCGGGCGCTCCATGCGTTCGAGAGCGTTTTCAACGGCAGTGGCATCCGCTTGGAGATGGCGGCGGCACCGAACGCGATCTTCCGAGAAGACAACTGGTGGACTTCCGATCAGGGCATTTCCGCCTACGTCCTCGAATCCATCAAGTACCCCGTCTATCTCCTCACCTCGCGCAACGTCTCCTTCGTCCGCAACGACTGATCAGGGGATTGTCCGGATCTGCATCGAGTTGACATAACCCTCGCCGGTGAAGATATCTGCAAACACCAGCACTTGCTCTCCAGTTTGAAAATCCTCTTCGTCCTTGAGGCGCTGGAGGGCATTCGGGATGTTGACTTCTGGATCATTTGAAAAATCATCGAGCAAGAAAGGGGACACTCCCCGGTTGAAGACCATGCTCCGATAGACATCCTCGTGGTTCGTGAAAGCGTAGATGCCGATGTTGCGAGGTCGCCAGTTGGCAAGGTACATCGCGCCGCGTCCGTAGCGGGTGATGGAAACGATCCCCTTCATTTTAAGTTCCGCAGCGATAGTGGTTGCGGCTTGGGCGAGATGCTGGCGGTTGCTCGTTTTCTGCTGTTTCTCGGTGAAGCGCACCCCCGGAAATTCTTCGGTGCGGCGTGCCACACGCACCAGCATTTCCACGCAGCGTAACGGATACTTGCCCATGGAAGTCTCTCCAGAGAGCATGACCGCGTCCGCCTGTTCATAAACCGCGTTGGCGATGTCTGAGACCTCAGCACGAGTAGGCACGGGATTCTCGATCATCGACTCTAGAAGTTGGGTCGCGACGATGAGGCGTTTGCCGCGGGTGGCACAGAGGTAGGCGATGCGACGCTGAATCTGTGGGACTTCCTCCATGTCCACCTCAATGCCGAGATCGCCGCGAGCGACCATGATGCCATCGGCCTCGGCGACGATTTCTTCCAAGTGATCCACGCCCTCTTGGTTTTCGATTTTGGCGATGAGCTTGATCCGTTTGCCGCGCTGGCCCAGCAGGTCACGCACCTCCCGAATCCCTGCCGCACTGCGGACAAAGGAAAGGGCGATGCCGTCCACATCCTGCTCCAACCCGAAGAGGATGTCCTCGCGGTCGCGCTCGGTGATGGAGGGAAGCTTGACCGCGATTCCAGGCAGGTTGACATGGCGGCGGGCACCAAGGGTTCCAGGGTCCAGCACTTTGCATTGCAAGGCAGTGCCATCTTTTTCCAGCACCCGGAGTGTCACCAAACCACTGTCCACAACGATGCTGCCACCCACCTCGACTTGTTCCGCAAGGTGGGCGTACTTGATGAACAGCTCGCCCTCGCGCTCCTCTTCCGGGGGGGTGGTGACGCGAATCTGATCTCCTGCGACAAGCTCGAGCCCCAATTCTCCTGTGCGGATTTCCGGGCCTCGTGTATCGAGCAGTAGAGCGGTTGGAAAGCGCCGCTGTGTGTTTAGTTTCCGGATGTGTGCGATGATGCGACCGTGCGACTCGTGAGTGCCATGGGAGAAGTTGAGACGGGCGATGTTCATGCCGGCGTCCGCGAGTTGTGCGAGCATTTCCGGAGAGTCGCAGGCGGGTCCAATGGTGCAGATGATTTTGGTGCTAAGCATGGTCCATAAAATTTCGTATAGAACGCACCACCTCAGTGATGCTATGGTGTTTGGATGACAAAGATTCTTCAGCTTACGGTTTCTTGTCGCAAACCACACGCCGATTCACGACATGACCGCACACAACTCTGATCCTTGGAAAAGTGACGAACGTTCCCCGTTCCTTGAATCCGAAGCAGCTCCGGACCCCATCCAGCAATTTCAGGCATGGTTCGCCCACGCCCGTCAGTCTGGGATCAAAGAACCGACGGCGATGACTTTGGCGACCGTGACCCCGGAGGGGAGACCTTCAGCGCGAGTGGTGTTGCTCAAGGATGTGGGAGTACACGGATTCACCTTCTTCACCAATTACCAGAGCCGTAAGGGACAGGAACTTGCGGAGAACGCCTTCGCGACCCTCGTGTTCTGGTGGGATGTGCCCCATCGCCAAGTGCGGGTGGAGGGCACCGTGGAGAAAGTCTCTGTGGAGGAATCGGACACCTATTTCCAGACCCGACCACGGGGCAGCCAACTCGGAGCGCGGGCTTCTGCGCAAAGTGAAGTCGCTCCGGATCGCAAAACACTGGAAGCCCAGATGCACGCAGAAATCGCTAGTTACGAAGGACAGGAGGTGCCGCGACCCCCGTATTGGGGCGGCTACTGCGTGACCCCGGACGCCATCGAATTCTGGCAGGGTCGTCCTGATCGTCTGCACGACCGACTGCGCTATGTCCGGGTTGCTGAAGGCTGGCGCATCGAGCGGCTGGCGCCGTGATTCAGCCGACGATGTAGGTTCCGGTGCCGACGGCGATGAGCGTTTCTTCGTCGTTGTGCAGTTCCATGCGCGTGACTGTGACTTTGTTGCCCGTGCGCAGCACATTCGAAGTCGCACGGAAATGCTTTCCCAATCCGGGACGCAGGTAGTCCACGCGCATGTCGATGGTGCCAATCTTCGCAAGTCGCTTGGCAGTTTCCTCAAACGGTTCACCCTGCGATTTTTTCAACAACCCCATCCACGCGCTCATTCCACCCGCGACATCTAGCACAGCCGCAATCACCCCCCCGTGCAGCATTCCACGAGTGAAGTTGCCCACGAGTTCCGGACGATGTTCAAAACGGATGGCGAAATGCTCAAAATCGAGGGTGTCCACTTGGATACCCAGCACTTTGTTGAACGGGATAAGCTGCTCGGCAATCTCGTGCATCTTCTCTAGGAGTTGTTCGCTGGGCATCAGAAGCTAAGGTCGGAGTTGAGAAGCAATCCGCTGATCAGCCCGATCAAACCGCCAAACACGCCTCCCCAGACCACGAGCCAACCGAGGTGTTCGTCAATCATGCGTTGCACGATCTCTTTGACCATTTGTGGAGTCAATTCATCGAGCCGCCGTTGCACGAGCGTTCCCACCTGATCGAGGATTCCAGAATCTCCTGTGATCCTCGCCTTCAAAGCCTTGCGGACTGATGCTTGGTTAGCGAGTTTGCCGATTTGGTTGTGGAGTGTTTCAAGGATCGGCTTCCGGAGGGATTCGAGCGCGCTCCGGCCTCCGATCATCGCGATCATCGGGCCAAAGTTGGATTCCTCAATCGTCGTGACAAGGGAGTCAAAGGACGGACCAAGATCCACCGCCTCCAACACGGGTGTGAGGTCGAAGCCTGTTTCGTCGTTGGCGAACAGCCGTTCGATGTGTTCTGGTGCAAAGAATTGCGTCATCACCATGTCGTGGATACCGAGCTTGAATTCTTCGAAATGCTCCGGGATCACCCCTGATCCGTATAGTCCGGGCACCTTCTCGAAGAGCATGTAGATGGCGAGCCAGTTGGTGAGGGCTCCGGAAAACGCAAACAGTCCGGTGAAGAACACAGGGTTATGCCACGGCTCCGCGAGTTGCCAGCCCGCCGCCGCAACAACGAGGGCGATCAGGTTGGTGCCGAGCCGCTTGTTAAAAAGGGAGTCCATTTACAACCAGCAGAGAATGAAAATCAAACATAACAGCATGGCAATTCCAGGAATACAGGACAAGACGAAGCCATCCAGCGGCTGGCCACGCTCGCTGGTGAACGGTGTCCTTTACACCAGCCAATGGCTGCGTTAGCCTGTTCCAGAAACAATGCAACAAAATGGAGAATCGCATTATGGATGGAGTGGTAGCAAGTGAACTGGTTGGAGCCGCGTGGCCTGCGGTGCAGCCCGGAAGCGATCCCGTGCTGTACGGTCATGTCTCGCTGGACCCCGTTGGTGCGTTCGAGGCCCGCAGCCTTCAGACCTTCCGGCTGGTGTACACGGTGGGCCGCTACGGGATTGATGACACCGGCAGCATCCGTGTGGTCTTCCGCTTCATGGGAGACTGGGGGGCGTTTCAAACCAACAATCCCAGCGGTTACAACTACGTCACAGCCGATGCGAGTACAGGAGCGCGGTTGTCCCTGAACTACGCCAACACTGGACATCAGCGTCCGTGGTTCAAATCCCTCACCGTTAGTCTGCACGGCGGCTATCTTAGCGAGGGGGACACAATCACCATCGTTTTTGGCGACACCTCACAGGGGTCTCCGGGCATGAAGATGCAGACCTTCTGCGAACCGGGATTCGAATTCAAAGTGCTGGCGGATGTCTGCGCGGTCGGGCACTACTATCCCCTTGCTGAAACACCCCATATTGCCATTGTACCCGGAGAAGTGCATGATTGGAAAGCGGTGCTGCCATCTCTGCGACTTCCCGGAGAGGTATTCCGGTTCGGACTCAAAGCAGAGGACAAGTGGGGAAATCCGACCGATCAAGCCTCCGCATGTTTCCTGCTCCGCAGCAGTCATCCGGTAAATGGTTTGCCGGAAACCCTCGATTATCCGCTCGGCGAAAAATCGATTATCCTTGATGATCTTTCGATGGAGGAACCCGGAATTTTACGGATACAGGTTTTAGACGAATCCGGAAGGTGCGTGTCCGAAGCAGGACCACTGTTGATCCGGGATGGTGAATTTTCAGGTTACTGGGGCGATCTGCACGGACAGAGCGGCGAATCGATCGGACTCACCACCTCGCGGGATTATTTTGAATTTGCGCGCAACAAATCCTTTCTGGATGTCACCGGCCACCAGGCCAACGATTTTCAAGTCAACAATGCCTTCTGGAAATACCTCAACGAACTCACCGCGGAATTTCACGAAGACGGTCGTTTTGTCGTTTTTCCGGGATACGAATGGTCGGGCAACACGGCGGTTGGCGGCGACCGTAACGTCTTTTTCCGGACTGAAGGCCGCCAGATTCGGCGTTCATCGCACGCCTTGTTGGAGGATCGCTCAGACCTTGACACTGATGCGTCCTCAGCAGCCCAGCTTTTTGAAGATTTGCAGGGAGAGGACTGTGTGGTGTACGCGCATGTTGGAGGACGCTATGCCGACATCATGCAGGCGCACGATTCCCGGCTGGAAACCGCAATGGAAATCCATTCGGCGTGGGGTACCTTTGAGTGGATGCTGACCGACGGCTTTCCCCTCGGTCATCGTTCGGGAGTGGTGTGCAACAGCGACGGACACAAGGGTCGACCCGGAGCCAGTTATCCGGGGGCCTCAACCTTTGGAGCCTACGGCGGGTTGACCTGCTTCCTCACCAAAGACCTGACGCGGGACGGCATTTTCGAGTGTCTGCGGCGACGGCATCACTATGGCACCACCGGCTGCCGGATGCACATGGAAGTGGCAGTTCAGTTTGACGAAGACGCAACGGTTTTCGAGCGCGACCCCAACGCCTTTCCTGACACCAAGCGGTCAGCCTCCCGCGAGGTGATGATGGGCGACATCGTGCAAAGCTCCGCCAGCGAAGCCACGCTCAAGCTCAACGTCCTCGCCCATTCGCCCATCGAGCGCATTGAAATCCGCAACGGCACAGAGGTGCTGGAAACCTTCCGGCCCTACGCCGCCACCGATTTGGGAAATCGCATCCGCGTGATCTGGAGTGGGGCCGAGTATCGTGGACGCGGGCGTCAGAGCACTTGGACTGGACGGGCGGTTTTCAAAGGATGCCGCATCGAACGCTTGGCCAAGATCAACGCTTGGAACCATGAGCGGCGACTGGAACGGTGTAGCCGAGACACCGTGGAGTGGGACGCGATCACTACGGGGAATTTCGGCGGCTTCGATGTGTGGCTGGAAGAGGGTGCAGCAGCCGAGTTGGACGTAACCACCAATCGCGGAGCCATCCGGAAACCGCTGGAAACCATTGGACTGGAAGACACCGTGCTGGAAGCAGGTGGGCTGGAGCGGCGGCTCCGTGTATTCCGGCTCCCAGAGGAAAACCCGCACCGCGAAGTGGAACATCAACTTCGAATTTCCCTCAAGCCGGAAGGAGACAACCCGCTCTGGATTTGCGTGACCAGCGAGGACGGTTTTCAGGCGTGGAGCAGTCCGGTGTTTGTGTATCGGAAGCCTTTCGAAGCCTTATGAAAGCTCCACTTGAGGGTATCCGAGTCCTTGATCTGTCGCGGTTGGTTGCTGGAAATGTCTTGACCGCCCAGCTTGCCGATTTCGGTGCTGACGTGATAAAAATTGAGCGTCCAGGATGGGGTGACGACCTGCGGCACTGGCGGGATGAGGGCATTGAAACATGGTGGAAGGTTTACGGACGCAACAAGCGCAGCCTCTCGCTGAACCTCAAAGATGCGGAATCCTTGGCTCAACTGAAGGCGTTGATTCCCCTCAGTGATGTCCTTGTGGAGAACTTTGTTCCGGGAAAGCTGGAGGCGATGGGGCTGGGGGTTCCGGTACTGCACGGCCTCAACCCACGGTTGGTGATCGCCCGGGTCAGCGGCTGGGGGCAAACCGGGCCTTACGCGCACAAGCCTGGTTTCGGCACCTTGGTCGAGGCCATGTCCGGCTTTGCACACCTGAACGGGTTTGCTGACCGTGAACCGGTGCTGCCCCCACTGGCAATGGCCGACATGTATGCCGGGATTTACGGAGCTTTTGGAGTGCTGGCCGCTCTCCGCAACGTCGAACACGGCGATGGCAAGGGGCAGGTTGTGGACGTGGCACTGTTTGAAAGCCTCTACTCCACGCTGGCCTCTGAGGCTGTCAAGCTTGAGGCCACGGGTGCGTGCAGCATGCGGATGGGAAATCAGGCGGTCAACACCGCTCCGCGCAACGTGTACGCCTGTGCTGATGGACGCTATCTGGCACTGTCGGCCTCTGTGCAGTCCATGTTCGAACGCCTGGCACGAACCATTGGACGACCGGAGTTGATTGAGGACGAGCGCTTTGTGAGCAACGAGAACCGTGTGATAAACTGTGACACACTCAATGCGATTCTGTCCGAGTATTTTGGGGCGAGGTCGCTGGACGAAAATCTGGAGTTGATGGACGCGGCAGGCGTGACGGTGGGGCCAGTGTTGTCCGCCGCAGACTTGGTCGGGCATCCCTATGCGGAAGGACGGGGATTGTTCACAAGAACCGAGGATGCCCAACTGGGCACCTGCCCCATTCCCAACCCAGTGCCGAGACTGTCCCGTACTCCGGGAGTGCGCCCTCGTCCAGCGCCACAGCAGGGTGAACACACTGAAGCCATTTTGCAACTGATCCGAACGAGCGATGAAACTTGATCCTGACTTGTGCCGGTCGCTCCTGTTTGTCCCGGCAGGCAACGAGCGCTTTTTAAGCAGTGCCCTGCGGGGAGGTGCGGATGTCATCCAACTCGATCTTGAGGATGCCATCGCCCCCGGCCAGAAACAGGCCGCCCGCCGGCACGCCCGTACAGAATTGGAGCAGGTTGCGGCGGCGGGCCGTGCTGTTTCGGTGCGGGTGAACGTAGAAATCGCGTTGCTCTCTGACGATTTGGACGCGGTGGTGCGCCCAGGGTTGTCCGCTCTAACTATTCCCAAGGTGGAGACTGTCGAGATGCTGGAGGCCATTGACCAGCAGGTCACCAAGCTGGAGGCCGAAGGCGGGATGTCCAGTGGCGAGGTCCAACTGATCGCGCAGATTGAATCGGCGAAAGGCGTTCTGAATGTGCGTGAGATCGCACATGCCACTCCCCGGTTGGTGGCCTTGGGCATTGGCATGGAGGATTTGATCGCCGATGTCGGGGGCACGGTCGGCCCGGATGCCCTCTACTTTCCGGCGATGCAGTCGTTGTACGCCGCCCGAGAGGCCGGGTTGACCCCAATCGGATACCTTGGCTCCATCACGGTGTACAAGGACACCGAGCAGTTCCGGGAGTGGATTGTGCGGGCCAAGAACTTGGGGTTTGCCGGAGGCTTCTGCATTCATCCCAATCAGGTGGAAATCCTCAATGAAGCCTTCCGGCCAACACCGGACGAGGTCGCTGCCGCCCAAGCGGTTGTGGACGCAGCGGAACAACACGCCCAGGATGGCATCGGCGCTTTCTCCCACAACGGGAAAATGGTGGATGCTCCTATCGTTGAACGGGCACAGCGCGTACTGCGCCTGCACGAGACCCATTCCCGTTGAGGGCTTGTTCGCTCCAGACGCCTTTTTCACCTCACCCTTGACCCTGAAGAAGCTGAAGCCAAGTATTGAGAAAATCGAGGTTTTTGTGCTGACCGGGCCGAATGAGCAGCGTCCCCATTGGGTGAGCCACTTCATCGTCCCTACCGCCAACGAACTGTTGGTGCGACTTCGCACCAACGAGGGGGTGGAGGGCTTTGGGCTGGCCACTTGCTACACGGACATCAAGCCAGTCCTCAAGGTGATTCAGTCTGGAATCACCGAAGTGATTGTGGGGCAAAACCCACTTGCACCCGAACACCTGTACCGCACGATCATGGACCTGACCTCAAAGCGACTGGCTCACGAAAAAAGCTCATGCCGGGTCAGCTACAAAATGCCCGGATTTTATCCAACAGGGGTTCCGCCACGTCTACGCCTTCAGACTCGATGCGCTGACGGTTACTTTTGCGGCGGTCTCCGGGAAGCCGCGCCCCGTCCTGATTCCGGATGGCGGCAGTCAACGCTGCGATGCACTCGGCAAAAGCGGCTCCGGCGAAGGCATTGGGGTCGAGCGCAAGGAAGCACTGTCCGGTTTTTGGAGGCCCCCCGGTGGTGCCGGAAAACGGGCTCGCGTCTTTGCCGAGTGTTGCACCGCTGAGGGCTGCGGCCAGTACTTCCACCAGCAGTCCGGTGCCGAAGCCCTTGTAGCCACCGCTGGGGGCCATGCTGCCCTTGAGCGCAACTTCCGGATCGGCAGTGGGCTGCCCCTCGGAATCGAGTGCCCAGCCTTCCGGAATCGCGTGGCCCTCGCGGGCGCGCATCATGATCTCGCTTTTGGCCACCACGCTCGCGCTCTGGTCCAGCACAAAGGCTGCGCCTCCGGAAGAATCCGGAACGGCGAGAGCAAAAGGATTGGTACCGATCACGGGGGTTTTGCCGCCCACAGGCGCGATCGATGCGGGTGCATTGGTGAAGCCGAGGCCGACCAGTCCGGACTCCGCAAGGCGTTCGACGTGATAGCCCAGTACCCCGCAGTTGTAGGAGTTGCGAATCGTCATTCCGGCACAGCCGTTCGCTTGGGCCAAGGGTTGCAGTTGCAGAAACCCGGCATCGATCGCCGGGTGCGCGAATCCGGTTTTGGCGTCCACCTGCAACGCCGAGGCACGGGACTGCGTGACCTCCGGAACTGCCGTGCCGTCCACCTTGCCGCAGCGCACATGCTCGCAGTAGGTGGGAACGTACATCAGGCCGTGGCTGCGGATGCCGTCACGCTCGGCGGCCCGCACGGCCCGGGCCAGCGATTGCGCGGATTCCGGGCAGGTACCCGCGCCCACCAGAGCGTCGGTCGCCAGTTGTTCCACGTCTTCCAAACTCAAATGCTGGATGTTCATCGTTGTCTATTGCGAAGTGTCTATGAAATGGGGCTACATCTCCCAAATAATCGGACCGCCCTTTCGGTCTGGAGGACTGGTCATGAACTCGGCCATGCCCCCCAGGATCTCCTGCACTGTGCTTGTTGCCGCAACAGCGCCCTCCTCACTGTCGTAGCGTGCAATGATAATGGACTGACCGACACCTACTTCTATGGTGTGAACGGACTGAATCCCCGGAACGGCTTTTATTTTATCCCTTTGCGAATCAGCAAAAGCCAGAAACTCAGTTCGACGAGCGGGATCGAAATTAGCGGTTGTGATTCTGAAACTCATGACTGTCTCCTATTGAGGGATTATGGAATTGATGAAAGATTCTACGGCATCAAAATAAAGGAAAATCACAACAGGTCAAGAGATTTCGTTGCCCCTGCTTCAGACTATGGCAAATCCGTACAGGTGGACTTTCCTGAAAACCGGGATTATTGAAAAGGTACTGTGAGCGTGACAGAACAAGGGTATTGCGAAGCCCGAACGTCTTCTAGGTGCAGGATTTTTGAATCCCATTTCAGTTGACGCCGGGAAACCGTCAGCCTCACGGACAGAGAGGCTGGAGCGCATCACAACCGTTGAGCATTATGCGAAAGACCTGCACCAAGGCCGAATTTTCGCGCTACATGGGCGTCAGCAAGTCCTGTGTGTCAAAATGGCTCAAGATGGGGATCATCGCCGCACTGCCGGATGGCCGCTTGAACCTCCACGCATGCGATCGAAGGGTTGCAGAGTACTGGAACCGACCCCGGCGGTTTCGTGATGACATGGAGCATGATCTGCTGCGCTGGCGCACAGAAAAAATCCGCCAGCAAGCCGAGATGCTGGTCTTGCGCCGCAGGTGTTTGGAAGGAAAGCTGATCCCACTGACCGACCACCAGCGCGAACTCCGGGAGGTGCGTCAAGATTTTCTGGATGAGCTGCGGGACAAGATTCGGCTGATCATGGACGAAATTTATGACCGGAACCCTGATGATTTTTTCCCTTCGAGGGTCGAACTAATCTTGTCTCAGGAACTTCGACGAAGGCTCAGAATTTAGTGAATCCAACACACTGGCAGTTTTTGACATGTCTCTCTGAGGTTGTTTTAGGCATGAGATGAAGAGGAAAGAGATGAGAAAATGATCCCCTAACCATCACAATCCAAATTAAGACACAGGTTCCACAGGCAATTCGACCCACCACAGACCAACCTCGGCCCCGCATGGGCCTAATGAGTCTAAAGAGGATAGTAAGTCTATAGGGGGGTGACCCAAGATGCTATAAACAAGGAACTTTGGCTCCATTTAGAAGACGATTCCTATTCCAAAAAGATAAGCACCATTTGTTTCTACTAGGTTATTGGAATTTGTTTCGTCCGGTCTTTCAAATGGAACAGTGGTATAGTCTGCTTCAAGAATTATTTCAATATTTGAAATCCTAAATCCTATTTGAAATAAAGGGGAGTTTTCCAATAGTTTATCAGGATTTTTCAGTGTTATTTCTGATCCTGAATCGTCCAAATATGTAATTTCACCAATTGCATATAGATTAGCACCAATGGTAAAAAATATTTCATCACCAAAATTGTATAATAAAGACATAACACTCACATTACCTTTTTGGTAGGGTTTATCCGTTAAACCATTATCACATTGTGTATAAATTCCACCCTCTTGCTTTAAATAACATCCTTCATTCTTATAGTTTGAAAAACCAATACCAATTGAATTATAAAATAAATTCAACGAAGTTATTTTATTTGTAACCCTTCCTCCTCTCTCCTTAAGTTTGTTTGTTTCAGACTTCCCAGATAAATACCGAATTCGTATTTTGCCACTCTGTGACCCTCTTGCTCTTCTTGATTTGCTTCCTCCACTCCTCATCATTTCCTGCTGACGCATTTGTTTTTCAAC
>CAJWCD010000030.1:0-28488 GCA_913020725.1 uncultured Pseudomonadota bacterium
TTGACGACTGGGGTGAAGTCGTAACAAGGTAGCCGTAGGAGAACCTGCGGCTGGACCACCTCCTTTCTGAGGACGCTGGGTTATCCAATCCAGCAGTCACTTGGTCGATCCGCACGGCTCTGTAGCCCGTCACGCCGCCTTCGGGCGGTGCGCCGGGCCCGTAGCTCAGCCGGTTAGAGCGCGTCCCTGATAAGGACGAGGCCGGTGGTTCGAGTCCACCCGGGCCCACCAGGGCGCGGGGGGATTAGCTCAGTTGGTAGAGCGCCTGCCTTGCAAGCAGGAGGTCGGCGGTTCGAACCCGCCATCCTCCACCAACATTAATTGGTCTTATACAACAGAATCCAGAGGGCCGGGATCCGAGAGCAATGTCTGGGGATCCCGGGGTATCTTCCGATGTCAAATAGAAAGGGCGCAGGGCGGATGCCTTGGCTCCGGGAGGCGATGAAGGACGTGGCCAGCGGCGAAATGCCCCGGGGAGGAGCAGGCTTCCTATGATCCGGGGGTGTCCGAATGGGGGAACCCGGCCGCCTGCGAGGGCGGTCACTCTTTCGAGAGAGCTAACCCGGGGAACTGAAACATCTCAGTACCCGGAGGAAAGGAAATCAACCGAGACTCCGCGAGTAGCGGCGAGCGAAAGCGGAAGAGCCCAAACCGTCAGGTGCGCCTGGCGGGGTTGTGGGACGGCCATACGGTAGCTAGAAGTTCAGCGGAAGCGTCTGGGAAGGCGCGGCGAAGAGGGTAAGACCCCCGTACGCGAAGAACTGAAGGCGCCGGCCGGATCCCGAGTAGGGCGGGGCACGTGAAACCCCGTTCGAAGCAGGGGGGACCACCCTCCAAGGCTAAGTACTACCCGGAGACCGATAGTGAACCAGTACCGTGAGGGAAAGGTGAAAAGCACCCCGTCGAGGGGAGTGAAATAGATCCTGAAACCCTGCGTCCACAAGCGGCGGAAGCGGGAAGACCCGCGACCGCGTGCCTTTTGCATAATGAGCCAACGAGTCATCGGCCGGCGGCGAGGCCGAGGCCACTGCCGCAGCCGCAGCGAAAGCGAGTCCGAAATGGGCAATCGAGTCGCCGGCCATGGACCCGAAACCGGGCGATCTATCCCCGTCCAGGCTGAAGCCAGGGTAAGACCTGGTGGAGGGCCGGACCGGTGGGCCTTAAAAAGCCCTCGGATGAGGTGGGGATAGGGGTGAAAGGCCAATCAAGCCCGGAGATAGCTGGTTCTCCCCGAAACATATTGAGGTATGTCCCCGTGTTGGGGCCGCCGGAGGTAGAGCACCGGATGGGCTAGGGGTCTTACCAGACTACCAAACCCAACCGAACTCCGAATGCCGGCGAGCCCGCAGCGGGAGTCAGACGGCGGGAGCTAACTTCCGCGCGTCGAGAGGGAAACAACCCAGACCATCGGCCAAGGCCCCCAAGCCGCAGCTCAGTGGGAAAGGAGGTGGGGGCGCATGGACAGCCAGGAGGTTGGCTTAGAGGCAGCCATCCTTTAAAGAAAGCGTAACAGCTCACTGGCCGAGCGCCCTCGCGCCGAAAATACAGCGGGGCTCAAGCTGCGCGCCGAAGCCGTGGACCCCTTCGGGGGTGGTAGGGGAGCTTCCCCCGTGCAGAGAAGCCGTCTCGTGAGGGATGGTGGAGCGCGGGGGAGTGAGGATGTTGGCACGAGTAGCGATAATGGGGGTGAGAACCCCCCACGCCGAAAGCCCAAGGGTTCCCGGGCCATGCCAGTCAGCCCGGGGTCAGTCGGTCCCTAAGGCGAGGCCGAAAGGCGCAGCCGATGGGAAACCGGTTCACATTCCGGTACCTGGGTGTGCGCGTGATGGAGGGACGCAGGAGGGTAGGCGGGCCGGGTGATGGAAGTCCCGGTCCAAGGCAGTAGGCGGGTCGTCCAGGCAAATCCGGATGACCGCAACGTCGAGAGCCGATGGCGAGAGGCTTAGCCTCACAAAGCCGCTGATCCCACGCTGCCTAGAAAAGCTTCTAAGCATAGCACACGCAGACCGTACCCCAAACCGACACAGGTGGGCGGGTGGAGAACACTAAGGCGCACGAGTGAGAGCGCGTTAAGGAACTCTGCAAGATGGCTCCGTAACTTCGGGAGAAGGAGTGCCCGCGTCAGGTGAAGGGGCTTGCCCCCGGAGCCGAGGCGGGCCGCAGTGACCAGGCCCAGCCGACTGTTTAGCAAAAACACAGCCCTCCGCAAACCCGTAAGGGGACGTATGGGGGGTGACGCCTGCCCGGTGCCGGAAGGTCAAGGGGAGAGGTCAGCGCAAGCGAAGCCTTGAACCGAAGCCCCGGTGAACGGCGGCCGTAACTATAACGGTCCTAAGGTAGCGAAATTCCTTGTCGGGTAAGTTCCGACCTGCACGAATGGCGTAACGATCTGGGTGCTGTCTCAACGCGCCGCTCGGCGAAACTGGAGCGGCGGTGAAGATACCGTCAACCCGCAGCAAGACGGAAAGACCCCGTGAACCTTCACTGCAACTTGGCGGTGACTTCTGGGCGGGACCGTGCAGGATAGGTGGGAGGCCGAGAGGCCGGAGCGTCAGCTTCGGCGGAGCCGACCTTGAGATACCACCCTGTCCCCTCTGGAAGTCTAACCGAGGCCCGCTTTTCCGGGCCCGGGACCCCGCCTGGTGGGCGGTTTGACTGGGGCGGTCGCCTCCTAAAGAGTAACGGAGGCGCGCTATGGTCCCCTCAGCCGGCATGGAAACCCGGCGCAGAGCGCAAAGGCACAAGGGGGCCTGACTGCAAGAGGGACACCTCAAGCAGGGACGAAAGTCGGCCTTAGTGATCCGGTGGCCCCGAGTGGGAGGGCCATCGCTCAACGGATAAAAGGTACTCCGGGGATAACAGGCTAATCGCGCCCAAGAGTTCACATCGACGGCGCGGTTTGGCACCTCGATGTCGGCTCATCGCATCCTGGGGCTGAAGCAGGTCCCAAGGGTATGGCTGTTCGCCATTTAAAGCGGTACGCGAGCTGGGTTCAGAACGTCGTGAGACAGTTCGGTCCCTATCTGCTGCGGGCACAGGAGGAGTGAGGGAGGCCGCCCCCAGTACGAGAGGACCGGGGTGGGCGGACCTCCGGTGATCCGGTTGTCGCGCCAGCGGCACCGCCGGGTAGCCGCGTCCGGAAGGGCGAACCGCTGAAGGCATCTAAGCGGGAATCCCCGCCCAAGACCTCCTCCCGGAGTGCTTCGGCACTCCCCTAAGGCCACAGGAAGACGACCTGCTTGATAGGCCGGAGGTGAAAGCGCGGCAACGTGCGTAGCCGACCGGTACTAAGCGGCCGGGTGGTTTGACACGGAAGATGCCCCGGGATCCCTGAAGGATCCTGCCCGATCTGGAATAAAACGAGTCCCTCGGGGTGCGAATGCACCCTGGGGGCTTGTGTTACACCGTCCTTGGGAGTCGGCGCCCACGGCGGGGGGGACACGCGCGGACCCATCCCGAACCCGCACGCTAAGCCCCCTGGCGCCAAGGGTACTGCCGGGGTAGCCCGGCGGGAGAGTCGGAAGGCGCCGACTCCAAGGGACGGTTAGGTTGTCATACAAGTAAAGCAACAGGCGCGTAGCTCAGTGGGAGAGCGCTACCCCGACACGGTAGAAGTCGGCGGTTCAATCCCGCCCGCGCCTACCAAAAATATCCAAGTTTGGAGGTGCCATAGGAATTCGTAAATCACGGACCCCAGTACGTCAGGAAGAGACCACACGGATCAACGATCGGATCAGGGCAAGTGAAGTCCGCGTGATCGATTCAGATGGTGAGCAAGTAGGTGTTCTCAGCCTCCAAAATGCTCTTGAAAAAGCACAAACAGATGGTTTGGATTTGGTGGAGATTTCACCAAAGGCGCGGCCACCTGTTTGTCGGCTGATGGATTTTGGGAAGTACAAGTATCAGCAAAGCAAACGCACCCACGCAGCCAAGCAAAATCATAAGATCATCCACCTCAAGGAGGTTAAGTTCAAGCCAAAGATTGAGGAGCACGATTACCAGTTCAAGCTGAGGAATGCTCTGCGGTTTTTGGATGACGGGGATAAGGTCAAGATCAAGGTAGTGTTTTACGGAAGGATGATGGCCCATAAGGACATGGGACGAGTCTTGTTGAATAAGTTTTTGGAAGAGGTTGGCGAACGAAGTGTCGTTGAGCAACCAATCATGGATGAGGGCCGGAACATGTTTATGATTCTCGCCCCGCCCCACAAGAAAAAGTAAGAGCTTACTAATGAAAATGAAAACCCACCGAGGGGCTGCCAAACGTTTTCGGGTGACTGGCAGTGGTAAGGTTAAACGGAAACGAGCCTATTTGCGTCACGGCATGCGCAAGCGTAGTCAGGACGTAAAACGAGCTCTCCGGAAGAAAACCTACGTCACTGTTGAGGATATGGGACTTGTAGAACGACTTCTTCCGAATAGGTAAGCATGGCACGGATTAAGCGAGCGGTTCATTCGCGCAAGCGAAAGAAGGATTATTTCAAGGCGGCAAAAGGTTACCGGGGAGGTCGCGGTAAGCTCTGGAGAACAGTCAAAGACGCTGTTGAACGATCATGGGAATACAGCTATCGGGATCGAAAAGTCCGGAAGCGTGAATTCCGGAAGACTTGGATTCAGCGTATCAATGCAGCCGTGCGAGTTGAAGGCTTGAAGTACAGTGAGTTCATCTACGAGCTGGGGAAAGCCGGAATTGACCTTGATCGCAAGGCTTTGGCGCACTTAGCGCTTGATGAACCTGATGCCTTTTCAAAAATTGTCGGCCAAGTGAAAGCACAAATGGCGGCATAATCTACAGATTTTTTCAAAAAATTGGTGATAAAGAGCCCTGCCTCAGTTTAACTGAGGCAGGGCTTTTTTTGTTTGTAGTGGTTGTATTCAGGCGTGGATTCAGTAAAGTATCAGTGGAACCTTGTGGAGATGGGCTTATGAACAAAGTGTTGATTGTGACCGGGGGAAGTCGAGGAATCGGAGCTGCGACGGCACTCCTCGCAGCAAAGCAGGGTTATGGTGTTTGCGTGAACTATCAGACTCGTGTGAATGCAGCGGATTCAGTGGTGGGAGCAATTTTGGCTGAGGGGGGACGTGCTATTGCGGTGGCAGGTGATATTTCTTCAGAGGAAGAGGTTGTCCGGGTTTTTGGAGAAACTGAGGAACAGCTAGGTCAGGTGACCGCACTTGTCAACAACGCCGGAGTACTTGAGCCGCAAATGCGGATGGAGGCAATGACTCCGGAGCGCTGGAGCCGAGTGTTGGCGATCAATGTGATCGGAAGTTTTCTCTGTGCACGGGAAGCTATCAAGCGGATGTCCATGAAATCTGGAGGGAATGGTGGTGTGATCGTGAATGTTTCTTCAATCGCCGCGAAGTTGGGGGCACCAGGAGAGTATGTGGACTATGCGGCGTCCAAAGCGGCGGTTGATGCTATGACCATGGGTTTAGCCAAAGAAGTGGCCACTGAAGGCATCCGCGTCAATGCGGTGCGTCCGGGCGTGATTTACACGGAGATTCACGCAAGTGGAGGCGAACCCAAGCGTGTGGATCGTGTGAAAAACAGTGTTCCGATGCAACGCGGCGGAAATCCGGAGGAAGTGGCCAGCGCAATCCTGTGGTTGCTTTCTGAAGAGGCGTCCTATGTAACTGGGGCGTTTGTGGATGTTTCAGGGGGACGATAATTCTGAACCAGCGGACTAAAATCAACTGCTGCGCCCGACCATTACGAAGGCGGACCAATAGAACGGAGCGCTCCAGCGCATGGACTCTACCATCTCCAGGCGCGCTTCCCGCAGGGCTTGACGTGGAGGGGTTCCGGAGAGGTATTTGTCGTAGAACTTGCTCATCAAAAGCTGGGTGCCGTCGTCGCTGACCTCCCAGAAGGAATTGATCACGGAATTCACGCCGGCTTCCTGAAACGAGCGCCGGAGTCCGTACACCCCTTCCCCTTCATGAATTTCTCCCAATCCCGTTTCGCAGGCTGAAAGCACGACCAACTGGGTTCCAGTGAGGTCGAGGCTGAGGATTTCCATGGCTGTGAGAACGCCATCGTTGTCGGTGTCGATCTCGCCAAGCAGGGGCGCATTGGCATTCAGTCCAGCAAAGGCGAGGCCAGCCCGCAAAAGCGGATTGTCCGCAGGTGGCGGTAACCGATTTGCGCTTCCACGAGATAGGCCCTTGATACGTTTGGCGAGAGTTTCTTCCTCTTTTAGGAAGAATCCGTGGGTGGCGATGTGCAGGATATTCGGAGGTTTGGAAAGAGTACGAAGGCGTTGTTCCTCCCCATCCCGACGAGTATAGATTACCGTCGTCAGGGCTTTCTCGTCCATCACCTTCTTGATCACCTCGCCTTCTTTCTCGGCACCGGGCAAGGGATCAAACCGGAGTCCTCGGAGTCCGGAGCCCATGCGTGCGCCCTGCGCCACACTGCTGGAACGCTTGCGGGAAACCTCTTTGGCTTTGGGGGAGTTGATGATTTCGTCGGAATCATAATCCGGACCAGCGATGATGACAATGTCGCCCTCAGCAGAGGGGAGTTGCTCTGCAACCAAATCCCGAGACGAACTGATCAAGCGCAGGTCGTATTTTTGGATGAGGTACTCCTCCTCGTCATCCACCAGCACGTCAAAAGGCAGAATGTTGAGGACGCTGTCCGGAGCAACGTAAATGCTTTCTTGCTCTCCCAAATACTCGTTGAGTGGTTCCCAGAGCGGAACCCAGAGCTCGTTAGCCGCCATCATGACATCTTCGTCTTCTGAACCCTCATCCTGAATGGTCTCACGGACGACTTCGATCAGCTCGCGGATGGGTTCGAGTTCCCCATAGTTGACAATGTTGAGTTCGCCATCGGAGACCACCACCGCCAGCAGTTGCAGGGTGTCGTCCTCATTGCGGTAAACGAGGAAGTCCACCAATGCCGCATTTGCGAGTTGCTCGACCACCTCTTCTGGAGCCACAGGTTTCAGCGATTCCCGGAAACGCTGGCTGGCCTGTCCGAGCTGAAGCTGGAGTGCGTTCACTCGTTCTTCGAACGTGTGGATTTTACTGGCGAACACGTTCCGGTTTTCCGGAGTCGGACCGGCAAGCGTCAAAGAGGCTAGTTCCTTTCGAGTTTCCGTGAGTTTCGTAGTGATAGTTTTCAGCACGGGATCATTGGACATCTGCACGACCTGCTGGGTTTCGCTAGTGATCTTCAGCAGGAGGCCCTTGCGTTGGAGGCTGACATTCAGCACTTCCAAAGCGATGTCCTCACCCTGCTCTCCTTGTTTGAGCAGTAACCGTAAATAAGCATCCTGCTCTGGCCGGTGCATCCCGATGTAGGATTGGCGCGTGTTGTCTCCGGCGACCCACAGCACCCGATCAAAAAAGATGTTGCGGCGAGCAAAGCCTTCTCGCCTGAGTGCGTGGGCACTCCCAAATTCTTCCAGTTCTTCCAGCAAATCGGCCAGATTGTTGAGTGTCTCAAAGGTGTAGGGGTGGGAAGTGCCAAGCACCTCTTCTGCCAAGGCGAGAGTATTTTGTAACTGCTCAACTGCTTCTTCACGCTTGCCCATGCGGCCGAGCAGGACGCCAAGGTCGTTCATGCTCCGGAGCGTGTCGGGATGGCGTTTGGTGAACACTTTAGTGCGACGTCGCAACGCTTCAGTGAGCAAAGGCTCGGCCTGCTTGTAGTCTTCTAACTGCATGTGAACGCGCCCAAGGTTGTTGAGTGCCTTCATGGTGTTCTGGTGGGTCTTGCCAAGTTGAAGTTCCCAAGCTTGAGAGACTTCCGTGAACAACGGCAGCGCTTCTTGCGGGCGGTTGTCACGGAGGTAGAGGTAACCAAGGTTGTTGAGGTTGGCCAGCGTGTGCGTGTGAGATTCACCGTAAACTTTGCGGTTCAGTTGGATGACCGTTTTGTAGTTCAACTCTGACCGCTCGAAATCCCCTTGCGATTCGTAGAGAAATGCGAGGTTGTTGAGCAACGCCAGTGTGCTGGGGTGTTCCGGGCCAAGCTTGGTTTGTGCATTGGAAAACGCCTGCTTGAAAAGCGGCTCAGCCTGATCGTAGAGTCCCTGGCTTTCTAGGAGTTGGGCCAGATTGTTCTGGAGGTTGATAATGTTGGCCGCGTAGCTGCCGTCATCACCTAGCGCGTCTTCCATAATCTGGAGAGCACTCCGGAACTGTTGTTCCGCAAGGGCATAGCTGCCCAAACGCTGATTTACGCTGGCAAGGTTGTTGAGGTCGGTTGCGATGTTCGGGTGGGCATCACCGAGCAACTTGCGGTCCAACTCGTACACCTGCCCGTGAAGTTCAAGCGCTTGCTTGAGGCGTCCAGTGTCTTCGTACAATTGAGCGAGGTGGCTTGTTGCCTGAATCGTGAGGGAATCCTCTTGGCCAAGGCCGAGGTTGACCTGGGCCAGCACCTCAGTGAAAAGTGCCTCTGCGGTTTCGTACTGCCCAAGTTGACGATGGGTTTCCGCGAGGGCTTCCACCGTCGAGAGGGTTTCGTAGTCCTCAGCCCCCAGTGCCTCGGTTTGGAGGGTCCGAAGTTTTTTGAGGGAATCGAGAGATTTTTGTAGCTGCCCCTGAAGTTGCTGCACACGGGCGATGGCGGAAAGCGTGGAGAGGGTTTCCGGGTGTTGGCTACCCAAAGCAACTTCTAGTCCTTGGAGGACGGTTTGGAGATGGGACGATGCGGCCTCAAGTTGCTGCTGGGTTTCGAGGTTGAGCGCGAGTGCCCGGAGGCGAGTGAGGGTTTGGGGAGCCGGTTCGCCAAGGCTACGGATGGAACGTTGGTGCGATTCGGAGCGGAGTTCCTGAGCGTAGGTGAACTCGCCAACGTCTTCCAGAAAATCGGCGTATTTGTCCAGTGTGGTCAGAGTCAGGGGGTCATCCGGACCCAACACCTCCTGGAGGGAGCCGAGGGTTTCCTGATAAAGTTGGTTCGCTTCCTCAAGGTAGCCCACTTCGACCAAGAGTTGGGCTTGGAAGCCAAGGGTGAGTTCCACCAATCCGGGATCGTCAGGCGCAAGGGTGTCTTGCGCAAGGAAGAGCATTTCGGTGGAAATCGAGAGTGCTTGTTCCAGATTTCCTTCCTGATAAAGTTGTTCAACCTGCGCCTGAAGGCTGGCAAGTTGCTCCAGAGGGTCCGTGGTGCTGTCTTGGGCAACTCCGGTCAGGGGCAGGCTGGTGAGGAGCAGGAGGCCGAGGGCCAGCACATTCCTCCAGAAGTAGTGACTTGGAATCGAGGGCATCGTCTTTTTTGGGTCGAAGGTTTTAGGCTGCGTTGTTCAGTTGGGTCCGGAGTGTTTCCAATTGCTTGGAGGAAGTTTCCCAGGAATCAAGAGATTTTGACAATTCCTGCTCCAGTTGCTGATGCTTGCGTTGGAGCTGTTCGATTTCAGCGGATGGATTTTCGGTATAAAACCCACCGGAACTGAAGAGTTGGTTAAGCTCTGCCAGTTTTCGCTCGGCGTGGGAGATGCGAGTTTCCAGCCGTTCAGTTTCCTTGGTGAGTTTGGCATGGTTGCGCTTCAGATCCTTGCGTTGCTCGTGCGAGTGCTTGCTGGTCGTTTGGGCGGTTTGCTTGCGGTTCCGAAGTTTTCCAGATTCTGTGCTGAGATGATCGTCTCCAAAATGGTTGAGGTACTCCTGATAGGTTCCCGGATAGTCACGCGCCCCCTCGGGAGTGAGTTCGAGAATGTGAGTGGCGATCTCCGCAACAAAATAGCGGTCGTGGCTGACAACGATCACGGTTCCGGGGTAGGCATTGAGCGCATCCGCGAGGACTTCGACGCCTTCAAGGTCAAGGTGGTTGGTCGGTTCGTCCAGCACAAGGACATTGCGGTTTTCCAGCATGATCTTCGCAAAGAGCAGCCGTGCGGCTTCGCCCCCACTGAGGGCGCTCACGGGCTTCAATCCCTCGTCTCCAGAAAGCAGTACTCGGCCCAGCAATCCCCGGATGAAGCTGACAGTTTCGTGCGAGGCGAATTGGTAGAGCCAATCGTAAGCACTGACGCTTCCCCGTAGTTGTTCGTGGTGATCTTGGGCAAAGTAGGAAATGTTGGCCTCGTATCCCCATTCGTATGCTCCGGAATCCGGAACCAATTGCTCAAGCGCTATTTTTAGGAGGGTGGACTTGCCAATGCCGTTGGGGCCAATCAGCGCCACCTTCTCTCCGCGTTCGACCTGAAACGAGATATCCTGCAAAACCGGAGTCTGGTTGAACTGCTTGTTCAGCCCTTCCACCTTGAGAACCAGCCGTCCGGAAGGGCGCTTTTGTCGGAATTGCAGCTTGGGCGCAATGCGAGACGAGCGGCGAATTTCGGGAATATCCAGCTTCTCGATCTGCTTCACTCGGGACTGTGCTTGGCGGGCCTTGGTTGCCTTGTAGCGGAAACGGTCTACAAATGACTGCATCTCGGCAACTCGTCGCTCTAGGCTTTCGATCTCCTTGGTTTTCTGCTCCTCGGCCAATACTTTGGCGGCTAGGAAGTGTTCGTAGTTGCCGGTGTAGGCACGAATCGCCTGATAGTCGATGTCCGCAATATGGGTGGCAACGGCGTTGAGGAAGCGGCGGTCGTGTGAAATGAAGACAAGGGTTCCTGAAAACTGATCGCGCAGGAAGGATTCTAGCCAGCGGATGGAGATGATGTCGAGGTGGTTGGTCGGTTCGTCCAGCAGCAGCACGTCCGGAGCCTGAAACAGCAATTGTGCCATCAGCACCCGTAGCTTGAAGCCACCGGAAAGCACTTGCATCGATTTCTGGTGAAACTGTTCCAGAATCCCGAGGCCGGACAGCAAGGCTTCGGCAGTTGCTTCCGCGACATACCCGTCCTGTTCAGCGATGACGATTTCCAGTTCGGCAAGCCGATGCCCCGTTTCGGCATCATGCTTGCCGGAATCGAGCAGCGTGGTTTTTTCCTGAAGCGCTGCCCACAGTGCAGGTTTGCCCTGAAAGACCACATCAAGGATGCGGTCTTGCTCGAACCGGAAGTGGTCTTGACGCAACACCCCAAGCTGCACATCGCGAGGGATGGCAATCGTGCCTCTTGACGGGGTTTCTTCCCCGGTGATCAGGCGCAACAGGGTGGTCTTGCCCGTGCCGTTAGCGCCGACTAACCCATAGCGCTTGCCGGGGTTGAAGCTCAAGGAGGAGTCCTCAAAGAGCATCTTGCTCCCGTAGTGCATGGTCAGTCCAGCCAAGCTGATCATTGAGGAACCGTCTTCATAAGGTGGTGAGGGGCTTCAAGGTGACCTTAAAATCTAATGAAATTCGCGGGTAATTTCAACGCATTTCCACCACCAAGGTTGCACCCCCCTGCGGATGGGCTTTATTTTTCTCGACAACCGGCCCAAAATCATCACATCCGAATTTCAGGAGTCTCATGCATCGCCACGCCAATCTGCCCCAGCCGAACTCGTACTTTGACCGGAACCAGCCGGACAACGAGTCGTTGCTAGTCCAACTCTGCGAACACCTTCACCGCTCCGGGTTTCTCTATGACGACGGGAATCCCGCAGAGATTCGGCGGGGCGAAGAAGTGCTGCTGGATTTCTTTGAGCAGGAAGCACAAGTGGTGCAGGAGTTCCTGCCCCGGGAGCGGCTCCAGCAGTTTCTGGAACACCTCAAGCGCTTCAATTGGCCGCAGAAGCAATTGCGCGATCGTCTGCATCGTCGCATCGTCAGTGCGTTTGACCGCTTGGCGCGTGGAGTCCATCACCACTTCAACATCCGGCGCAACTTGGCGATTGGACTTCAGCAGCCGACTGGGCATCCACTGTCGGAGTTTCTGCTCTATGTGGAGGCGTACTGGAACTTGCTGCTGAAAACGGAGGAAGCGACCACCGAGCAGCAGGAAACAGAGGAAGCAGAACCCGATCTTTCCGGGCAGCGCTATTCCATTGACGACATCCTCCAACTCCGCAAGCAGGTGCAGGAGCGTGTTGCCGCCCGCCAGTTTATGAGAATGGTGCTGGGGGACATCGCCAAGCAACGCGGGGTGACGGTGGGGCAACTTGATCCGGAAGCCGAACCACGACAATTCGAAGAGCGCCAGCACGAGCGCATTGAATTCCTGAAGCCTTCGCAAGCTCCGGCGCATCCGGAGCCAGCAGCAACGCTGGTGGCGGAACCCACTGCGACAGCGGAGGACAAGGTGGAGGCGGAAGCGCCAGAGTCGGATTTGGATTTGGTGCTGGAGCCGGATTTGTCGCTAGGTGCAGAGGATCAGGAGGAGGAAGCCCCACTGCTGATTCCGGAGATTGAAATCGCTGAAGCCACTGCTGCCGATGCGATGTTTCAGGGGGAAAACCCCAAAGCCGCAGCTCCGGAAACTCCAACTTCGGAGGATGCGGAATCGGTGGCAAGCAACGACTCGGAATCAGTAGAGCATACCAAGTCGTCTGCTGAGGTCTCGGTTGAGGAAAAGTCCACAGTTCCGGAACCTTCGGAGGAACTCGAAGAGTATGAGGAGGAGCCTCCAGCGCCTGCTCCGGCGACAGCAGCGGCTCTGCTGGACCTCGGAGACGAGGACATTGACGACGATGATTTTGAGGAAGGACTGAAGGAAGTTTCCACCGACGAGGCCGATGTGGTGTTCGGAACCGGACCCATCACCCGCGATGCTCTGCAACGCTATGTGCGGGAGTATCCGGACAGCGCACTTCGGTTTCTCCTGCGGAGAGAAATAGATGGACGCCCACTCTCCAGAGAAGTCGAGTCGGTTCACGAGCAGTGGCAGGAGCGCGGACTGGTGCGCGGGCGTGTAAACCGCTACTTGCTGGAGTTGATGAGTTGGGAGGAAATCCCGGATTTGCCCATCCATGAACTGCTGGGCGAAATGCGTCGGCATCTCGTCTCGCTCAGTGTTACTGAGGGAGTTTGAAGAAAAGCTGGAGCAGGTCGTTGTAGGTGACGAACAACATGAGGGCAAGGAGCACCGAGAAGCCGACCATCTGGGTGCGTTCCCGGAGGACAGCACTGAGCGGGCTGCCTTTGAGTTTTTCGAAGAACAGCAGCAGGATATGGCCACCATCCAAAGCCGGAATGGGCAGCAGGTTGAAGATGCCAAGCTGGAGGCTGATGATCGCGGTGAGGAAGAAGAGGTCCGTCCAGCCACTTTCAGCGGCTTCCCCAATCACTTTGCCAATCCGGAGCGGCCCGCCGACATCATCCATTGAACCTTGGCCGGAAATCACCTGTCCGAGAAAGGAAAAGGTTGCTCCGACGAGGTACAGCAACCGTCCCACTCCGCGTTGCACGGCCTCACCAAAGCTGAAGCTCAGTTTCTTCATTTCCAGCGTCATGCCGAGCAGGTAGCGTCCGGACTCCGGATCAAAGTTTGGGGTGATGTCCACCCAGAACGGCTCACTGTCGCGCTCCACTTCAACTCGCAGAGGCTGTGAAACTGCATCATTTCTAGTGGAGTCCCGGTGTTGCTGTTGCAGTGCTTGGACGGTTGGAGAGATTTCGTTCCAGTCTTGGATCAACTGATCGTTGATGCGGATAATGCGGTCTCCCGGAACAATGCCCGATGCCCGTGCCGCAGAATTCTCCAGCAAGGTGCCCACGATGGGAGGGATGCGGGGCACCCAACCTATTTCGCCTGTCCGGTACACCCCTGTGACTGGAAGAAAAGCGCCGTTGCGGTAAAGCTCCAAAGTCAGGGGAGCATCCGGAGAGAGTGCGGAAGTGAGTTCACTCACCGTGCGCCAGTCGCTGGTCTCCTGTCCATTGATGGAGAGGATTTCGTCTCCGGGTTGGACCCCAAGTTCAGCGGCCAAGGTTGCAGGAGCAACTTGATGGACCACTGGGGTGGAGAAGAGGTATCCGGGAGAGTCCACGCCCATCCAATAGACCAACGGCATGAACAACAGGGCCACCAGCAGGTTCATGGCGGGACCGGCAACGAGGATGTAGAGCCGCTGAAAAATCGACTTTGCTGCGTAATTCCGAGGGTCGTCCGGGTCCTCATCGTGCATGTTTTGCCCGAAAAGCTGGACGTAGCCGCCGACAGGAATCCACGACAAGCGATACTCCGTTTCGCCGATCTGCTTGCCGATGAGTTTGGGGGGAAACCCGATGGAGAAGGACTCCACCCGGACTCCAACATGACGAGCCGCAAGGTAATGCCCCATCTCGTGAATAAAGATGAGGAATCCTAGCACTAGGAGGAAAGCAAATACTGTGGTCATGGTCGGTCAGGCAACGGCTTGTGGCAGAGGTTCACGGGTGAGGTTTTGGTTCATCAAAGTGGAGGCTTGTTTCCGACCCCAAGCATCGGCGCACAGAGCGTCGTCCAGGGTTTGGGGAGTCGTCGGTAATTCCGGATGTGCTTGTTGCGTTTTCCAAAATTGTAGCACGGCCTCCAAGGTTTTTGCGATGTCGAGAAACCGGATTTCGCCTGCAAGAAAGGCGGCGACTAGCATCTCGTTGGCCCCATTCATCACGGCGGGTGCGCTGCCGCCCCAGCGCGTGGTCTGCATGGCGAGACGGAGGCATGGAAACCGCTGCAAGTCAGCAGGTGCAAAATCGAGCCGTCCTAGTGCTTCGAGCTTCAGTTCCGGGAGGGAAAGCGGAAGCCGATCCGGGTAGGCGAGGCAGTAAGCAAGCGGGATGCGCATGTCCGGCAAGCCAAGCTGAGCGAGGAAGGAGCCGTCCACAAATTCGGCCAACGAGTGGACGATGCTTTGTCGGTGGATGACCACCCGGATTTGATCCACAGGAAGCCCAAACAGCCAGTGGGCCTCAATGACTTCCAACCCCTTGTTCATCATTGTTGCCGAGTCGATGGTGACTTTGGGACCCATCTTCCAATTTGGGTGGGCGAGGGCTTCGTCAACTGTGATGTTAGCAAACTCTGCGAGCGGACGGTCGCGGAATGGCCCACCGGAAGCGGTGAGGATGATGCGTGCGACGTGATCCCGCGAATGTCCGTGGAGTGCCTGAAAGATGGCATTGTGTTCGCTGTCTGCGGGCAACAGGGTGGCACCAGTGCGCTGGGCTTCGTTGACGAACAACTCTCCGGCCAACACGAGCGGTTCCTTGTTAGCGATGGCAATCACTTTGCCCGCTTGCACAGCAGCGTATCCCGGAAGCAGGCCCGCCGCTCCCACGATGCCGGAAACGACCAATTCCACCTCGGGGTCACTGGCGAGTTGCACCAAGCCGGTTTCACCAACACAAACTTCCACTTCCGGAAACGAGGCTCGCAGATCTCCCGCAGCGGTTTCCGATCCCACACAAATTCGATTGGGTTGGAACTCCCGGATTTGTGCGGCTAACTGCTCCACGGCTTGATGGCAGGAAAGCGAAACCACACGGAAGCGTTCCGGAAACTCCCGGACAATGTCCAGGGTGCTGGCACCGATGGACCCCGTGGCTCCAAGAACCGAGATGGGCTTGGCGGGAATCATAGCCAAAAGGTCAGGTAGTAGAACGCTGGGGCGGCCAGCAAATGCCCGTCAGCGCGGTCGAGCAGGCCGCCATGTCCGGGGAACAAGGAGCCGGAATCTTTCACGGCGCAGAGTCGTTTCATTTTCGATTCCACCAAATCACCCACTTGCCCAACAGCTGCGGTGACAACAGCCAAGAAAAGGGCTTCGTGCCAAGCAATGCTCATGAAGGCACCGGCGCACAGCAATCCAACCAGTCCGGCTCCTGCAAGTCCGCAGCCGCTGCCCTCCCAGGTTTTTTTGGGGCTGACGGTTCGAGCGAGCGGGGTTCGTCCAAATTGCTTCCCGCCGAAATATGCGAAGATGTCACTGAAGGAAACCACCAACAGGACAAAGAACAACTCTGCAACCCCACTCTGGCGCGAGGCGATCAGCGTGAAGTGTTGCAAGCTCCAGACGATCCAGAGCAGGCCCAACACACCCACGCCAAATCCGGCCATGCCTTCCAGCGACTTGACGGGTTGGGAGAGCAGCGACCAGCCAATCCAGAGCAGCAGACATGCGAAGAGTGCAGCCGTCAGGCCGTCCCTGCCTGCGAAAAGAGTTCCTGCCGACATCAGCACAACCGCTCCGACCAAGGCGGCAAAGGGGACAGGCCTGGCGGTGCCGGAGAGCATTCGGGAGTACTCCCAAACACCGAGCAGGGCACTTGCTGAAACCAGCAACCCAAGAGCGAAGGGTGGCAAATAAATCAGCAGGAGGGTCAATCCTGCTGCCAGCGGTACTGCGGTTTTGACACGAGCAAGCAGGTCGGAAGGCATGGTGGGGCTGGCAGGCATGGAGAGTGTTCCGGAGGTCAGCCTACAGTGCGGGAGGGTGTTGTTCCTCCCATCCGGCGCTTGCGGTTCTGGAAATCCAGCAGGGCGCGATGGAAATCGGTTTTGTTGAAATCCGGCCAGAGGACGGGGGTGAAGTGGAATTCCGCATACACCCCCTGCCACGTCAGGAAATTGGAAATGCGCTGCTCGCCGCTGGTGCGGATGATCAGGTCGGGGTCCGGGGTGTCCGGGGTGTAGGTGTGTTGGGAGATCACCGCTTCGTCAATGTCTTCAGGCTGCAACTCTCCGCGCTGCACGGCCTCGGCGATCAGGCGCACCGCCCGGACGAGTTCAGTACGTCCACCATAGTTGACCGCAAGGTGCAGCCGCATCCCTCGGTTTTCCTGTGTGGCGGCAAGGGCTTTGTTCAGGGGCGTCTGCACGAAATCCGGTAGCCGCGATGGGTCACCGATCAAGTGGAAGTGAACATCGTGCTTGAGCATCATTGCCAACTCCTTGACGAGAAATTCCGCGAACAACTCCATCAAGGCGGAAACTTCTCCGGAAGGTCGGCTCCAGTTTTCGGTGGAGAAAGCATAAAGGGTGAGGTTGGCCAAGCCCAGCTCAACGGCAGCTTCGACTGTTGCCCGCACGGCTCGTACCGCGTTGCGATGCCCCTGAAAGCGTGGAAACAGCCGCTGTTCTGCCCAACGGCCGTTGCCGTCCATGATCACCGCGACATGCTGGGGCAACCGCTCAAGATCAATTTGATCTTGCAACGACTCCGGGGCCGTGGAATTGGTGCTGGAAGCGGAAGCTGCCGTGGACGGAGATTGCTGAAGCACGCTGAGTTTTGTGGAAAAATTGGCTTGCGTGGCAAGATCAACAGAGTAAGTCAGGTGCGGTGGGAAGACAAGCCTTTACTCTGAGGGTTGGTCGCAAATGGCTTGTGCAGAAGTTGGATTTTGATGGTTCCATAGCTTCTGGATTGCACGGTTGCAAAGGTTTGGGGAATTTCCAATTTAAGATTGGTTGGAGATTCCACCACCACCCAAGAGCCGGGGCGCAAGGCAGGGTGCGTTGCCAGCATTTGCAGAATATTGTCATAAGCCCCGCCTTGGTACGGAGGGTCAAGGAAGACCAAACTGGGAATCCTGGACGATTCATAGTCCGGCAGCCAACGTTCGGCGCGGTCCATAATCATGCGGCAGGTCTCGGGTTGAAGTCCGCATACGCCCACATTGTGCCGGAGGATACCTGCGATGCGTTTTGAGGATTCCACCAACACAGCGCTTTGCGCACCGCGACTGAGTGCCTCCAGTCCCAAGGCACCGGAGCCCGCGTAAAGATCCAGCACCACCATTTCCGGCCAGACGATGCGGTGTTCCAGCATTCCGAAGAGGGCTTCGCGCACTCGGTCGGTGGTGGGGCGCACGTTCCGGCCGTCAGGAACTTTGAGGCGGCATCCCTTAAATTTTCCGGAAATAATGCGGATCATGTGTGAGACAATGCACGGGTGGTTGATTTGCTCGATACTGTCAGAAACACGGAGGCCCTGAAATTCAGCAATGCTCGTACACCTTGGCTTAGGCAGCAATCTAGGAGATCGAACCGTCTTGTTGCGGAACGCCTGCAAAGCGTTAGCAGAACAGCTTGGCGAATTCCGGAAGTCACCGATCTATGAAAGTGCGCCCTTGCTCGGCATGGAGCAACCAAGCTACCTCAATCAAGTGGTTTGCGGAACCACAACGTTGGAACCGCTTGCACTGCTGCACCTCTGTCAAACGCTTGAAGAGCAAGCCGGACGTGTCCGCACCGAGCATTGGGGAACACGCACCCTTGACATCGACGTGCTGAGCTACGGCGAAGAGATGCTGTGCTTGCCGGAATTGACAGTTCCTCATCCTGAATTGGCCAAGCGTGCGTTTGTGTTGCTGCCACTCAAGCAACTCACTCCGGTGTGGACCCATCCCGGAACCGGGCAGACGTTGGATGAGCTTTGGGCGCAATGGCAGACTTGTTCAACGGAACCCCTGCCGACTCAAATTTCCGCATGAGCAGCCCCCAGCGTTTTGGCGGTGTTGACGAAATGCGTCACCTGCTCGAAAGGTGTCCGCTCCAAAAGTCCGTGGTTGAGGTTGAGGATGTGGTTGCGGCCGCCTGTTTGTGCGAGGCAGTGTGCAATGGCTTCCGTGACCGTTTCCGGAGTGCCGTCGGCCAGAAGTTGATTGTTCACGTTTCCCTGAAAAACGCGGTCGGGTGCCTTGCTCCGGGCGTCGGCGAGGTCAACGCAGGAACCCACGCTGAGGATCGGTGCCCCGCTCTGGAGCAACAAATCAAGGTCGGAAAACTCCTTGGCAAACAGGATCGCAGGAGTTGTTTTGGGTAGTGAGGCGAAGATGCGCTCGTGCGTGGGCAGCGCAAATTGTTCATAGAGTTCACGAGGCAAGACATCGGCCATGGATTCAAAAATTTGCACGGCATGTGCTCCGGAATCGATTTGGTAGTGCAGGTAAGCGATGGTGAGGTCGGTCAGGTAATCCAACAGGGTTTGCACCAATTTGGGTGCTTCGGAAAAAAACCGCAGCACGTCCGAAATCTGGCGGGTGGGGCTTTGTCCGGCGATCATGAAAAAAGCAAGGGTCACAGGGGCACCAGCGAAGCCAAGCACGGGCAAGGCTCCACCAAGTCGCGCTTGGATGCCCTGTAGAATTTCACCAACATGGGGTATGTCCCGCTGCGGATTGAGAGGCCGCAGCGCCTGAACTTGCGCAGTCGTTCGGATGGGCGAGGCCAGCGTGGGTCCGGGCGTGAAGCGAAATTCAGCGCCCACGGGTGCAAGCGGGGTGAGGATGTCTTGAAACATGATGATTGCGTCCACTCCGATGCGCTGGGGGAGCAGAGAAATCTCGATGGCTTGCTCCACGTCTCGGAAAAGCTGCTCCAGTGGTCGGCCATCGCGCTCCCGGATTTTCCGGTAAGCGGGGTCGGTGCGTCCAGCCTGTCGCATCATCCAGACAGGTACTCGCTCCACCGCAAGTCCGTTTATCGCCCGCAGCAGCAGGTCGTTCTCAAGTTTCGGAATGGGAAAGCGCACTGGCATGTTCAGGATGGATTGGGGAAGATGAAGAGGCCGCTGCTGACTGCGGCGAAGGATGACTCACTCACGATTTGTTTTTGAAGAAACACATGGCTCAATCCAGCCCAACCTGCCTCCGCTGTCAGGACACGCGGGTTTACGTCCGTGCCGGCACCGGCACTCGCTATGCCCAAGCTCAACTCTGCGACTGCGCACCCAACCCCTGCCCCACCTGTCGCGGGACGGGTTTTTTGCTCACTCTTGATCCACAGGGGCGTGATTTGGCGACCTTGTGTCCGGACTGCGAGCGGCTCAAGCAGCGCATCGAGTTCTACAACCGCTGTCGAATTCCGCGCCGTTATCAGCACAGTCGACTTACGCTCGCCGATCAGGATTCCGAGAACGCGAAAGTCTTCTCCCTGCTGGAAAGTATGCTTCGGGGGCTGCCCCATCAAGTCCGGCCTGATTCGGAGCAGGAGAGGCCATCTGCTGATGTGCTCAAGGGCATGGTGCTGATGGGATCGCCGGGCACCGGAAAGACCCACTTGCTGACCGGATTTGCCTACCGAGCCACCATCGAACTTGGCATCTCCTGCGTTTTTCAGGGATTCACCGAACTGCTCTCCGAACTGCGCCAAGGGTATTCAGACGGCAAGTCTGACATCGAGATCATCGAACCCCATCTGCAAACCGATGTCCTCATCATTGACGATCTGGGCAAGGGCCGCAACACCGCGTGGGAATTGAGCATCTTGGATACTCTGATCACTGAGCGCTACAATCACCATCGCTTGATCATGGCGACCACGAACTACACGGAACGCGAGGAGGACACCCTCCGGGAGCGCGTACTGAGCCGGGATCGTACCGAGACAGAGCAGTATCTTGCCGACACCCTCCGGAAGCGCGTGGGCGAGCGTATTTATTCTCGGCTGCGGGAGATGTGCTATTTCCAGTCCCTGCAAGGCACAGATCGCCGCCTTGCGCCTCCGGAAGCCGAGGGCTTTGTGGAATCTGCCGATTGATCAAACAAGCCCCGCCGTTTCCGGTAGCCCAAACATCAGGTTCAGGTTCTGAATTGCCTGTCCGGAGGCTCCCTTCACAAGATTATCGATACTCGTCACCACGATCCAGTTCCGGCGTGAGGCATCGCAACTGAGACCGATCACGCAGCGGTTGGAATGGATGCTGGCCTTGAGGTCGGGAAGTTGTCCTTCCGGAAGCAAGTGGACAAAGGCGTTCTGCGCTGCGAATTCCTGAAAACCGACCTGCACCTGTTCGGCATCCAGCGGATTCTGAAACCGCAGGTAGATCGTGGAGAGGATGCCTCGGTTCACAGGCAGCAGGTGGGGCGTGAAAATCACTTCGCCTAACTCATCTGCCGGATACGAGGTGAGGTCGGTCAGGTACTGCTGGATTTCCGGCTGATGCTGATGCCCGAACACCTTGTACGCCTTGAAGTTCTCGTTGACCTCCATGTAGTTCGTGGCGTCGTCCTCCACCCGCCCTCCGGCTCCAGAAACCCCGGATTTCGCGTCAATGATCGGAGAGTTGACCAGTCCGCTCAGCAACTCCCCAAACGGCAACAGCCCCAGCAAAACGCCCGTCGGGTAACAGCCCGGATTGGCGATGACCCGTGCGTTTGGAATGCGCTCTCGAAAATACTCCGGAAGCCCGAAGACCGCCTCCCGCAACACTTCTGGCGAGGTGTGCGAAAGGTGATAGTGCGTTTCAAACGAGGCAATGTCCCGGAGCCGATAGACTCCGGAGAGGTCAATGATGCGCACGCCTTGATCGAGAAGCTGAGGCGTTCGTTCCAAGCTCGCCTTATTCGGGACCGCGAGGAACACGGCATCGCATCCCGACACGTCGGTGTCGTTGGGTTGAAAGACGAGCTTGCAATTCGGGAGTTGCGGAAAGGCTTCGCAGACGGGTCGGCCTTGGTATTTGGTCGAAGTCACCAGTGTGACCTCCACCTCCGGATGCCGCCCCAGCCAGTGCAGGAGTTCCAGCCCGGAAAGCCCTGCGGCGCCGATGATGCCGACTCGAATCATGGGGTCAGCACCTCGGCGTAAAGGTCTTCGTTGAAGCCGACAATGAATTCGCGGCCAACCCGCCAAGTCGGTGCCCGCAAGTTTCCGCTGGGGCCGATGACGTCGCTGAGAATCGCGTCGCGGTCATCCTCGGACGGGTTCCAGTGATTGATTTTCTTGCCTTTGGCGGCGTGAATGCGGGAGGCGGATTTCAACAACTCCCATGCAGCCTCCGCGTCATAGCGTTGTTTGGTGGCGCTCACGCGCTCGCTGTCGGTGATTTGGTTCGCGTCAAGAAACTCTTGCGCCCGTTTACACGAAGTTCAGCCAGGGCGAAAATACCCCCAGTCTATCGACTTGGACATGGATTGCTCCGAAAGGGTTAATCTTGGAAAGAGTCTAGCGGAACCGCCCGGACATTCAATTCAAATTTCCGGCACCCCGTGGGGTTGCAGGGCATGCGCCTACGGTTTCGGGTTGACAGTTTTTCGGTCACTGTTACTCTTCGGGCCTGAGACGGTGTGCCCACCAAGGTTCTCCGGGAGGTCAACGTCAGCGATGGCGAGTTTCTGGTGCTCTTGGGACCATCCGGATGCGGAAAGTCCACGCTGCTCAACATCATCGCAGGACTGGAGACGCTCAACGAGGGAGAGATTCGGATTGACGACTACATGGTCAACAACATGGAGCCGAAAGACCGCAACATCGCCATGGTCTTCCAGTCCTACGCGCTCTATCCCAACATGTCCGTCCGGAACAACATCACCTTCGGGCTGAAGCAGCGCAAGGTTTCCAGTGCGGACATGGAGAAGGCGCTCCAACATTTCTCGAAGATGCTCAAGGTTGATCACCTGCTAGAGCGCAAACCCGCGCAACTCTCCGGAGGGCAGCGTCAGCGTGTGGCGATGGGGCGGGCGTTGGTGCGCGATCCCAAGATTTTTCTCTTTGACGAACCGCTTTCCAACCTCGACGCCAAGCTCCGGGTGGACATGCGGGCCGAGATTAAGAAGCTCCACCATCGCCTTGGAACGACGATCATTTATGTCACCCACGATCAGATCGAGGCGATGACCTTGGGGAACCGGATTGCCGTAATGAAGGAGGGAGATGTGGTGCAGTTGGGTACGCCCAAAGAGGTGTACTCCGATCCGGTCAACCGCTACGTTGCGGAGTTCATCGGTTCGCCTTCCATGAACTTCATTCCGACGAACGTGGAATCACAGGAGGGCGGATTCGTGCTGCGCCTGACCCCCAAGGGCCAGTCGCCCGTTGCGATTCCGGCTCCGGATTTCCTGAACGGACACGAAGGCAAGGAGGTGACGCTGGGGCTGCGTCCGGAGCAGATCACCAACCTCCCACAGTGGAGCGATGCCGTTGGGGTTCATGCCATCGACATTGAGGTGGAAGTCACCGAACCCACGGGTCCGGACACGCTCGTCTACACCGAAATCAACGGAGTCTCTGTGATCTCCCGCTCCCATCCGGAAAACGTCGTGGAGGACGGAGCCACCATGCCCCTCAGCCTCAGTATGTCGCAGTCCGTGTTCTTTGACCCGCAAACCGGGGAGCGAATCCGCTAAAACGAGGTTGCCATGAGCATCAACACCACAAACATTCCGGAGCAGATTCGAGCGCTGAAACGGCGGGTGCGAGAGCAATGCCCCGACGTGACCGAACGCTTCCAGGAGGTGGAGGCATTGGTCGCCGAGGAGGTAGCCGCCATCGAAGCCGCCACCCAGCGCGGCGAATCCGTGATTCCGGAAATCGCCTTCTCGGACCTTGCCGAAAACCGGGTGAGCAACGAGACGGTTACAGCAGTCAAGCGTCGCGGAGCCGTGGTGCTTCGTGGGGTTTTTGCGCGGGGTCAGGCTTCGGACTGGTATGACAAACTTGGGAGCTACCTTGCCGACAATGGCTATTACGAGCAGGACGATCCGGTGCTGGACCAGTACTTCAGCGACTTGAAGGCAGGGCGTCCGCAAATCTGCGCGGTGTACTGGTCGAAACCGCAGGTGGAAGCGCGGCAGGGTGAGACGCTTGCGAAAACACGGTCCTTCCTGAATCGGCTTTGGCGTTATCAGGAAAACGGCACCCAGCATTTTAATCCGGATCGGGAATGCACCTATGTGGATCGCGTCCGCATGAGGCAACCCGGAGACACCACGCTGGGACTCTCCGCACACATTGACGGAGGGTCCGTTGAGCGCTGGCTGGGAGCGAATTACCAACAGGTGTATCGCTCTCTGTTTGAGGGCAATTGGCGGGACTTCAGCCCCTTCAACGGGGCGTCACGTCCGGAGGTGGAGGGCGTGGACTCGCCAGCAGTGTGCCAGGCGTTTCGGACTTGGCAGGGCTGGACGGCACTGACTCCGCAAGGTCCAAGAGATGGAACCTTGCAACTCATTCCCACCACACTCGGCATCGCCTATGTGCTGCTGCGCCCGTTTCAGGAGGATGTTCCGGAAGACCTGCTTTGTGGAGCCGTCGAGGGTCGCGCCCAAGCCATCACGGAGGAGTGGCATTCGTTGTTACTGCGCGGGCTGGTTTCGATTCCGAAAGTGGAACCGGGCGACACAGTGTGGTGGCATTCGGACGTGGTCCATGCGGTGGAACACGAACACCAAGGCTCCGATGTCAGCAGCGTCATCTACATCGGATCCGCCCCGTGGTGCGACCGGAACATGCGCTATCTGGAACGCCAGAAGCAGCCGTTTCTGGAAGGACGCAGTGCCCCGGATTTTGCCCCGGAGGATTACGAGGTGGCCTACCCCAACCGAGCCACGCTGGACGATTTGACCGACCTCGGCAAGCGGCAGATGGGCTTTGCTCCGTGGAGTTAGGGCTGGCGCCGGACCCCGAACTCGACCTGTTCCAGATAACGATACTCCTCACGCTTGAAAAGTGAGGGGTCCGCCAGAAACGCCTCCAGCATTCCAGTCGCATCCACTCCCCAGAACAACTCGGAACCCACTCGGAAGGTCGGCACCCCAAACACCTGATGCTGCAAGGCTTCGGTGGTGTAGTCCGCGAGTCGCTGCTTGACCTCCGGATTCTGGGTGATTTCCTGAATGTTGTTTACGCCCACACCAATCCGCTTGCCCACGTCCTGCCAATCGGAATCGCTTTCGGGCACTCGTCCCTCCTGCCAGACGAAGCGGGACAGCTCCCGGATGCGCCCCCAGTCGTCTCCCAAGTGAACGCAGAGCCGTTGCAGTGCCAGCGGATTGAACGGGTGCTTGGGCGGACAGTGCATCACAATACCGTGTTGCTGGGCCTGCCACTGCACAAAGCGATAGGTGAAGGTGCGCTTTCCCGGAATCTCCACCGGGCCGAGTGAGCCATGCTCCTTGAGCAGTGCCCCAAACAAAACCGGACGACACACGGGTTGGAGGCGCACAAACAACTCACCACGCTGCTCAAGCTGGAGGAACACGAAAGGAGAGATGAGATCGAAGTACCAAACAGGACGATCGGGCATGGTCAGAATTGGCCGAGTTGACGGAGAGCGTCGTAGGTGACGATGGCGGCGGCAGAACTGAGATTGAGGCTGCGCACATTGCTTTCCAACATCGGAATGCAAAAGCCCCGGTCGGGATGCGCTTGCAGCCATGCCTTGGGCAGTCCGGAGGTTTCCTTGCCGAAAAACAGGTAATCGCCGTGCCGCGCCTGCATTTGCGGGTACGGCGTTTTGGTGTGGACGGAGAGCAGATGAAAACGGTCGCTGGGCAAGCTCTGGAAAAACGCCTCGGCGTCCGGAAGGTGTTCCCAACTGACCCACTGCCAGTAGTCGAGTCCGGCGCGTTTGAGGTGGGTGTCGGTCAACTCAAAACCGAGCCTTCCCAAAAAAATCAGGTGACAGCGGGTGGCCGCGCAAAGCCGGGCGATGTTGCCCGCATTGGGGGGAATCTGGGGTTCGTGGAGAACGATGTGCAGGGGGGGATCGTCGTAGAGCCTCATTGGCGCGTTTCAAGTGCCAGCGCAATCAGCCGATCAAGCAATTCGTGGTAGGACACCCCGGATTCGATCCAAAGCCGGGGGTACATGCTGATGTTGGTGAAACCCGGCAGGGTGTTGAGTTCGTTGAGGACAAAGGAGCCGTCCTCGCGCAGAAAAAAATCCACCCGCGCCAGGCCTCGGCATTCGGTCGCTTGAAACGCTTGCACGGCGGTGGCACGGATTTGCTCGGCGCTTTCCGGAGCCACCGGAGCGGGTACGATCAGTTCGGCGCCCTTTTCGTCCACATACTTGGCTTCGTAGGAATAGAACTCATGCCGAGGCACGATTTCGCCCAGCACGGGTGCGGCTTCCGGACGTTCGTTGCCCAACACGGCACACTCGATTTCACGACCGGCCACGGCTTCTTCCACCAACACCTTGCGGTCCAGTGCAAAGGCAACCCGCAAAGCCTCTTCGTATTGTTCGGCATTCCGGACCTTGCTGACCCCCAGCGACGAGCCTTCGCGGGCAGGCTTCACGAACAGCGGAGTTCCGAGTGCGGCAACAGCCTCGTCATAGGGGACGGATTTCGGATTCCAGAGGGTGCGGGATTTTGAGACCGGGATGCCTTCTGCGTGCAGCAGTCGTTTGCTCACGTCCTTGTCCATGCAGATCGCGGAACCGGTGACGTCGCAGCCGACATAGGGTTTGCCGAGCAGTTCCAGCAAACCTTGCAACGCGCCGTCCTCGCCTAGCTTGCCGTGCGTGATCGGAAAGAACACATCTACTCCGCTAAGGGCAGCGCCCAAGACGCTGGGCAGCATTTCCTGACTTCCGGGTCGGGCCACCGGAACCGAGGTGTCCAGATGCGCCTTGCGGACATCCTGAATGTCGATCAGGAATTCCGCATCGTGTCCGAGAAACCAACCCCCGTGCTTGTCAATTCCGACCAGCACGACCTCGTATTTTTCACGATTCAGCGCCTGCTGGATGTTGTACGCGGAGAGCAGCGAAACCTCGTGTTCGCCGCTCGTGCCGCCACAGAGGATGCCGACCGTGAGCTTGGTCATGTCTGCTGGGCCGAAGCCTTCACGCGGATGTGGAGTTCGTCAAGTTGCGCGCTGTCCACATCGGAGGGCGCTGTGGTCATCAGGCAGGACGCCTTCTGCGTTTTCGGGAACGCGATGACGTCGCGGATCGAGTCGGTTTTGAGCAGGAACATCATGATGCGATCAAATCCGAGCGCGATACCTCCATGCGGAGGAGCTCCGTAGGAGAGTGCGTTCATCAGAAATCCGAACTTGGAGGCGATTTCCTCCTCGGTGAGTTTGAGCAACTGGAAGACGCGGTTTTGAATGTCCTCCCGGTGGATCCGCATGCTGCCGCCGCCGACTTCAACCCCGTTGAGCGCCACATCGTAGGCGATGGACCGGACCTTGCCGGGATCACTTTCACCAAACTGCTCCAAGTCCTCCAGATTGGGCATGGTGAAGGGATGGTGGGTGGCTGCCCAACGCTTGTCGGTTTCGCTGTATTCAAAGAGCGGAAAATCGGTGATCCACACAAAACGATACACGCTATTGTCAATCAAGTTACGGCGGCGGGCGAGTTCCTTGCGGAGGTTGCCGAGCGTGTCGTATACGATCTTGGGTTGATCCGCGCAGAACAGCACAAGGTCGCCCACGCCTAGTCCCACGCGCTCTTGCAGCGCCTGCTGTTGTTCGGCGGTGAAAAACTTGGCAATGGGGGATTGCCAGCCATCTGGATTGCGCTTGATCCACGCCATGCCCTTGGCACCGTAAATGCGGGCGAAGTCGGTGAGGTTGTCCAAATCCTTGCGTGAGAGGTCCGCTCCGTTTGGAACACAGATCGCTTTGACGCTGCCGCCTTTGGCGATGACCTCAGAAAAGACCTTCAACTCGCACCCTCCGGCGATGTCGGAGATGTCAGTCAATTCCATCCCAAAGCGCAGGTCCGGAGCATCGGAACCAAAACGCTCCATCGCCTCGTCATAGCTCATGCGGGGAAAGGGCGTTTCCACCTCCACCCCAATCGTCTCCTGAAAGAGTTGGGCGAACATGCCCTCGATGAGGCCGAAAATCTCTTCCGGGCGCGTGAAACTCAACTCGAGGTCAATCTGCGTGAACTCCGGCTGGCGGTTGCCGCGCAAATCCTCATCCCGGAAGCAGCGGGCGATTTGCAGATAGCGATCGTAGCCGCTGACCATCAACAACTGCTTGAAAAGCTGGGGCGACTGCGGCAGTGCGTAGAACTGTCCGGGGCTGACGCGGGAGGGCACGAGGTAATCGCGGGCACCTTCCGGAGTGGATTTGGTGAGGATGGGGGTTTCGACCTCGAAGAAGCGTTGCTCCTGCGTGAAGTAGTTGCGCACCACCTGCATCGCCTGCGAACGCAGCATGAGGTTATTTTGCAGGGTCGGGTGCCGCAGGTCTAGGAAGCGGTGGGTCAAGCGGTGCTTCTCGTCCACCGCTTCGCGGTTTTCGAGAATGTAAGGCGGGGTTTGCGAGGGGTTGAGGATTTCCAGCGTTTCCACCAGCACCTCGATTGCTCCCGTCTGAAGCTTAGCATTGACGTTGCCTTCAATACGATGCGCAACCTTCCCCCGGATGGCCAGCACATATTCGCCCCGGATGCGATCGGCCTCCTGATGCGCGTCCTCGTTGATCTCCAGCTTGAAGACCACCTGCGTGAGGCCCGTGTAGTCCCGCAGGTCTACGAAAATCACGCCGCCGTGGTCCCGGCGAGTCTGACACCAGCCTGCCAGCACCACCTCCGTGCCCACGTCCGAGACGCGCAAATCTCCACAATAATGTGATCGAATCCACTCCATTTTACGTTGTGCTTCTGTTAAGAGGTAAATTGAAGCAGTCTAGCAGTTTTTGCGGGGGTCGGCATTGCAAAACTGTTGCTGTCGAGAGTAGGCTTAATGTGGGCAAACAGGTGAAGCAATGCCTCAAGAAGGGTAGCACCGGGTGGCGCACCGGCGCATCCGTTCTGCAAAGATCGCTCATCAGGGGCGTGAACACGGGTACGCCACCCCGTGCTACCAGATCGCATTTCACCTGTTCCCCGACATGAGCCTATTTTGGAGAGGAGCGGTTGGCGTGTCGGATGGCGTCCCAAACGACCACCCCAATCCGGTAAAAAAGATCAAGGCTCCTATGCTCTCTGAACGGTCTTGCCCAAGGCTTCGACCTGTCGGCGCTCCTGCTCGTTCGCCGGGGTCACCAGC